>SDXZ01000361.1 GCA_004210805.1 Acidovorax sp.
CTGGAAGACCGCCACGTGAACCCCCGCCAGGTGCCCCAGTTCGCCGCGCAGGACTTCACGCTGCTGCAGCCCTCCGAATACCTGGTGCGCAACGTGCCGTTCGACCAGATCGAGCACGTGGTCGACGCCGTCATGCCCACCGCAGAGCAGGCCACGCTGCTGGAGATGTCGCCGCAGGAGCCCTGCCTGCTGCTCACCCGCCGCACCTGGTCGCGCGGCGTGCCGATCACCGTGGTGCGCTGCCTGCACCCCGCGACTCGCTACCGCCTGGGCAGCCGCTTTCGAGCCGACGGCAATCCCGTCGCTGGCTGAACCTCTGCCTGAAAACTCCCAATTTTCCGCTTGTGACTACTTGTATATACAGGATCAACGCCATGACAAAAACAACTGCCTCGTCCCTGACCTTGAACCCTGGCCGCGTCTCGCTGGCCGCGCTGCGCAGCATCTACGCCGCGCCCGTGCAGCTGTCGCTCGACCCGTCCGCGCGCGCCCTCATGCAGGCGTCGCTGGCCACGGTGCAGCGCATCGTGGACGAAGACCAGGTGGTCTACGGCATCAACACCGGCTTCGGCAAGCTCGCCAGCACCAAGATCGCCCACGAGCGCCTGGCCGAGCTGCAGCGCAACCTGGTGCTGTCGCACAGCGTGGGCACGGGCGATGCGTTGGCGGACGATGTGGTGCGCCTCATCCTCGCGACCAAGGCCATCAGCCTGGCGCGTGGCCACTCCGGCATCCGGCCCGAGATCGTGGATGCGCTGCTGGCCATGGCCAATGCCAACGTGCTGCCCGTAATTCCGGCCAAGGGCTCGGTGGGCGCGTCGGGCGACCTGGCGCCGTTGGCGCACCTGGCCTGCGTGCTGATTGGCGAAGGGCAGGCCAAGGTCAACGGCACGGTGGTGTCGGGTGCCGAGGCCATGCGCTCCATCGGCCTTGCACCTTTCGTGCTGGGCCCCAAGGAGGGGCTGGCGCTGCTCAACGGCACGCAGGTGTCCACCTCGCTCGCACTGGCCGGTCTGTTCGGCGCAGAGAGCGTCTTCGCGGCCGCGCTGGTGGCGGGCTGCCTGTCGCTCGAAGCCATCAAGGGCTCGGTCAAACCGTTTGACGCACGCATCCACGAAGCGCGTGGCCAGGCCGGGCAGATCGCCGTGGCGGCCGCCGTGCGCGCCTTGCTGGACGGCAGCGCCATCGACACCTCGCACCCCAATTGCGGCCGCGTGCAGGACCCGTACTCCATCCGCTGCGTGCCGCAGGTGATGGGCGCGTGCCTCGACAACCTGCACCACGCCGCGCGCGTGCTGACCATCGAGGCGAACGCGGCATCCGACAACCCCTTGGTGTTCGACAACGGGGACGTCATCTCCGGCGGCAACTTCCACGCCGAGCCCGTGGCCTTCGTGGCGGACATCATCGCGCTGGCCGTGGCCGAGATCGGCGCCATCTCCGAGCGCCGCCTGTCGCTGCTGCTCGACCCGGGCCTCTCGGGCCTGCCCGCATTTCTGATCCTCGACAGCGGCGTGAACTCCGGCTTCATGATCGCCCAGGTCACCGCCGCCGCGCTGGCGGCCGAGAACCAGTGCCTGGCCAACCCCAGCAGCGTGACCAGCCTGCCCACCTCGGCCAACCAGGAAGACCACGTCTCCATGGCCACCTACGGCGCGCGGCGCCTGGG
>SDXZ01000199.1 GCA_004210805.1 Acidovorax sp.
ATCAGCGACCTGGGCGGCCCCACGGCCAACATGTACCGCCTGGGCTGCAAGAGCCCCGAGATCGAAGCCGCCTGCCGCAAACCGAGCTGCGTGTACCCGGGCATCTGCTCCAACCTGGGCACCAACCACGACCCGCTGATCAAGATCTATCGCCGCGGCCGTGCATTGAAGGGCATCAAGAAGATCCTGATCGGCTCGGGCCTGCGCTACGACCTGGCGGTGAAGAGCCCCGAATATGTGAAGGAGCTGGTGCAGCACCACGTGGGCGGGTACCTGAAGATCGCGCCCGAGCATACCGAGCAGGGCCCGCTGACCAAGATGATGAAGCCGGGCATCGGCAGCTATGACAAGTTCAAGCAGATGTTCGAGAAGTTCAGCGAAGAGGCGGGCAAGAAGCAGTTCCTGATTCCGTACTTCATCGCTGCACACCCGGGCACCAGCGACGAGGACATGATGAACCTCGCCATCTGGCTCAAGAAGAATGGTTTCCGTGCCGACCAGGTGCAGACCTTCTACCCGAGCCCCATGGCCACGGCCACGGCCATGTACCACTCGGGCAAGAACCCGCTGCGCAAGATCGGCCGCGACAGCGAAGGGGTGGACATCGTGCGCGGTGAAAAACGCCGCCGCCTGCACAAGGCCTTCTTGCGCTACCACGACCCGAACAACTGGCCGCTGCTGCGCGAGGCGCTCAAGACCATGGGGCGGGCCGACCTGATCGGCAACGGCAAGCACCACCTGATCCCGACCTTTCAGCCGCTGACCGATGGCGGCTACCAGAGTGCGCGGCGCAAGAACTCGACGCCCAACGGCAGCAAGGTCACGGCAACCTCGGGCTCGGGCAAGTCTTCTGCCGGCGTAGCCCTGAAGTCCGTCACGCCGCAGAAGGGCCGCATCTTGACGCAACACACGGGGCTGCCGCCCCGCGTGAACGGGGCTGCCAAGCCGCCGGGTGGCCGCAAGGCGCGCTAGGTGCTGGCGCGGCGGAAGGCATCGACGCGTTGCAGTCGATGCTCCTTCTACCGGACCTACCTTCTAGGATGGTTCTCGCGCTGGCGGTTGTCGGAGCAGGGGCCTGTCCACGTGGCGGGGGTTCTTCTTTACGCCGGCCTCATGCCGGTTGTTGTCTCTGAACAAGCCGGCCCGTGACGCCCTGGCCCCGGCCCTGGCCGATGGTTCCCAGCCGCTTTCAAACGTCCCTTCATGCAATTGCCCATCCGTCTCAAGCCGATCCTCTGCGCAGCTTTTTTCGCTCTGTGGCTTCACGCTACGGCACAAGCGTCGGCGTCGCTGGAAGGGGTGTGGAAGGAGGTGGACGATGAGGCGACTACCAGCGTGCTGCGTTTTGAAAAATCCGGTGCTGTCTGGACCGGGAAATACGTGCAGGTGAGCGCAGATCAGGCCTCGGTTGGATTTCGCGTCGGCGAAGCGGTCATCCGCGGGCGCCTGGAGGGCACACGCTTCACGGGC
This sequence comes from Acidovorax sp., assembly GCA_004210805.1. Lineage (GTDB taxonomy): Bacteria > Pseudomonadota > Gammaproteobacteria > Burkholderiales > Burkholderiaceae_C > Acidovorax. The sequence continues at coordinate 1,471 of SDXZ01000199.1, forward strand.
GAGGTGCTGCTGAAGGGCGTCGATGTTGACCCCGCGTGCCCTGAACTCGGCGTGGGTTGGGTGCCAGCCAGGATGACCCTGGTCCACAGCGGCCGGCGCTTGCATGGGGCCTTCCTCGGGACGCTGGTAGAGGACGGCAATGCCTGCCGCAAGACCGGAACGTACTGGCGGCAGTACCGGCTGCAGCGCACTGAATAGGGCGGGGGGCCACGCGTGCGCAGGCCGCTTCAAGAGCGTCTGGGCTGCAGCTGAGGCTGCTCCGCTACCGCTGGAATTCTCCGGAGAGAAACGGACAGGGTCGCGCCACCCGGTTCAGGCGCTGGCGCCGCCAGGGCTGGAGGACCTGCGCTGGTGCTCCTTGGTGGCGATGGACGCCAGCCTGTTCATGGATTGCGGCGCTGTGCCGTGCCCTTGCAGGCATTCGCCCAGCGGCACAGGCTTGGCCAGCGCGTAGCCCTGCGCGTAGTCCACGCCGATCTCGCGCAGGGCGGCAACGATGGCGTCGGACTCGGCAAACTCGGCAATCGTCTGTTTGCCCATCACGTGGCCGATGCGGTGGATCGTCTCCACCATGGCACGGCTGGTGACGTCCTGCAGCATGTCCTTCACAAAAGCGCCGTCGATCTTGAGATAGTTGACCGGCAGGTGCTTGAGGTATGTGAAGGACGACATGCCGGCGCCAAAGTCATCGAGCGCGAACCGGCAGCCCAGCTGCTGCAGCTCTTTCATCAGGCGCACGGCGTTGGGCAGGTGCGATATGGCGCTGGTCTCGGTGATCTCAAAACACAGGGTCCGCGCGTCCAACCCCGATTCGGTGAGCGCCGTGCGAATGAACTTGAGCAAGGCGTCGTCGCCCAGGCTGGTGCCGGACAGGTTGATGGCGCAGGTGTGCACGGGCATGGCGCCCGGTGTGCGCTGGTGCTGCGCCAGCGCCTTGAGCGTGTGCTCCACCACCCAGCGGTCCACCGCCGGCATCATCCCGTAGTGTTCGGCCGCCGGGATGAAAGTGCCGGGCGCCACCAGTTGCCCGTCTTCCTCGCGCAGGCGCAGCAGCACTTCCATGTGCAGCCCCTCGTCGCCCGTGCCCTGCAGTGCGCTGATGGCCTGTGCGTACAGCTGAAAGCGGTTGTGCTCCAGGGCCAGGCGCAGCCGGCGCACCCAGTCCATCTCGCCTTCGCGCCGCGTCATTTCAATGTCTTCGGGCTGGTAGATGAACACCCGGTTGCGGCCGCCTTCCTTGGCGCGGTAGCAGGCCATGTCGGCCACGCGCATGGCCTCCTGGATGGAGATCAGCGCGGGAATGAGCTGCACCATGCCGATACTGAGGCCGGTGGACAGCTGCTGGCCTTCCCACGACAGGCGCAGCTCCTGGCCGGCCTGGCGCAGCTGCTCTGCGATGCGGGTCGAGGGGCCGGCGGGGCAGTCCTTGAGCAGGATGCCAAATTCGTCGCCGCCCAGGCGCGCCAGCGTGTCGCCTTCGCGCAGGTGGCTTTGCAGCATGCGGCAGACCTCGCGCAGCATTTCATCGCCGGCTTGGTGGCCGCAGGTGTCGTTGATGAGCTTGAACTGGTCCAGGTCCACGAAGAGCAGCGAGCCCTCGCGGCCCGGCTGGCGTGGGCGGTTGAGCAGGGCCTCAAGCCGGTGCTCGAACTCGCGCCGGTTCACCAGGCCCGTCAGCGCGTCGTGGCTGGCCTGCCACGACAGCTGCTCCACGTAGTGCTGTTCGCGGGTCACGTCGTGCAGCACCAGCACCGCGCCGTTGACGGTGCCCTGGTGCCGCAGGGCGGTGCCCACCAGCTTGACGGGTACCACCGATTGGTCGGGCCGCACGATGGTGCGGATGCTGTAGTCGTTGGCCGCGGCGGGGACCGGCGCCGGGGTGCTGCCAGCCTTGTGCTGCAGGATCTGGCCGACCAGTGCGTCGACCGCCAGCGGCCGGCTGCCTTCGCCGTCGAGCTTCAGCACCTCCGCCAGCGGCATCCCCGCGGCGTCTGGCGCGGCATGGGCCAGCAGCCGCTCGGCCGCCGGGTTCATGTACACGACCTCGCCATTCACATTGGTCGTCACCACCGCATCGCCGATAGCAGTCAGGGTGATGTGCGCCTGTTCGCGCTCGGCGCTCAGGGCCTCTTCGACGCGGCGGCGCTGCGCGAGCAAGGTGCGCGTGTGCCACAGGGTGAGCAGGATCAGCACCACGGCCATGCCGCCGTTGGCCCACATGAGCATGGCGACCAGGCGGCGCGAGCTGTCGCCCAGCGCCTCGCTGAAGCCCCGCGCCGCCGGGGTCGCGCCAGCGTTGATGTCGCGAATGGTGGCCTGCCAGTGCGCGCGGGTGATGTCGTCGACGTCGCCCGCTGCGGTTTCGTGGCGGATCTCATGCGAGAGGTCGCGCAGCGCGTTGATGTATTCGTCGCCCACGAGCCAGAACTCCATGGGCTTTTGCACGATCTCGAAGCGGTGGAAATACCGCAGTAGCCAGATGAGGTTGTTGATGTCGTCCGGGTGGTTGCCGCCGCGCAGAAACCCCTCGCGTGCCAGCTCGACCTGCACCTGCCCAGGCTGCAGGGCCAGGCGGGCCGCGCGGTCGCCCAAGGGGACATCGATGGCCTGTGTGAAGCGTTCGAACGCCTGGGGCGAGCCGTTGGCGGCGTACAGGCCCAGGTAGTAGATGGCGTCTTTTTGCCCTTTGGTCCACAGGCTTTCACCCGCCACGAAGGCGCGCACGGTGGACAACATGTAGAAGCTGGTCGCGGCACCGGCAGCCAGGAGCAGCACCATGGCAATGAAAGGCCAAGTCAGCCGCAAGGTCAGCTGCAGGGGGCTTCGCTCAACTGGCTGCACTGCATCCATCGATTCATTCTCCCGCCGGGTGCGAAGGTGTGGGGGCTTGTGGGCCAGCTTCGGGAACGCGGCGGAGCCTTCCTTGCGTAGCTTTCCCGGCAGGGCCAGGAGCTCTTCGGTGCACTATATAGCGATCATCTCGTAAATGCATGCAAAGCATGGCAAGTACGCGACTGGGGCGGCCCGTCGCAGTTCGCGGCGGGTTTTGGCCGAGAGCACGCCAGCGACAGGCGACGCTACGGATTGGCAGGCTGCATGGGGGGCACCGCCAGGGTTGACGGAGGCTCCCGATGGCGGGTGTACCGCCTCACGGCGGCGGAGGGCCCAAGCTGATCATTGCGCTGCCGCGTGGGTGCCCACCACGACCGACTGCGGTCCGTCCTCGGCCGGCGGTGTCACCAGGTCCTCGATGATGAAGGTGCGGTAGTAGAACGCCGTCACTGCGCCTTCGGGGGCAATGGCGTTGCCCAAGGTCTCGGGTTCGTCCTTGTCGCCCATCTTGATGAGCAGGCCGTGGTGGCCCTTGCCCGCCAGGTCGGCAATGCGGCGCACCATGTCGCCTTCAGCCCCCACCGACGGCAGCGGGGCGTCGGCCGTGCCGAGCGTGCGCACGATGTCTTGCAGGATGAGCTCCGGGCCTGCGTAGGCGATGTCGCCCGCGTGGCCGGCAGCCTGCAGGGCCGCAGCGGCCTGGCGTGCGCAGTCTTCATCAGGGAACAGTGCAAACACGTGGCCGGTCGGGTAGAAAACGCCGCCCATGTTGGTCATGGACGAATCAAGAATCAGGGGTTTCATGGCCATCTCCCGGTGGTGTTTTAAAACCCCATTCCAACGGCGCAGCGCCGCAGTGCGTGTAGGCCGGTGGGCCTTTTTTCCGTCAGAGCGGCCAAAAATATCAGCTTAATTGGCCTCTAGCGCTTGATCTATAAGCGCATGCAGCTATCAATTTGGGAGTGATCCGCCAGCCGCCTTGCTCAAGCTATCGGCCCACCCCCAACACCCATGCGGCCAGGGCCGCGCAGTGCACGACGACCGTGAGCCAGTACACGGCACGGAATTCGCGTTTGCTGGACTTGTGGCGCAGGGTCTGCTGTGCCAGCCAGGCGCCGGGCCAGCCGCCGAAGAGGCTGAGCAGGTGCAGCGAGCTCTCTGGTGTGCGCCAGCGGCGTTGTGTGGCGGCGTTCTTGTCCGCAGCGTAGGTCCAGAACGTGGCCAGATTGACGGCCACGGCGGCGCCCAGCGTCCAGCCCAGCGGCAGCTGCCGGGTCCAGATGCCCCAGGCCAGGAGCCCGATCCAGCCGGCGGTGAGCAGCAGCGCCAGGCCCCCGGAAGCCGAACCGCCCGACGTGTTGCGTGCGCGCCGGTGGTCGGCCGTTGCGGCGCGCCGGGGTGGTTGCTGACGGGCGCTGTGCCCTGCGGCGGGCCGCGCAGCTGGGCGCGATGGTGCTGCAGCGCCTGCGGTTGCGCCGGCTGCCACGGCCCCCGCCGGCTGCACCGCCATTGCACGCGGGCCCTTACCGCCCACATGGATTTCTTCGAAGGTGACGGCCAGCCCCTCGCGCGGTGGCGCGCTGCCGCGAAAGTCCCGCACATGAAAGAACACGTCGGCCGAAGTGCCGGGGCTGCGGATGAAGCCGAACGCGCGCGTGGCGTCCCAGCGGATGACGGTGCCTTGTTTGCTGCTCATCGAAAGTGGGCGTCTGAAATTTGCGGAAATCGCCGGCGGGATCAGGCCAGGGTATGGAGGGGAATGTCCTGCGCAACCGCGAGCGCATCGAGTTGCGCCCGCGTCTGGCTTTGCAGGAATGCGGCAACGGCTTGGTGCGTGGCTGGCGCCCGCAGCACGTTGGCATCGCCCGTGGCAGCCAGCCCCGCGGCAGCGCACAGGCGCGCAGCAAAGTGGGGTTCCAGCGCCGCCACGGCCACGCGGCCGTCGGCGCAGGGGTAGATGCGGTAGCCGGCGTGCTGGCCGCCGACGTCACCATCGGGCGTGGTCAGGCCCCAATCGCGCGGCTGGGCGAGCCACGTGGCAGCGTCAGCCAGGGCGACTTCGATGCAGACACCGGCGCCCGTGTGAGCGCGTTCCAGCAAGGCTTGCAGAACGGCTTCGCTGGCCATCAGTGCGCCGCCCATGTCGGCATAGAGCGTGGGTGGCATGACGGTGCCGGTCACCAGGCCTGCGTCGGCCAGGTAGGTGAGGTCATGGCCGGGTTCTTCGGCGCGTGCACCCGCCGCGCCCACGATGCGCACCAGGGAAAGGCGCGGGTATCTGGATTGCAGCGCCTCCCAGCCCAGGCCGAGTTTGGTGAGTGCTGAGGGGCGAAACGACGTGATCAGCACATCGGTGCGTGCGAGTTCCTCGTGCAGCGCTGCCTGGCCCTCAGGCGTCTTGAGGTGGGCGTGCACCACGCGCACGCCTGCATGCAGCGTGGCGTAGGCCGCCGGGCTGTAGATGCCCATGGGGTCGGCGCTGGGATGGCCGGGGGCGGGCGGCGGTTCGAGCTTTGTGCACTCGGCCCCCAGCCGTGCGCAGCGCATCAGGGCGGCGGGGCCGGGCAGGTTGAGCGCAAGGCTCAGCACGCGGGTGTTGCGCAGAGGCTGGTGCGGTGAGGCGTTGGCAGCGGTCATGGGCGAATGCATTGGGTGTGAGGGGTTGGCAAGGCAAGCAGGGGGCAGGCGGCATCGCGCCGCAGCCACTGGAACTTTGGCAGGCGCGGGTGCTCCCTCCTGCGTTATACATAATTTGTTACGCTCCCTGATCCATGCAACGCAGAACCTCTTTGGCCGCCTTGGCGGGCCTGGCCACCTTTCCGGGAGCCTTCTCCATGACTTCTTTGAGCCATGCCGCCACCTTGCCAGCGCTGCAGGCCCTCAAGCCGTCGCCCCGCATGCCGGTGCTTTTTGTGGGCCATGGCAGCCCCATGAACGCCATTGAGGACAACGCCTGGCGCCGCAGTTGGCAGGCCACCGGCACCGAACTGCTGGCGCGCGCGGTGCAGCCGCAGCTCATCCTGTGCATATCGGCGCATTGGCTCACACGCGGCGGCTGGCAGGTGACCGGCATGGCGCAGCCCAAGACGATTCACGACTTCGGCGGCTTTCCGCAGGCGCTGTTTGACCAGCAGTACCCCGCGCCGGGTGCACCGGCGGTGGCGCGCAGCCTGGCGCGCGAGCTGAAGTCCCCGGCCACGGGCGGGGCGCTGGGTGTGGATGAAGGCGAGTGGGGGTTGGACCACGGCACCTGGTCGGTGCTCAAACCGATGTTCCCCAAGGCGCACATCCCCGTGCTACAGCTTTCCATGGACTACAGCCGCGCCCCGGCTGAACACTATGCGCTGGGGCAGCAGCTCAAAACGCTGCGCGAGCGCGGCGTGCTGATCGTGGGCAGCGGCAACATCGTACACAACCTGCGCGCATCGCGCCGGGGCTCTGCCGCCAACGAAGCCTACGACTGGGCCACCGAGTTCGACACCGTGGTGCAAGACCAGATCAAGAAGGGCCAGCTGGGCGCACTGCAGGATTTT
>SDXZ01000200.1 GCA_004210805.1 Acidovorax sp.
TTGTTGCGGCGGGCGGGTGATTTTTTAGAAGGGGGGGCGATGGCGCTGGTGCGCGGCACGGGTGAGTCCATGCGTGGCACGATAGCAAAACGGTTTATTTTTAGCAAGCAAGTGCTTTGTAAAAATAGACTTGTTGATTGCTGATCCGAGTGTAGGGGTGTGGGTTTTTTAGCTTTTTTTGGCTGCTAGCGCTTTATCTGTCTATGTTTTTAGCTATTTTTTTATAGCAATCAACCGTTCGGACTGAGTTGTCGGGGCCTGGTCACGTGTGCTGATCTGGCGGCGTGCTTCTGCTGAGGGCGGAGGCCGGGAGTCGCCCGGCGTGCGAGTAACTTTCTTTTGGGTCGCCAAAAGAAAGTCACCAAAGAAAAGGCGACCCTACACGCTGCGTCCCCACCCGCCCTTCGGGCGAGTGCGGCAACCTGCGGTGCACGTGCGTGGGGCGCGCTGCGGAACTCGCTACGCGCTGCGCGCTACGCTCAAACAGCCGCAGCGAATCAGTTCACGAAGCGTGTGTCCTTCGGCACACGCCCGCCCCACGCCCTGCGCTCCTCGGCGCATCCTGAAGGGACTGGGAGAGGGCAGCCACACGGGCCATTGCTTCGCTGCGCTGCGCTCGGCCCACAACGCGCAGGCGCTGCGCGCCGCGGCCGCGCGGACGAGCGCAGCGATGGCCCGTGTGGCTGTTCGGAGGTTTGGAGGTTCGGTTCCCCAACCCCCTGCCGGCTGCGCCTGCGGCGGGGCGGTTGCGGGGTGAGCATGGGCGTCGCAGCGCCCATGCCTCGTTATCTAGCTCGCCGTGGCTGTCCGAGCGGCGCGCGCCAGCGCAAAGCGAGTTCCACGGCGCACCCCGCAACCGCCCCGACGCAGGTTGCCCCGTAGCGAAGCGCAGGGGTCGCAGACTGGGGGTCGCCTTTTCTTTGGTGACTTTCTTTTGGCGACCCAAAAGAAAGTTACTCGCATGCCGGGCGACTCCCGGCCTCCGCCATCAACAAAAGCACGCCCCACGATCAGCGCAAGGCTTCGACAAGCTCAGCCCGAACGGATAGGGGTGGCGCCCAGGCTTCGACAGGCTCAGTCCGAACGGGTGAGGGGTAGCGCCCCAGCTCAGTTCAGTCTGAACCGTTGGAAGCAGCCAAACACTATAAAAACAGTAGCTACTAGCACTTACGGAATAAGCGCTAGAGCCTAAAAAATCTCAAACTGCGCTGAAATCAGGCTTCCTCTTTGCCATAAACGCCGAAAACGCTTCCCGCGCCGCAGGCTCCCGCAGCATGCGCCCAAAGCTTTCGCCCTCTTCCGCCATCACCTCCAACACCTTCGCCGTCTGCCCCCCCTTCATCAACCGCTTCGTCTCGATCAGCGAAGACAACGGCTTGGCAGCCAACTTGCGCGCCTGCGCCTGCGCCACCCCATTGCACTCCGTCGGAGGCACCACGCGGTTCACCAACCCCACTTCCAACGCAGCCTCAGCCATGAAAGGCTCGCCCAACAGCAGCGCCTCAGCAGCGCGGTGATACCCCAGCATCTGCGGCACCAACAGGCTCGATGCCGCCTCAGGGCACAAACCCAGATTGACGAACGGCATAGAAAACGCCGCGTTGTCACCCGCATAGACCAGATCGCAATGGAACAGCATCGTCGTGCCGATGCCCACAGCCGGGCCACACACCGAGGCGATCACGGGCTTGGGAAAGGAAGCGATGCCGCGCAGAAAACGGAACACGGGCGAGTCTTGCGTGGCGGGCGGCTGCTGCAAGAAGTCGCCGATGTCATTGCCCGCGCTGAAGATCGCCACGTCGCCCTGGAACACCACCACGCGCACGCTGGCGTCGGCCTTGGCGGCGTCCAGCGCGTCGGCCATGGCGGCGTACATGTCACGCGTGATGGAGTTCTTCTTGTCCACCCGGTTGAAGGTGATGGTGGTCACGCCGGATTCGGTGTGGGCGAGGATGTCTTGGGTGGCTTCGGTCATGGTGGTGGGACTCCAGTGTCTGAATGGGGAGAAGACGAACTAGGAACGGCACAGAACTGCGGGTGCCTGCGTCCTATTCCTTGTAGTAAACGATCTGGTGGCTGGTGGCCAGCATGGTGCCCGCCTCGTTCCACAGCTGCACGGTCTGGTCGAAGAAGCCATTGCGAAACTCCTGCCCACGCGCCTGGCCGAGCAGGAAACCGTTGCCCGTGGCCTGCAGCTGCTCGGCCGTGGCATGGAAGTACACGGTGATCGACACCGTGCCCGCGGGCACCTGGCGCGCACGGCGCAGCCACACGCGGGGGAAGAACACATCGGCCAATGCAGCCAGCGCCACAAAGTCGAGTGGCCGGGGCGGCGCATCGCGCATCCACAGCTGCGTGAGGCTGTGGTCGCCGCTGCCGTCCCAGGTGCGCGGGATGAAACCGGCGATGGGACGCATCTCATAGCGGTTGAGCCATTCGACCGCACCCGGGGGCGCCACGATGGCCTTGTGCTCAGCGGGGGGAGGCACCTCGGGCATGGGCACGTCGCCGACGCTCCAGGTCTCGCGCCGCACCGCCGTCACGGCCGTGGCGGTGGTGGTGACCACGGGTGCCCCGTCGGCATCAGGCTGCAAGATCGAAAGTGTCCAGTGCTGGGTCGAGCGGTTGGTGCGCACGGGCACGGCCTGCACCGTGAACGGGCCCTCTGCCAGGGCGCCGGCGTAGTTGACGGTGAGCGACAGCGGATCACCCAGGCGCTGTGGGTGTTGCAGGATGGCCTGCAGCAGCGTGGCAGCCGTGATGCCGCCGAACGGGCCGACCATGTTCCAGTAGCCCGGGTGGGTGGTGCCTTGGTACTGGCCCGTGGAAGGGGCTGCAGCAGACGCGGCATCCGCCGCAGCGCTCTGCAGCTGCAGCGCTTCGTCCAGCGGGTGGTGTGGTGATGGCGACTGTGGTGAAGAGGGTGCGGAAGTCATGCTGCGAGTGTGCCGCCAAATAAAAACTCAGATCGTCGTGCCGGCGACTGCCAGCGAGGCGTCTTCGCCAGATGGCACGCCCGCAGTACCACCGAGAGCCAGGAACGCCGCCGCCGCGCGCGGCCACAGGCTCTGGCGGAACTGGTCGCGAAAGAATCCGAAGTGCCCGATGCGCCGCACCTGCAGGTCGGCCGGGGTGATGCTCTCCACGCGGCGCTCGGTGTTGGCGTACAGGTTCACGAGGTTGTGCGTGCCGCGCAGTGTCATGAGCTCATCGTCGGCCATCGACAGCGCCAGCACCGGGAACCGCACCGCGCCATAACTCTGTGCCACCGCAGGCCCTTCGGCCCCCACGCTGTACCCTGGGTCGAGGCACCAGCGCCGCCACTGCAGGATCACCCCCGCCGGCAGGTCGCCCACCTTCTTGAGCGTGCGCCCCGGAAAGTACCCGCACAGCCGCGTGGCCAGCGGCACCAGCACCCACCAGAAATACCGAACGATGCGCTTGAGCTGCGGCGCGTTGTCGCGCCAGTAGCCGCTACCTGCGGCCACGCTGAGCAGGCCGTCAACCTGCTCGGGCTTCTTCAAGAGACCGGGCAACTGCGCGCCCAGACTGTGGCCCAGCAAGTACAGCGGCTGCGACAGCAGCGCGGCCTTGGCGCCAGAGATCACCGCTTCATAGTCCTGCGCCCAATCAAACAGATCCGCCTTCACATCGCGCATCGCGCCCTGCAGTGAGTCGCCATGGCCTCGGTAGTCGAATGTGGTGACCCGAAACCCCTGCTGCGCCATCCACAGCGCAAAGGCCTCGTAGAACGACTGCCGCACCCCCATCGCGCCGCCGATGACAACGCTGGCGCGCGGCGCGCCCTCGGGTTCATAGACACGCAGCGCCAAAGACACCGCCCCGTTGACCTGCAAGGTTTGCTTGTTCATGTCTGTCTCCTTGGTTCGAAACCGATCTGCGCCGGCTTGAAGAGAAAACGAATTGCCGGGCAGTGCCTTGGCTTCGACAGGCTCAGCCCGAACGGGTGGATGTGATTGCCCCGCCCTTATGTATTCACACCCCGCCCTCAAGGGCGTAGCGAGCGGCTTTCAGGCTAGGCGGACGGAGCGCAGCAACCGGAACGTACTTGCGGTACGTGAGGATTGTGAGCACCGCCCAACGACGCCTGAAAGACGCGCAGTAGCCAGCTAACTCACAAAGCTTCGATGATGCCGGCGGCGCCTTGGCCGGTACCTACACACATCGTGACCATCCCGTACTTCAGCTTGTGCCGGCGCAGCGCATGCACCACCGTAGCCGCCCGAATCGCGCCCGTGGCCCCCAACGGATGCCCCAACGCAATCGCGCCCCCCATCGGGTTCACGTTCGCAGGGTTCAGGCCCAGCGTATTGATCACCGCCAGCGACTGCGCCGCAAACGCTTCGTTCAACTCGTACCAGCCAATGTCATCGCTCTTGAGACCCGCATAACGCAGGGCTGCCGGAATGGCTTCGATAGGTCCAATACCCATGATCTCTGGCGGCACGCCGCGGGCGGCGTAGCTGACGAAGCGGGCCAGGGGTGTCAGGCCAAATTGCTTCACGGCCTTTTCGCTGGCCACGATGAGCGCGCCCGCGCCATCACTGGTCTGCGAGCTGTTGCCGGCCGTGACGCTGCCGCGTGCGGCAAACACGGGCTTGAGCTTGGCCAAGCCTTCGAGGGAAGTGTCGGGGCGCGGGCCTTCATCCAGGCTCACGGTGCGGCGCTTTTCCACCACTTCACCGGTGACGAGGTTGGGCGAACGCTCCACGATCTCGAACGGCGTGATTTCGTCGGTGAACTCACCGGCCTTTTGCGCCTTGATGGCACGCAGGTGGGATTCGAGGGCGAACGCGTCTTGCGCTTCGCGGCTCACCTTCCACTGCTGGGCCACCTTTTCGGCCGTGAGGCCCATGCCGTAGGCGATGCCCACGTTCTCGTCGCGCGCAAAGATTTCTGCGTTGAACGAGGTCTTGTTGCCGCCCATGGGCACCAGGCTCATGGACTCGGCGCCGCCGGCGATCAGCACATCGGCCTCGCCCACGCGGATGCGGTCGGCCGCCATCTGCAGCGCGGTGATGCCGGATGCGCAGAAGCGGTTGACCGTCACGCCGCCCACAGGGTGGTCAAACGCCAGGCCCACAGCAATGCGCGCCATGTTCATGCCCTGCTCGCCCTCGGGGAACGAGCAGCCAATGATGGCGTCCTCAATCGCCTTGGGGTCCAGCGAGGGCACCTGCAGCATCGCGCTCTTGATGGCGGCGACCAGCAGGTCGTCAGGACGGGTGTTCTTGAAATAGCCGCGGCCCGAACGCCCGATGGGCGTGCGCGTGGCAGCAACGATGTAAGCGTCCTGGACTTGTTTTTGAGCCATGGTGTTGAAACTCCTTCAATTCTTTTTTGCGGGGCGGCTGGAAGGAATCCAGGCCCACGTAAATACACATTCGACCGGCTCCACACCGGCTTCGTCGGTCACCGTGACCGCAACCTGCACCTCGCCCTTGTCGCTGGCCAACATGGCGGCGCGCTGCTCGGCGGTCAGCATGGCCACGGCTTTAAGGCCGCCGGTGGCGCGCTTTTTGAACGCCATGGAGAGCTCCTTGGCCAGCGGGATGCAGTCGTCGCGCACGTTCATGCCCACCACCATGCCCGTGGCCGTTTCGGCCAGCAGGTTCATGGCCGAGGCATGCACCCCAGCGATATGGTTCTGCACGCGGTGCTCATTGGCCAGGTGCACCTCGACGCGCTCGGGCGTGAGCGAAACGAACTTCACCCCGGCCGTGCCGGTGAACGGCACAGCCCGGCGCAGGATGATGTTCTGCACGAAGCCACGCATGAAGGCGGGCGCCTCGTCCAGGCGCATCAGCGAGCGCTGCAATTTGTTGGGGGCGTGTTCGCTCATGTCGGTCAACCGGTTGTCAATCGACGTTCGGATCAGTTGCGAACCGGCTTGCCGGTGGACAACATGCCCAGGATGCGCTCGTGCGTCTTGGGCTGAGCGATCAGGTGGCAGAACACCTTGCGCTCCAGCGTGAGCAGGTATTCCTCGCTCACCAGCGCGCCGGCGTCCACGTCACCCCCACACACCACTTCGGCGATCATGGCGCCGATCTTGAAGTCATAGGCGCTGATGAAGCCGCCGTCGCGCATGTTCACGAGCTGTGCCTTGATGGTGGCCAGGCCGCTGCGGCCCGCCACGGGGAACAGGCGCTTGTGCGGCGCGCGCCAGCCACTGGCGGCCATGGACTTGGCTTCGTTGATGGCCACGAACAGCAGTTCGTCCTTGTGGGGCACGATGATGTCGGACTCCAGCAGGAAGCCGAGCTTGCGCGACTCGATGGCGCTGGTGCCCACCTTGGCCATCGCGGCGGCGGTGAAGCCCTCGGTCAGGAAGGGCAGGATGTCCTTGCCGGTAGAGGCCGCCATGTTCTCGGCAGCGCGGCGTGCGATGTAGGTCAGGCCGCCGGCGCCGGGCACCAGGCCCACGCCGACTTCCACCAGGCCGATGTAGCTTTCCATATGGGCCACACGCTTGGCGGAATACACAGCCAACTCGCAGCCGCCGCCGAGTGCCATGCCGTGGATAGCCGCAACGACAGGCACTTGGGCGTAGCGGATGCGCATCATCAGGTTCTGCAGTTCCTTCTCGATGCTTTCGACGGCGTCTGCACCGCCCACCACAAAGGCCGGCATCGTGGCTTCCAGGTCGGCACCCACGCTGAAAGGTGCGTCGCCGGACCAGATCACCATGCCCTGGTATTCGGCCTCGGCCAGCTCCAGGGCTTCCATCAGGGCCTCCATCACCTCGGGGCTGATCGCGTGCATCTTGTTCTTGATGCTGGCGATCAGGACCCGCCCACCGAAGGGGCTTCCATCCTCATCCAACGTCCAGGTGCGCAAAGCATTCGACTCTGCAATGGTCGTGCCGGCCGTGCGCCAGTCGGGCAGGTTGGACTCGCCCAGCAGCGATTCGGGGAAGATCTGCCGCTCGTACACGGGCAGCTGGCGGCGCGGCACGAACTTGCCTTGCGATGCGCTCCACGAGCCTTGTGCGGTGTGCACGCCACCGGCTTCGGCCACGGGGCCCTTGAAGACCCACTCGGGCAGCGGCGCCTTGCACAGCGCCTTGCCGGCGTCGATGTCTTCCTGAATCATCTTCGCCACTTCGAGCCAGCCGGCCTCTTGCCACAGCTCGAAGGGGCCTTGCTTCATGCCAAAGCCCCAGCGCATGGCCTGGTCCACGTCGCGCGCGTTGTCGGCAATGGTGCCCAGGTGCACGGCGGCGTAGTGGAAGCCATTGCGCAAGATGGCCCACAGGAACTGGCCGGGCGCGCCTTCAGCGTTGCGCAGGAGTTTGAGGCGTTCGGCGGCAGGCTTCTTGAGCATGCGGGCGTAGACCTCGTCGGCCTTCTGGCCGGCGGGCACATACTCTTCGCTGTCCAGCTCGAAGCGCATCACGTCGCGGCCGACCTTCTTGAAAAAGCCGGCCTTGGTCTTCTGGCCCAGATTGCCCAGCTCCAGCAGCTTCTTGAGCACGGCGGGCGTGCCAAAGCTTTCGTAAAACGGATCGGTCTCGATGCTCAGGTTGTCCTGCAGCGTCTTGATGACGTGGGCCATGGTGTCCAGGCCCACCACATCGGCGGTGCGGAAGGTGCCGCTCGATGCGCGGCCGAGCTTCTTGCCCGTGAGGTCGTCCACCACGTCGAAGGTCAGGCCAAAGTTCTCGACCTCCTTCATGGTGGCCAGCATGCCGGCGATGCCCACGCGGTTGGCCACGAAGTTGGGGGTGTCGTGCGCGCGCACCACGCCCTTGCCCAGGCCGCTGGTGACGAAGGCTTCGAGCTGGTCGAG
>SDXZ01000020.1 GCA_004210805.1 Acidovorax sp.
GGTCTGTGTCGGTGGCGGGAGCAGGCGGCGCGGGCACGGCGTTCGGGCTGGTGGTCACGGTCGGCGCAGAGGCAGCCGCGGGGAGCTGCGGGGCGGGCAGGGGGCTCGTCGATGCGCGCGGTGCGCTAGGCAACGGCGTTGGGGCCGATGGTTTGTCCGCCGGGGCGGCACCGCAGGCGGCCAAAACGGCGGCTGCGACCAGCAGCGTGACCCGCTGGGTGGGCATGGCAAGCATCGAAGGTTGCGCAGAGGCCAACGGCGAACGGGGCAGGCGCACGGGGGAGGCAGAGGTAATACGGGGCATGGGCCATTGTCCCGCGCTACCGCGCCAGCGCTGCCCGTACAGGTGTATCACTGCGTGAAGCAGGTGCTGGAAGGCTTCACTACTATTTTGATAGCTGCTAGCGCTTGATGAGCAAGCGCTAGAGCCCAAAAAGACCATAAATCAGGGTACATTTGGCCCTTCCCACCCCTCCCGCTTCTTGTTGCCGATTGCCCTTAGCCCATGGCCCACACCTTCCTCTGGCACGACTACGAAACCTTTGGCGCCAACACGCGGCGTGACCGGCCCGCGCAGTTCGCGGCCATCCGCACCGATGCGGAGCTGAACGAAATCGGCGAGCCGCTGATGCTCTACTGCCAGCCCGCCAACGATTACCTGCCCGACCCGGTGTCGTGCCTCATCACCGGCATCACGCCTCAGCTGTGCCTGGAAAAAGGCGTGCCCGAGCACCAGTTCGCCGCGCGCATCGAAGCCGAATTCGCCCAGCCCGGCACCATCGGCGTGGGCTACAACACCATTCGCTTCGACGACGAGATCACGCGCTTCATGTTCTGGCGCAACCTGATTGATCCGTATGCGCGCGAGTGGCAAAACCAGTGCGGTCGCTGGGACCTGCTCGATGTGGTGCGCATGACCTACGCGCTGCGGCCCGACGGCATCACCTGGCCCAAGAAGGAAGACGGCTCGCCGAGCTTCAAGCTCGAGCACCTGTCCAAGGCCAACGGCCTGCTGCACGAGGCCGCGCACGATGCGCTTTCGGACGTGCGCGCCACCATCGCGCTGGCGCGGCTGATCCGCCAACACAACCCCAAGCTTTTTGACTTTGCGCTGTCGCTGCACAAGAAGGACCGCGTGGCGACGGAGCTGCGCCTGCCGGCCACCGCCATCACGGCAAGGCCGTTCCTGCATGTGTCGGGCATGTTCCCGGCGGAGCGTGGCTGCCTGGCGGTGATGTGGCCCTTGGCCAGCCACCCCACCAACAAGAATGAGCTTATCGCGTGGGATCTGTCGCAGGACCCGACGCTGCTGGCGACCATGGGTGTCGATGAAATCCGCCTGCGCATGTTCAGCAAGGCCGATGCACTGCCCGAAGGCGTCTCGCGCCTGCCGGTCAAGACCATCCACCTGAACAAGTCGCCCATGGTGGTGGGCAATGTGAACACGCTCACGCCTGCGCTGGCGCAGCGCTGGGGCATCGATCTGGACCAGGCGGCCCAGCACGCCGAAGCAGCCCGCGGTATGCCCGACATGAGCGGCATTTGGCCCGCGGTGTTCGTGCGCCCGGCCGAGGCCGCGCTCGACGTGGACCAGGACCTCTACGGCGGTTTCGTCGGCAACAACGACCGCCGCCTGCTCAACGACCTGCGCACCCAGAGTGGCGAGAAGCTGGCCCAGGCGCGGGCTGCATTTGATGACCCGCGCCTGGCAGAGCTGCTGTGGCGCTACCGGGCGCGCAACTTTCCGCAAACACTGTCGGCCGAAGAAGCCGAGCGCTGGGAGGCGCACCGCGCCGCGTGCCTGTTCGATGGCGAGGGCGGCGGCCGCACGGTGGAGCAGCTCTTTACCGAGATCGATGAAATGTCGGAAACCGCCGACGACCGCGCGCAGGACATTTTGGGCGCCCTGTACGATTACGCAGACCACATCGCGCCTGAAAGGTAAGCCCCCCGAGGCGCAAACGCCTGGAGTTGCCGCCAGAGGAGGCAACTCTTCGGAGCCGTCCAACCCTGCACTGGCAGGCTCGGAGCCGCGGCTCCTCAGCCCCTCAGCCCCTGAGGGGGGACGCACCCCGGTGCTTCGCAAAGCCGGTTCCACGGGGGCGCTGGCGATGACGGCGCGCCGGTTTCGAAGGCCTGTGCTTGTTGCTGACAGAGATATCCGCAAACTTATATGACGACACCGCAGAACAACCGCTTCACCACCCAGATCCTGCATGCTGACCGCCTGGGCGGCGCTGAGCATGGCGCGATCCACAAGGCCATCCACACCTCCGTGCAATACGGCTACGACGAGGTCGAGGACCTGATCGCTGTGTTCCAGGGCACGAGCAAGGGTGGCTTCAACTATGCGCGCCAGGGCACGCCCACCACCGCGGCGCTGGAAGCCAAGCTCACGCAGATGGAGCAGGGGCAGGGGACCATCGTGTTTTCCACGGGCATGGCGGCGGTGTGTGCGGTGTTCCTCACGCTGCTGAAGGCGGGCGACCACCTGGTGGCCAGCCAATTTGTGTTTGGCAATACCAACAGCGTGCTCGGCACGCTGGCGGACCTGGGCATCGAAGTGAGCGTGGTGGACGCCACCGACAGCGCCAAGGTTGCGGCCGCACTGCGGCCCAACACCCGGCTGGTGTTTGTCGAAACCATTGCCAACCCCGGCACGCAGATCCCCGACCTGGACGGCATCGGCGCGCTCTGCCGCCAGCATGGCCTGCTGTACGTGGTGGATAACACCGTGGCCTCGCCCTATCTGTTTCGCCCGGTCACGGTCGGTGCCGGCCTGGTGGTCAATTCGCTGACCAAGAGCATTGGCGGCCATGGCGATGCGCTGGGCGGGGCTATTACCGACACCGGCTTGTTCGACTGGTCGGCCTATCCCAACATCTTTGCCAATTACCGCAAGGGCGATGCCAAGGGCTGGGGCTTGCAGCAGCTGCGCAAAAAGGGGCTGCGCGACATGGGCGGCACGCTTTCATCGCACGCTGCGCACCAACTGGCCTTGGGCGCCGAGACGCTGGCCCTGCGCATGGACCGCACCAGCGCCACGGCACTGGCCCTGGCCCAGTGGCTTGAGCAACAACCCGCCGTCTCGCGCGTGCTGTACCCCGGCCTGCCTTCGCACCCGCAACATGCTTTTGCGCGCAAACATTTCAAGTCGGGCTCCTGGCTGCTGTCGTTCGAGCTGCGCGACCCGGCGCAGTGCCTGCCGCTGTGCAACCGCCTGCAGCTGCCCATCAAGGCCACGGGCCTTGCGGACACGCGCACGCTGATCATCCCGGTGGCGCACACCATCTTCTGGGAGGCCGGCCCGGCCGTGCGCGCCACGATGGACATCGGCGACAGTATGGTCCGCGTGTCGGTGGGGCTGGAAGATCCCGAGGACCTGCTCGCCGACTTCGAGCAGGCTCTGGCCGGCTGCTGACCATTCCTCCCCGCCGTCAAACCCACCATGGCCTCCACCCCTTCGGCATTGCCCGCCAGCATTGGCAAGTACCGCATCGAGCGCGAGCTGGGGCGGGGCGCCAGCGGCATCGTGTTCCTGGGGCTCGACGGTTTTCGGGGGCGCAAGGTAGCCATCAAGCAGACCCACGCGCACCTGCTGAAAGTCCCGGACCAGGCCGAACGCTACCGCAAGCTGCTGCGCAACGAAGCGGCTTTGTCGGGCCGACTGCGGCACCCCAATATCGTGCGGCTGCTGGACGCCGACGAAGAGGCGCTGCCGCCGTACCTGGTGCTCGAGTACGTGGATGGCCAGCCCCTGTCCGCCTACGCCACGCCCGATGCCTTGCTGCCCGTGCCGCAGGTGCTGGACATTGCCTTCAAGTGCTGCAACGCGCTGGAGTACGCCTACCGCGAAGGCCTGGTACACCGAGACATCAAACCTGCCAACCTGATGCTGGCGCTGGGGGGCGACGTGAAGCTCACCGACTTTGGCGCGGCGCTGTCGCTGCGCAGCGACGCTACGCAGCTGTCGGGCTTGGTGGGCTCGCCGTCGTACATGTCGCCCGAACAGGTGCGCGAGCAGGACCTCACCCACCACAGCGACATGTTCTCGCTGGCGGTGGTCGTGTACGAGCTGCTCACGGGCCGCCGGCCGTTTGACGGCGACACCGACTTCGCCACGCTTTACAAGATCAGCAACGAAGCCCCCACGCCGCCCAGCCTGCTGCGCGCCGCGCTGCCCCAACACGTGGATGACGTCCTGCTGCGCGCCATGGCCAAGCAGCCCGCGGATCGTTTTGCCACCTGGCAGGATTTTGCGCAGGCGCTACTGGCTGCCCACCAGGGGCTGCCGCGCCAGCGCTCGCAAGACACCGAGGCCGAGCGGTTTGCCCGCCTGCGCGCCCTCCCGTTTTTTGCAGACTTTCACGATGTGGCGCTGTGGGAGCTGATGCGCCTGGGCAACTGGCGGCGGCTGGAGCAGGGCACCGTGCTCATGCGCGAGAACACGCCCGGCGATTCGTTCTGCATCCTCATCGAAGGCCAGGTGGCCGTGAGCCGCCAGGGTTGGAACCTGAGCACCCTGGGCCCGGGTGTGACGTTGGGTGAGATGACTTACCTGCGCCCCGACAACAAGATGCGCACCGCCACTGCCGTGGCCGAGACCGAGGTGCTGGTGCTCAAGGTGCGCAACCCCGCGCTGCGCGAGGCCTCGGAAGACCTGCAGTCGCGCTTCGACAAGGCCTTTATCAAGCTGCTGGTAGGGCGTCTGATTGCCACCAACGAACAACTCGCGGAGTGGGAGCTGGTGGCGGCACCGTCCGGCCCGCCCGGCTGACAAAAGCCGCGGCATGCCCTGCGTGGCCGCGCGGCCTTAGCGGGGCACTGTCTCCAGAAACAACTGATCGATGGGTGCAGGCCGCCCCAATGCATACCCCTGCGCGTAATGCACGCCCAGCCCGGTCAGCAAATCGACAATGGCTGCGCTTTCAGCGAATTCCGCAACGGTCTTTTTGCCCATGAGGCAACCGATCTCGTGGATAGATTTCACCATCGCAAAGTTCACAGGGTCGTCGGCCATGCGCCGCACGAACTGGCCGTCGATCTTGATCGTGTCCACCGCCAGCTCACGCAAATAGGCGTATGAGGCCAGGCCGCTGCCGAAATCGTCAAGGGCAAACTGGCAACCACGGGCCCGCAGCGCGTGAAGGAATCGGTTGGCCGCGGCCAGGTCGCCCATGGCCGCGGTTTCGGTGATTTCAAAACACAGCCGGTCGCAGAGCACCGGCGTCTCGTCAATGGCCTGCAGCACCTGGCTCAAGAAAGCTGCATCGCCCACGGACTGCCCCGACAGGTTGATGCAGCACAGCTCCACATGCTCCTGGTGCTCGACCATCCAGGCCAGGGTTTTGCGGATCACCCAGCGGTCCACCCGGGCGGCGAGGTGGTAGCGCTCCACCGCCGGCATGAACTCGCCGGGCAAAGCCAAGGTGCCATCGGTGGTGCGCATCCGCAGGAGCACCTCGCAGTGCAGCCGCGGCGGCGGTTCGATGTCTGCGGCAACGCCCAGGCGCACGATGGGCTGGCAGAACAGCTCGAAGCGGTCGTTCTGGAGCGCGTACTCAATACGGCTCACCCATTCCATCACCCCGTAACGCTGCGCCAGTGCGGGGTCGTTCTCGGCATAAACATGGATGCGGTTGCGGCCGCCGTCCTTGGCCACGTAGCAGGCACTGTCGGCGGCCTGCAGCACCGCGCCCACGCTTTCGGTGGACGCGTCCAGCATCACAGCGCCCACGCTCACGCTCACGCTGAAAACATGGTCGCGCCACAAAAATCGGAACGCGGCCAGGCCCTGCTGCAGGCGCTCCGCCACCTGCATGGCCTGGGGCAGGTCCCGCTGCCACAGCAGGATGCCGAACTCGTCGCCGCCCAAGCGGCACAGCAGGTCTTGCGGCTCCAGGTGCGCCAGGAACAAGCGCGAGATTTGCCGCAGCAACTCGTCGCCCGCAGCATGGCCGCAGGTGTCGTTGATGACCTTGAAGTTGTCCAGGTCGAGGTAACACACGCAGTGGTGCGCGCTGGCACCGCGCGTGGCGGTGAACGCCTGGCCCAGCAGATGTTCGAACGCGCGGCGGTTGCCCAGGCTGGTCAGCGTGTCGTGCAGGGCCTGAAACTCCATCTCGCGGCTCAACCGGCTCGCCTCGGTCACGTCGCGGAATACCAGCACAACGCCATCGGCCTCGCCGCCCGGGCGCAGCAGCGGCGACGCCGATAGATCCATCAACAGCGGCGCACCTGTGCGTGGTGTGGCGCGCAGCTTGGCGTGCAGCTGCGTGCTGCCCTGGGCCAGCGCACGGCCCACCAGGTCGGGGGCGGTCTGGCTGCCGGGCTCGGCCGCGAGGCCCAGCACGTCCTGGTGCCTGCAACCGGTGGCGGCGGCCAGGGGCCAGCCGGTCAGGGCTTGCGCGGCGGGATTGAGATAACGCACCAGGCCGTCGGCGTCCGTCGTCACCACCGCATCGCTGATCGAATGCAGGGTGACTTGCAGGCGTTCCTTTTCCTGCATCAGCGCCTCTTCGGCCTCGCGCCGCGCGGTCATGAAGCGCACCCGGTCCAGCGCCACGGCCAGGTGGCCGGCCGTGGCCTGCATCAGCTCCATCTGCCAGGGCTTCGGGGGCCGCACGCCTTCCTCGTCGCCATAGGTCCCCATGCCCAGCGCGCCCAGCCGTTGCTCGGCCATGATGAGCGGCACGTTGATGATGGTGCGGTTGTGCAGCGCGGCAACCACGGCCTTGTTGGTGCGCGGATCGGTGCGTGCGTCTTCAACCACCACCACATGCGTGGCCTCCATGATTTCTTCGAGCAGCACGTCGCCGCGGATCGGGATCTTCATCGTCTGCAGCTGGCGGCTGATGGCCCCTGCATGCCCAGCCGTGGCGTGTGTGAGGAAGTCCAGCGAATCCGAGTCCCTATCAAAAAGCGCCAGCCAGACGTTCGGATAGTCGAACACGGCCTCGCCCATGGGCGTGACGGCTGCCAGGACGTCCGACAGCGTCCAGGCGCGTTCCAGCCGCTTGCACAGCTGCAACAGCGCCTGGGAATGCGTGGGCTCGGGGAGGTCCCCTTCGGTAGTCGTATCGAAGATCAGGGTCATGCGGTGTGTTCGGCAGCGCGGCAACGCGCAGAGCCGAAGGGTGGGAGGTTGGTGCCTACAAAATAAGCAACACGAAGAGTCCCGGATCTGTCCTACGTCTTGACACAGGTCAGCATAGATACAGCATGGCGGCCCCGCATGGTGGAAACCACCAATTGGCGCGTTGCGGCTGGAACTTGCCCGATCACATCACGGCTTCCCCAGCGACGGCGCAGGTGCGCAACCTTCGTCTCCTGGTCCTCCGCGGGTTTCAACCTCCCAAACTGGCGTGCCCAGAGTCAAAGCAAACACCCGGAGCGGGGGAGGCGGCCTCGGCTGGACAATTCAAATGAGAATAAATATCATTTACATGCCTGAGTACGTCACATCCGTCCACCGCAAAGGGCTTCCCACAGGAGCACTGCCATGGATTCGAGCCTTCCCCCCACCGCCGCCACCTTGCTGCCGCCCAGCGGCGCCGTCGTGCGCGCGCCGCACAGGGCAGGCCCCGCAGTGGCTGCCATGGGCAACGAACAGGCTGGTCCGACCCACGAGGACGCGGTCTTGCCGGAAATATCCGTCGGTGCCCAGGGCGTGGCGAGTTTGCCCAGTGCACTTCGACTTGCGCAGGTTTCGTTTCGCCGTCCCTTGCCGCGCAGGCTCCTCGGGTGGGCCATCGTGCTGCTTGGCATCGTCGCGGCGGGAGCGCAGTCATGGGCTTGGATTGCCGTTCAGCCCGCAGTGCTGAGCGCGCTCTGGGGCGGGTTGGCGGCGGCACTGGCCACCGCGCTCGGCACGGTGCCGGTGTTGTTGTCGCAACGCTTGTCTGAGCGCACGCAGGACACGCTGTTTGGCTTTGGCGCGGGCGTGATGCTCGCGGCCTGCTCGTTCTCGCTGATCATTCCCGGCCTTTCTGCGGCGCGCGCCAGCGGTGCCGGCGCCTGGGCAGCAGGCGGCACGTTGGGCGCGGCGATCCTGCTGGGCGCGCTGGCGCTCCTGGCGATGGAGCGGCTGCTGCCGCACGAGCATTTCATCAAGGGTGTGGAGGGCGGGCAGACATCGCGCACGCTGCGGCGCACCTGGCTTTTTGTGTTTGCGATCGGGCTGCACAACCTGCCCGAGGGCCTGGCGATCGGCGTGGCCTATGCGGGCGGCGACGCCTCGCGCGCCAGCGCGCTGACCACGGGCATCGCGATCCAGGACGTGCCCGAAGGCCTGGTGGTGGCCGTGGCGCTGCTGGCTGCAGGGTACCGGCGCGCGCTGGCCGTAGGGCTGGGCATGGCGTCTGGGCTGGTAGAGCCCGTGGGGGCCGTGCTCGGCGCTGCCGTGGTCAGCTATTCAGCCAGCCTGCTGCCCTGGGGCCTGGGTTTTGCGGCCGGGGCTATGCTGTTTGTGATCAGCCACGAAATCATCCCCGAGTCGCACCGCAAGGGCCACGAGGCTTGGGCCACCGGCGGGCTGATGGTGGGGTTTGTGATCATGATGCTGCTGGACACGGCCTTGGGGTGACCACTCGGCCGCACCCATGCGGTGTGAGGACGCCGGTCTGTGATGGCCTGACGATGCTGTACATGCCTGGGTTTCGGGGAGGCCGCGCTCACGAGCGACGGAAGCAATTTCAAGCAGTTTGCTATAAAAATAGTAGCTACTTGTGCTTTATGAATAAGCGCTAGAGCCCTTTTTGACTTGATTTTCTCAGGCATAGGCACTCACAGCGCCGTTCAGCGCTGGCCCAGGTTCGTGCCCCATTGCTCCAGCTGTGCCGCCCGCGCAGTGTTCAGCGCCTCCACGCAGAGCAGCTGCCGCATCTGGAGGGCAGCGCCGATCGCGCCGCCGCCCAGCGCCTTGTTCAGTTCGCACTGCGCAGCGCGGTATTTGGCAAACGCCCGGTCCGCGGCGACCAGGCTGCGCTTGGCGGCGGCTTGATATCGGGCGTCCTCGTACCAGGCTGCGATGGCCACCACCAGCACCTGGTGCGATTGCGCCAGCTTGACCTCGCTGGCCGCCGCCGCTGTGCGCAGGCAGGTGAGCCGGCCGGCCTGGGAGTAGGCATCGCAATCGGTGGGGGTCGAGGCCGTGGCACGGGCGTCGGCAGCCAAGGCGAGCGCCGCCCAGATCGCCATGGCGCAAATTTTTCGGTACCGGTGCAGTAAGGGCTGGGCGTGCATGTCGCTGGCTTTTGTTGAGATGGAAAACGGTGGGGGATGGGGCGTCGTCTTTTGGGTGCGCCAGAGCGCCGGTGAGGCGTGCGTTTGGTGCGCCAAGACCTGACCAGTATGTGGTGGCTCTGCCGCCGCGCCGCGGCGCCCGTCGGCGGTCACCCAAAGAACCAGTAGCACACGCCAATCGCCGCCACCACGCCCGCCAGCTCCGCCAGCAGCGCGCAGCTCACCGCGTGCCGGGTGCGCTGAATACCCACGGCGCCGAAGTACACCGCCAGCACGTAGAAGGTGGTCTCGGTGCTCCCCTGGATGATGGCCGCAGCCAGGGCGGCAAAGCTGTCCACGCCGTGGGTCTGCATGGTCTCGATCAGCATCGCGCGGGCTGCGCTGCCCGAAAACGGCTTGACGAGCGCAGTCGGCAACGCATCCACAAAGCGGGTGTCGGCGCCCACGGCTTCCACACACCAGCGGATACCGCCAAGCACATAGCCGAGCGCGCCCGAGGCACGGAACACCCCCACGGCGCAGAGCATGGCCACCAAGTAAGGCAGCAGGCCCTTGGCCACGTCAAAGCCTTCGCGTGCGCCTTCGATGAAGGCCTCGTACACAGCCACCTTGCGCCAGGCGCCGATCACCACAAACGCGACGATCAACCCAAACAGCGTGAGGTTGCCCAGCAGGGACGACAGCTGGGCCAGCGCTGCCCCGCTGAGCGTGGCCAACAGCGCCATGAAGCCCCCCAGCACCAGCGCAGCAGGCACCAAATAGGCCAGCACCACGGGGCTCCACAAAGGCAGCCGCTGCACCACCGCCACGCTCACCAGCCCGACCAGCGTGGACGCCGACGTGGCCAGCAGGATGGGCAGGAACACCAGCGTCGGGTCCGCCGCGCCCTGCTGCATGCGGTACATGAAGATGGTGACAGGCAGCAGCGTGAGCGACGAGGCGTTGAGCACCAAAAACAGGATCTGCGCGTTGGTGGCGGTCTCGGGCTCGGGGTTCAGCTCCTGCAGCGCCTTCATGGCCTTGAGGCCCATCGGGGTTGCCGCGTTGTCGAGCCCGAGGGCATTGGCGGCAAAGTTCAGTGTCATCAGGCCCAGGGCCGGGTGGCCGCGGGGCACGCCGGGCATCAGCTTGGCAAAGAGCGGCGCCAGCCACCGCGCCAGGGCGTCAACGATTCCGGCTTTCTCGGCGATGCGCAGAAACCCGAGCCACAGGGTGAGCGTGCCGAAGAGCAGCACCATCACCTCGACTGACAGCTTGGCCATGGCGAACAGGGCCTCGACCATCGCGGCAAAGATCTGCGCGTTGCCGCCCACCAGCCATTGCGCCAGCGCGGCCACCGCCGCGGTCAGAAAGAAACCCAGCCACAGGGTATTGAGCATCAGAAGTTCGCCAGGGCAAGGGGATGGATCGGTCGCTTGGGATGAGCTGCGGACTTTGAATCCGCTGACTACTGGCTGCGAGGTTACCTTTCCTTGTCCGGGGCAGGGTCTGCTGGCGTGGCTGGCAGGCAACGGTGGCTGCAGTGGTACCCTATAGGGTTCGGTTCAGTTCACCGCAGGGGCATCCAGAGGGCCGTTTTCCTGTGGTGAGCGGTGAGCCACTCCGTCTCAGGCGCCCCGGCGCGCCGCAACAACTCCAAGGGAAAGAGATCCATCATGGGCGCACAGTGGAAGGCAAAGGGCAAGGCGTTGGTCGCCGACGCCAAGGGCAAGCTGTTTGGCAAGCTGGTCAAGGAAATCACCGTGGCCGCACGCGGCGGCGCCGATCCGGCCAGCAACTCCCGGCTGCGCCTGGTGGTCGAGCAGGCCCGCAAGGCGTCGATGCCCAAGGACACGCTGGAGCGCGCCATCAAGAAGGGCTCTGGCACCGGGGCTGATGCCGTCCACTACGAGCACGTGATCTACGAGGGTTTCGCGCCCCACCAGGTGGCCGTGATGGTCGAATGCCTGACCGACAACGTCAACCGCACCGCGCCCGAAATGCGCGTGCTGTTCCGCAAGGGCCAGCTGGGCACCTCGGGCTCGGTAGCCTGGGACTTCAACCACGTGGGCATGATCGAAGCCGAGCCCACCAGTGGCAATGCCGACCCGGAGCTGGCCGCCATCGAAGCCGGCGCGCAGGATTTTGAAGCCGGCGACGAGGAAGGCACCACCACCTTCTGGACTGACCCGACCGATCTGGACCTGGTGAGCCGCGCGCTGCCAGCCCAGGGTTTTACGGTGCTGTCGGCCAAGCTCGGCTACAAGCCCAAGAACCCCGTCAACCCCGCCAACCTGACTGCCGAGCAGCTCGAAGAGGTTGAGGCCTTTCTGGCGGCCATCGATGCCAACGATGACGTGCAGAACGTGTTTGTGAGCCTGGGCAGTTGAAGACGACCCGCCACGTGGGGTGCCGACCCGTTGTGTGCTGGCCCGTGTTGTGCGGGCAGCCTCCGCGCGTGCCGTTGCACCTATCGCATTTGTTATGACCGCAGACCACTACGCGGCCCTCGGGCTGGCGCCCAACGCATCGCTGGCCGACATCAAGAAGGCCTTTCGGCAGAAAGCGTCGTTCTACCACCCGGACCGCAACGACGCACCGGATGCTGCGCAGCGCTTTCAGGCCGTGCAAAAAGCCTACGAAGTGCTGTCGGATGACACCGCACGCCAGGCCTACGACGACAACCGCCGCCGCAATCTGCTCGACGACCCGCTGCAAACCGCGCAGGAAATCTGGCAGGCGTACGCCCACAACATTCTTTCTTCCTCTTCTGGCGCTCAGTGAAACTTTCTCCCTACTTTTACGACCTGCGTTCGGCCTACCAGGCCGAGCTTGACGACCTGGTGTCCGACTCCGAAGGCAAGGACGTGCTGCGCAAGCGGCTCGCCGAAAAGCGCAACGAAATCGGCTTTTTGGTCCAGATGCTGGAGATGGCGCCTGAAATGGTGGCTGTGGTCTTTCATCAGGGGTTCCGTTTTGCCAAGCCCGCCACGGTAGAGCGCTTCTTGGGCCTGCCCCAGGAGGAGTTGCCCGATTGGCACAGCCTCGCCCAAGCCGTGACGCTCGAGCCCTGGGCCCAGAGCCTGGCGCAGGCCGTGTTGCGCGAGCCGCAGGGCGCGCGTTTCCTGGTGGTGGCCGCAGGGCTTGAGTACCTGCACCAGCACGCCCGCATGGCACCGGCTGCGCATGCCGAAGGGGCCGATGGCGACCAGGACGAAGACGCGGCAGATGCGGCCGAGCACGACGACGACTTCAACGCGCTGAGCGCTGACGACGCGGCGGACCCACAGAACAGCCGCACCCGGGATGAAGCGAGTTCCAACTGGTTGGCGGACGTAGGGTTCGACCGGAAGGACTAGCCCCCCTGAGGCGCTTTCGCGCCATCCCCCCCCGAGGGGAGACGCCTCCGGTGGACCGGCGAAGCCGGATCCACGGTGGCACCGGCGATGAACCCGCGCCGGTTTTGACCGCCTTCGGGAAGCGACGAGAGATTTTGCAAAGACCCGAGAGATGACCATGAGCAACGACAGCAATAACACCCACCTCGCCCTCATCACTAAGACCACCAGCCTGATCGCGGCGGGCGACATCGTGGGTGCGGAGTCGGCGCTGGCCGAGCTGGCCGATGCCGAGGGCGACCGCGCGCTGATGGTGGTGCTCGACCAGCTTGCGCCCAAGGACATCCTGGCCGTGATGCGCGAGTACGACGAGTCCAAGGCCTCGGTGGTGAACATGCTCGTCACGCCCGAGCAGTTTGCGCGGGCGATGGTGCTGGAGAAACAGTACAAGGACCTCACGCACACGCACCTGCGCAGCATGGTCAACGCGGTCATCTTCCGCGACGATGCCGACCCGGTGGAGTTCCTCACCGCCATTGGCGACCTGGAAGGCGGTGCCGAGGCGCTGGCCAACTACTTTGCCGAGAAGTGGAGCCGCATCGAGGCGTTTGCCCGCACCGGCACTTTTGATGCCGCCGAGGACTACGGTCTTACGCTCACCGACGATGAACTCCTGGCCTCGGGCTACGTGCAGCCCCGTGTCGACCAGGACGAAGTCGCCGACCGCGACTGGATGCAAATGGCCTGGCTGCTGCGCTACGAGTGCCGCGACTTGTTCATCGAGATGCTGCTCGTGCTGCGCGCCAAGGCCCGCGCCTACGACCTGGGGCTGGAGGAGGGCGACGAGCCGGTGGAAGAGGACGACGGCAAGTTCGAGACCAGCGACACCGACCGCGGCAAAGCCACGCCTGCGGCCCGGGCTTCTGATGAAGAATCTGCGATATAGAGGGCAACCCCCTGAGGCGCTTCGCGCCTTCCCCCTTCTCTCAAATTGCTGCGCAATTTGGGAAGGGGGACACCGCCAGCGCGGCGGGGCGGCCCTTGCGCGGCGGTCCTGGCATGGGCCGCGCCAGTTTCCATCAGCCGTGACGATGCACAGCGCGAGAAAACCTAAATGACAGTGCCTCATACACCACCCACCGATTTGCCTGCCGCACCCAGCGCGCTGCAACTCCACGACGCCCGCCCGTTTTTCGACAAGGCCCTGGCCTACGGCGTGTCGCACGGCATCGTCGGCGGGGACCGGCTGGCAGCCATCAACGCCGATGCCCCCAAAGGCATGGTGCAGATCGCCCGCTACTTCGGCAGCGAGTTCCTGCGGCCCGAGCTGGAGAAAGCGCGCGACCGCATGGTCAACCTCATCAGCCTGTACCTGCTGGAGACCACGGGCGGCGATCTGCACGAGGCTGCTGTGTCGCTGCGCGACCATTCATTCCTGTCGCGCTCCAAGGGCGGCTCCGACATGCTCAAGCGGCTGATTGCCCTGCCCGAGAGCAGCAACTTCGGCATGGCCGGCTACGCCGATGCCGAAACCCCGCTGCTGGCCACCTGGTCGCTGCGCAGCCACGCGGACTACCGCGCCGAGCTGGTCCGGCGCACCTTGATTGCCCATACCCTCGGTGCTGCCCAGTGGCTCGCGGAGCAGTACGACCTGGACCCGGACGAGCTTGAGGCGGCCGGCGCCGACGCCGAAGCGGTGATTCGCACCGGCCTGCTGATGCAGGCCCTTGCGCCCAAATCGGCAGACCTGGACGCGTGGCCCAGCGCCGTGTGCTTCGAGAAAATCGTGACCGCGTTGCGCAAGAAGAAGCTGCCTGCCCCCACGCAGCTGCGCCTGCCCCCTGGCCTGCCCGCAGACCTGCGCGAGGTGGTGCAGGCCCAATCCACCGCGGTGCTGGCCGACTTGCCCAAGCTGGTCGAATCCGCCACGCCGCTGCGCGGCTTGCTGCGGCCCACCAGCGCTTTTCGGGCGCGCTACTTTCTGCTGGACGACCCCCTGGCCGCCGTGGACGATTACCACCGCAGCCTCGACGATCTGGATGGCGATGACGAGCCGCCACAGCCTGCCAGCAAGACCTGGACAAAAACAGTGCAGGGCAATGACGACGAGCATTCGCTGCTCACGCTGTTCCTGTGCCTGGCCGCAGGCGTGCCCAAGAAGACGCTGCTCACTGAAAAGATCGCCGCCAGCCTGGTGCGCAAGATCCGTAAGTCAGGCTGGCAACCGCCGCTGGCCACCGAGTTCATTCAGAGCCATGCGCCTGCTGTCCACCAGCAGGACTACATCACCCTGTGGACGAGTTTTTTGCAGGACGCAGAGAAGACGCTGCTGAGCGACATGGACTACCAGATGCACGACGCCCTGGCACTGCTGCGCCGGGAGTGCAACGTCACCGCCTGACCGCGCCCAGCGGCTCCCACCGCGGCCGCAAGGCCTTGCACGCAGGCGCCGTCCGGCGCCCTGGATGCCCGCTTGCCAACGCAACTGCCGCCGTGTCAGCCCGAGGTCATGCACTGGCGGTAACATCTTGCTGCAATTTCTTTGCAGAGTAGCCCGGCCTACCGGGCCTCCTTTCACCCATCCGCCAGTCAGTACGTTGCCAGTGCACACCCCCACCCTCGTCATCGTCGCGGCCATTTTGTCGGCCTTGGTCACCACGGTGCTGTTTGCCGTCTGGGTTTTCAACCGGCGCATTCCGGGGCTGCGGTTGTGGACCTGGGCGTTCTTGGGAGGGGCGGTGCTCTGCACCACGCTGTTGTTCCGGGCGCATTTGCCCGAGGTGGCGTCGGTGGTGCTAACGCAGACCGCCAGCGCGCTGGCCGCCTACCTGTGCTGGCAGGGCAGCCGCGCGTACATGGGGCGTCCGCCGAGCCCGCATGGGTATGCCGCGGCGGTCCTGGCTGCAGTGCTTTGCATTGCGGTGTATTTCACGCTGGTGCAGCCCCACCCGGGCGCACGGTTTGCGCTGGCAGGCTGCGTGGCCGCCACCTGTTTTCTCCTCACGGCGCGCACGGTGGCCAAGGGCGGGTTTCGCAACATGCCGGCGCGCTACCTGTTTGCGGGCATGGTGGGTATCCACGGCCTCTTCGTGCTCGTGCGGCCGCTGCTGTTTCGCCTGGCGGCTCCGTCCGATGCCGGGCTGCTGGTGCAGATATCGCAGTTCGTGCTGCTCGAGGCCACGGTGGCGCTGGTGATGATTGCGTTTGGCACCCTGATGCTGATCAACGAGTTCATCACCACCGAGCTGCGCCACCTGGCCGAGGTGGACCCGCTCACCAGCGTGTTCAACCGCCGTGCCTTCCTCGCCCTGCTCGACAAAGGACTGGCCACCGCGCAGCACTCGCAGGCCGCGCTGCCCGTGCTGGTGATGGACCTGGACCATTTCAAGAAGATCAACGACACCTGGGGCCACCGCTCGGGCGACGATGCGCTGCGCCACTTTGTGATGCTGGCGCAGCGCTGCCTGCGCAAGGAGGATGTGATGGGCCGCCTGGGGGGCGAGGAGTTTGCGATCTTCCTGCCCAGCACTGACCGGCAAGGCGCGGGCGCTGTGGCAGAACGCCTGCGCGCCCTGGTCGAGACCCAGCCGCCGGCCATCGATGGCGGCAGCACGCCGTTGACGGTGAGCATCGGCATTGCGCTGTCTGCCAGCAACGATTCGGCGCAATCGGTGCTGCAGCGTGCGGACGAGGCGATGTACGTCGCGAAAAAACTGGGGCGCAACCGGGTGGAGTTCGTCTCGGCGGCTGCGCAGACCGCCGCTGCCTAGCGCGGCGCAACGCTGATGGCTTGCTGGCGCAAGGGCGCTCGCAGCATCAGGCAAGCGGCGCGGCAAGGGATGGGAGAGGGCAGAGCAAAAGCGAAATGTGTCGGCTGCACGACCTTCGCGCAGCCCGCCAGGGGCACGCGCGGCAGCAGCCATCACACAATGGCCATCCACCCGTTGATCTCGCGGCCATCCACCGACTGAGCAGACACCCATGGCCATGACTCCCCGTACCGGCGCCGAGCGCGCCGCGCACCCGCCTAGCCCGTCCACGCCCGCACCGGTTGGAGGCCCGCCGTCCACGCGCAGGTCCATCCTGCGGCGCGGCACGGGCCTGGCAGCAGCGGGGGTGGTGGTGGGTGTCGCAGGGCTGGGTTATCTCTTGAGCCGGCCCGGCAACGATCGGCAATTGGTGTTCACCAGCTTGGCCGAAGCAATGCGCGAGGTGGAGCGCCTGGCCGCCGCGTCGGCGCACGCGCAGGCCCTGGAGCCCGCCACCGCCTGGAGCTGGGCCGAGACGCTGGAGCACTGTGCGCAGAGCATCGAGTTCTCGCTGCGCGGCTTTCCGGCACCGCGCTCTGCGCTGTTCCAAAACACCGTGGGCTCGGCAGCTTTTCAGGTGTTTGCGCTGCGTGGCCGCATGAGCCACAACCTGGCAGAGCCGATTCCCGGCGCGCCTGTGCTCAGTGCCTCGGCCGCCAGCGCATCCGCGATGCTGGCCCGGTTGCGCACCGCCGCGCAGCACTTCCAAGACCACACGGGGCCTTTGCACTCGCACTTTGCCTACGGCGACCTGAACAAGGCGCAGTACGAGCAAGCACATGCCATGCATCTGGCCAACCACCTGTCGGCGTTTGACGTGCGAGCGGGCTAGGCTGACTGGCCCTCTCCTGCGTATGCGCCGGAGGCATCCGGGTGCCGCTGGGACTATGCCAGGGACTGTTGAGGCGCCGGGCGACGGTGGACCACCGCGCCAGCTGTGCGCTGGCGGGACCCCTCGACGGCCCACCGAACGGACATGCGAATGCGTGAAAAACACAAGCTCGATTGCTATAAAAACTATAGCTACAAGTGCAATAGGAACAAGCGCTAGGGGCTGTTTTTATATAAAAACGAGCTTATGAAGCATCAACCAGCAAGGAAGTCGACGCCCGCCGGCCGCCCTGCCAAGTGCAGCGCCGCCACGGGCGCAGGGCTGCCCGCCAGTTTCTTGCCGCGCCGGTACACCGCCAGCCGGGTGGCGCGCAGGCGAATCGCCTCGGCCGGGTTGCGCGCGTGCAGCAGCACAAAGTCCGCATGGGCGCCAGGCACGAGGCCGTAGCCTTCCAGGCCCAGTAGTTTGGCGGGGTGGGTCGTGACCGCGTCGAAACATTGGCGCATGGCCGCCTGGCTGGTCATCTGCCCGATGTGCATGCCCATGTGGGCCGCCTCCAGCATGTCGCCGCTGCCGCCGCTGTACCAGGGGTCCAGCACGCAGTCGTGGCCGAAAGCGACCGTCAGGCCGGCGGCCATCAGCTCGGGCACGCGCGTCATGCCGCGGCGCTTGGGGTAGGTGTCGTGGCGGCCCTGCAGCGTGATGTTGATGAGCGGGTTGGCCACCACGCCCAGCTGCGCCTCGGCCATCAGCGGGATGAGCTTGCTCACGTAGTAGTTGTCCATGCTGTGCATGGAGGTGAGGTGCGAGCCGGTCACGCGGCCGTGCAGGCCCAGGCGCTGGGTTTCAAACGCGAGTGTCTCGACATGGCGCGAAAGCGGGTCGTCGCTCTCGTCGCAGTGCATGTCCACCCGTTTGCCGCGGTCTGCAGCCAGCTCGCACAGGAGCTTGACGCTCTCGGTGCCCTGCGCGTACGTGCGCTCAAAGTGCGGGATGCCGCCCACCACGTCCACGCCCATGTCCAGGGCACGCTGCAGATTGCGCAGCCCGCCGGGCGCGCGCAGGACGCCGTCCTGGGGGAACGCCACCAGCTGCAAATCGAGGTAGGGCGCCACACGCTGCTTGACGTCGAGCAGCGCCTGCACGGGCAGCAGGTCGGGGTGGCTGGTGTCCACGTGCGAGCGCACCGCCAACAGCCCGCGCGCCACTGCGCAGTCGCAATACGCCAGCGCGCGCTGCACGATCGCGTCGTGCGTGAGGTGGGGCTTGAGCTCGCCCCACAGCGCAATGCCCTCCAGCAGCGTGCCGCTTTCATTCACGCGCGGCTGGCCGTAGCTCAGCGTCGAATCCATGTGAAAGTGCGCATCAACAAACGGCGGGCTGACCAGCAGGCCGCCAGCGTCCAGCGTTTCGTGCGCGGGCGCTGCCAGGCCTTCGGTCACCTCGACAATGCGGCCATCCTGCACGGCGATCGAAACATTGGTGCGGCCGTCGGGCAAGGTGGCGTGGGTGATGAGAAGGTCGAGCATGGCGTGTGTCGTGGGGGGCGAGGTGTCGGGTTTCTTCAAGCCAGCGCGGGTTTTGTGGGTCAAGCTATCGGATTTGCGCGGCTCGCCCATTGGAGCGCATTTTTATTGACCGAGGCAGTTTCTATGCAATTTGGCTACACCATTCTCTACGTCGAAGACGTTCCCAAAACCATTGCTTTCTACGAGGCCGCATTTGGCCTGGTCCGCCGCTTTGTGCACGAGGCGGGCGACTACGGCGAGCTGGAAACCGGCGCGACCGCGCTGGCTTTCTCGTCATTGCGCCTGATGACCGAGCTGGGCAAGAACCCGCAGCGCGCCACCGCCCAGGCCCCCAGCTTCGAGATCGCGTTCACCACCGCCGATGTAGCTGCCTCCGTGCAGCGCGCCGTGGCCGCCGGTGCGCGCCTGGTGCATGCGCCCGAGCAGATGCCTTGGGGCCAGACGGTGGCTTACGTGGCGGACATCAACGATGCGCTGGTGGAGCTGTGCACGCCCGTGGCGCCGCCGCCCGCCACTGCGGGCTGAACCTGCACCTGGTGGCTGAGGACGCAACGGCCGCTGCCGATTCGCAGGAAGCCTACTCAGCCATACCCTGCCTGCGCCACGGTGGCCAGCAGGTCGGGCGAACGGCGCAGCGATGCCGGCGACTGCCCGAGCCAGCGCAGGCAGTCGCGGCTGAAATGGGCCTGGTCCGCGTAGCCATGGTCGGCCGCAATGCCGGCCAGCGCCTCGCCGCTGCCCAGCGCCTGCGCCGCGCGGCGCACGCGGGCCAGGGCGCGCCAGTAGCTGGGTGGTTGCTGGGTCGTGGCACGGGTGAGGCGTTCCAGGCTGCGCTCCGACACCCCCAGGGATCGCGCCGCAGCCGCCACGGTGGCGGTGTGGGCCAGGGTGTGCAGGGCTTCCTGCACGCGCGCTTGCAGGTGCGTGTGCGTGTCGATGGCGTCGAGCAACTGCTGCTCCACGGTGTGGTCGATGCGCTCTGGTGCGCAGCTTCCCCAGTCCCTGCGAACAGCCCGCGACCAGATGGCCTGCGCAGCACGGATCAGCGCCGGGGCTTGCACTACGGTGCCCGGCCGCAGGCGGTAGCCGCGCCAGAACTCGTCGGCAGCCCCAGGCACCGTCACCGCAGCATCGGCCAGCGGCGAAACGTGCCAGTCGGGTTGGCCCGCGCCGTTCACATGCAGGATGAGGTCGCAGCAGCCATCGGGCAGCACCACCGTGGCGCCGGGGTCGGTGGTCCGTTGCTGCCAGCGGGCCAGCAGGCTGTGGGGCAACAGCTCTACACCGTGCGGGGCGTGCGGGGATTGCAAAAGATCCATGGCGGGCTGGCGCCGTCAGCGCAAGGGCGTAGTGCGGTAGCGCAGCGCGCCCGGCCGGTGGCCCGCATCGATGGTGATGCGAAACACGCTGTCGTCATGGCCCGACTCGGCCCGCGCGGTGAAGCGGATGCCCTGCGGCGTGGCCTGGCAGCGCATCTGGCTCAGGGAGATGGAGGCGTGGTCGTTGTTCAGCGCCGCCACGCCCATGGTCTTTACCTCGTGCGCGGTGTCGTTGTCGTCACGGCGCAGCCACTGGATGTACAGGAACGACTGGGCGTACCGCGTGGCATGCACGACGCGGTACGCGCCCCTGCGGCTGTCATCCTTCGCGGGCGGGGCGGGCCAGTCGCCGCACACCTGCACCCAGTCCACATCGGGCGCGGCAGCGAATGCGCCGTAGGGCATATCGATGCCCAAGGCATGGGCGTTGCCTGCGGCTGCAAGGCTCAAGGCGAAGGCAAGCAGTGCGGATCGGAAAAGGGGTTGCATGCGTATCGGAGGGGGAGTCACAGCGGCTATTGCACAGGATTCGATCAGGGTTCGCTCAAGGCTGCCAGCGCACCTGCACCGTCCAGCCCGTGGCGGCGAACAAGGGCTTGAGCACCGCCTCGGCGTTCTCCTTGGCGGTGGCCACGGTGCTGCTGGCCTGGCAGGTGCGCTCCACATCCTGCTGGGCGCGCTGCAGGGCGGTGTCGATGGCCTGCGTGCGGTTGGCCGAGCCCGGAATGAGCAGCTCGATGCCCGTGCCCTGCACCGCGTAGAAGTACGAGCCGCCCTGGTCGCGCGGGCCGTGGTGCACCCGGGCCGACAGCGTGACGGGCGCAGGCAGCCGCAGCACGGCGGTGCGGGCTGCAGCGTCTACCGCTTCATAGCGAGCCTGGCGCATGTCGGCGCCCACCAGGCAGTCGCCGCGGGCCACCAGCAGCACCTGCGTGCCGCCCAGCTTCAGCTCCCACTGCATCCATGGAATGCCCTGCGTGATCTGCTGCGTGAACTCGATGACGTTGGCATACCGCACCTTGACCGAGACCAGGTGCCCCATGTCCTCCAGCGCAAGCAGGGCGGGCGGGGGCGGCGGCGCGGCAGGCCGGTGCAGCACGGCCCACAGGCCTAGCCCGCCAAGCACCATGCCCAGGGCGGTGCCGGCGATGGCCGCGGCCAGCGGGCTGCGGCGCGGCGTGGCGACGACGGTGTCCGCCACGGTTCAGGCGCCGTGGCGCCGGTAGCCTGCCAGCAGCGCCGCCAGCACACCCATGCCCACCGCGCAGCTGCGGTTGAGCCAGCGCAGCCAGCGCTGCGACAGCCACCGCACGGCCTGCCAGCCTGCGGCGGCGTAAGCCACCATGACCAGCGTGTCGAGCCCCACGAAGAGCGCGCCGAGCACCGCGTACTGCAGCGCCTGTGGCTGCGCCGGGTCCACGAACTGCGGCAGAAAGGCCGCAAAGAACAGCAGCGTCTTGGGGTTGGACAGCGCCACGCCCAGGCTGCGCGCAAAGGCCGCGCGCCCTACGGCCTGCTGCCCCGGCACCTGGGCCAGTGCCGCCTGCACATCCACCGGGGGGCTGCGCCACAGTTGCACCGCCAGCCACAGCAGGTACAGCACGCCGGCAATACGCACTGCGTTGAACAGCGTGGCCGACGCATTGAGCAGCGAGCCCAGGCCCACGGCCACTACCGCGATCAACATGCCCGCCCCCAACCCCGCGCCAGCCATGCCCCAGGCCGCGCGGCGCATGCCGCCGGCCATGCCGTTGGACAGCGCCAGCAGCATCGTGGGGCCAGGGATCACGGCCAGCGCCAGCGAGGCGGCGGCGAACATCAGCAAGGTCTGGAGCGTCGGCATGTGGGTCATCCGTTGGGGTGTCTACCGCCCGCATGGTACGGGACTGCGGGGGCGCCGATGCTCTCTGCGGTGTGAACGGCTGCGTCAGCGTTCGCCCTTGCGGTAGGGCTTCATCAACGCCTGGGGATACGCCGCCTTGCGCGCCACCAGCACCAGCGCCAGGATGGACAGCAGGTACGGCAGCATCAAATACACCTGGTACGGCAGCCACGCATCGCCCGCCTGCTGCAGCCGCAACTGCAGCGCATCGAAGAAGGCAAAGAGCAGGGCGCCCAGTAGCGCCTTGCCCGGCCGCCACGACGCGAACACCACCAGTGCCACGCAGATCCAGCCGCGCCCGTTCACCATGTTGAAGAAAAACGTGTTGAACGCCGATAGCGTGAGGAAGGCACCGGCCACGCCCATCAGTGCAGAGCCCGCCACGATGGCGCCCGTGCGCGTGGCCGCCACCGGAATGCCCTGACCCTCGGCCGCCTGGGGGTTCTCGCCCACCATGCGCACCGCCAGGCCCAGCGGCGTGCGCATCAGCCCCCACGCCAGCAGCGGCACCAGCACCAGCGCCAGCAGCGTGAGCGGCGTTTGCGCCGACAAGATGGGAATGCCCAGCCACTCCATGGGCGCAAACGGCTCGATGGTGGGCGGTGTGTTCACCTTGGGGAAGCTCACCCGGTAGCCGTAGTACGACAGCGCCGTGGCCAGCAGCGTGATGCCGAGGCCCGACACATGCTGCGACAGCGCCAGGCCCACC
This sequence comes from Acidovorax sp., assembly GCA_004210805.1. Taxonomy (GTDB): domain Bacteria; phylum Pseudomonadota; class Gammaproteobacteria; order Burkholderiales; family Burkholderiaceae_C; genus Acidovorax. Next base: position 22,641 of record SDXZ01000020.1, read on the forward strand.
GTCAGCCACGCATGCAGCAAGCCGAATACCGCGCCCGTGAGCGCTGCCACCAGCACCCCCGTCCACAGGCCATGCCCCGCATACACCGTGAGCCAGCCGGTGAACGCCCCCGCCACCATGATCCCCTCGATGCCCAGATTCAGCACGCCCGCGCGCTCGCACAGCAGCACCCCCAGCGTGCCCAGGATGAGCGGCGTCGCCACGCGCAGGGTGGCGATCCAGAAGGCCGGGTTGGCGAGAATGTCGAGCAACTCGGTCATGCGGCGGCGCTCCGGGCGGTCACTATAAAATTGATAGCTGCTAGCGCTTGATAGACAAGCGGTAGAGGCATTTTTTGTTGAATTTTCGAGTGCATGGCAGGCTCATTTCCACCGGACGCGGTACTGCGTGAGCAGCCCCGCCACCAGCACCGCGATCAGCGACGTGGCCACGATCACGTCCGCGATGTAGGTCGGCACGCCCACCGCGCGGCTCATGCTGTCGGCCCCCACCAGCACGCCGGCCACGAACACGCCCGCCGCCACCACGCCCAGCGGGTGCAGCCCTGCCAGCATGGCGATTACGATGCCGCTGTAACCGTAGCCGGGTGACATGTCGAGCGTCACATAGCCGGTGCGGCCCGCCACCTCGATGGCCCCCGCCAGCCCCGCCAGGCCGCCCGACAGCAGCGCCACCAGCACCACGGTGCGCGTGATGGGCACGCCCGCAAACGCCGCCGCCCGCGCGTTGGCCCCTGCAGCGCGGATGTCGAACCCCGGCACCGTGCGCGCCAGCAGCGCCCACAGCATCACCGCCAGCGACACGGCCCAAAGCAGCCCCGTGTGCAGCCGCGTCTGCGGCACCAGGCGGGACAGCTCCAGCTCGCCCTGCAGCGCCACGCTCTGCGGCCAGCCCATCGAGAGCGGGTCTTTCATCGGCCCGTCGAGCAGTGCCGACACCAGCAGCAGCATGATGAAGTTGAGCAGCAGCGTGGTGACCACCTCGTCCACCCCCAGCCGCGCCTTCATCAGCGCCGGGCCCAGCAGCAGCAGCGCTCCCGCCAGCGCCGCCGCCAGCATCATCAGCGGGAAGAGCAGGTAGGGCGACCATTCCAGCCCCGTGCCGCCGTGCAACCCACCCACGGCCACGGCGGCCAGCGCGCCGGCATACAGCTGGCCTTCCGCCCCGATGTTGAACAGCCGCGCCCGAAACGCCACGGCGGCTGCCAGCCCCGTCAGGATCAACGGCGTGGCGCGCGTGAGCGTTTCGGTCAGCGCAAACACCGAGCCAAAGGCGCCCTGCAGCAGCAGCGCATAGGTCTGCCCCACCGGTGCGCCCGCCCACAGCACCAGCAGCGCGCTGATGAGCAGGGTGAAGACCACGGCGCCCAGCGGCGCCAGCACGTAGGCGGCGGGGGAGGTGTGGTTGCGTTTTTCGAGTCTCATCGTTGTCCGTTGTCTGCAGCCCGCGAAACTGGCGTGGCCGAAACCAGTGCACCCGTGGAACTGGCTTTGCCAGGCCACCGGGTGCGTCCCCCTCCCGAAGGAGAGGAGCTGAGGGCCGCGGCTCCAAGCCTGCCTGCGCAGGCTTGGACGGCCTCGAAGAGCCGGTGCCTCGGGCGCCGGCACCGGGGCGCGAAGCGACTCAGGGGGAGCTTCATTGCACCCCCGCCATCGCCAGGCCGATGGCCCCGCGCGTCCAGCCGTCCACGGGCCGCGCCTCACACAGGTGCCCCTCGTGCATCACCGCCACCCGGTCCCCCAGCGCCAGCACTTCGTCCAGGTCGTCCGAAATCAACAGCACCGCCGCACCGCCGTCGCGCGCGTTGATGAGCTGCTGCTGCACGAACATCACCGCGCCAATGTCCAGCCCCCAGGTGGGCTGGTGCGCGACGATGAGCCGCGGGGCGGCGGCACTGCCGGCGGCATCCTGCGGCGGCAGCAGGGCGCGGCCCAGGATGAGCTTTTGCATGTTGCCGCCCGACAGCGCCCGGGCAGGCGCATCGGGCCCACCGCCGCGCACGTCGAAGGTGCGGGCCAGGTGCTCGGCGTGCGCGCGTGCGGCCCGGCGCTTGACCCACAGGCCCTTGAACCAGGGCTGCGCGAACCAGCGGCTGCGCAGGCGTTCGGATACTGCGTTCTCCCACACCGGCAAGTCGCCCACCACGCCCACGGCGTGCCGGTCTTCCGGGATGCGGGCCACGCCCTGTTCCACCAGCCACGCGGGCTGTGCGCGCAGCGGTGCGCCCAGCAGCGTGGCATCGCCCGACACAGCGGCGCGCACGCCGCACAGCACATCGGCCAGGGCCACCTGCCCGTTGCCCGACACGCCGGCAATGGCGACGATCTCGCCCGCATGCAAGGTGAGCGACACGTCCCGCAGCCGGTCGCGCCCGGAGGTGGCTGTGGTGGTGGCGGTACTGACGCCGTTCAGCACGCACACCGGTGCGCCCACCTGGCGCGCGGGGCGGCGTTCGGCGGCCTCTACGGCATGCCCCACCATCCACTGCGCAAGCTGGCCCTGCGTGGTGCCTTGCGCTGGCGCTTCAGCCACCAGCTTGCCCTGGCGCAACACAGCCACGCGGTGCGACACGCGCAGCACTTCGGCGAGCTTGTGGCTGATGAAGATGATCGACAGGCCCTGCGCCACCATCTGGGCCAGCGTGTCGAACAGCGCCTCGCTCTCCTGCGGCGTGAGCACGGCGGTGGGCTCGTCCAGGATCAGGATGCGCGCCCCCCGGTACAGCGCCTTCAAGATCTCCACCCGCTGGCGCTCGCCCACCGACAGGCTGCCCACCCGCGCATCGGGCTGCACCGGCAGGCCGAACTGCTGCGACACCGCCAGCAGCCTGGCCCGCGCCGCCGTGCGCCGCGAAAACGGCTGCCACAGCGGCTCAGTGCCCAGCAGCACGTTGTCCAGCACCGTCAGGTTGTCGGCCAGGGTGAAGTGCTGGTGCACCATGCCAATGCCCGCATCGAGCGACGCGCGTGGCTGGCCCGGCGGCAAGGGCTTGCCGAACACCTCGATGTGCCCTTCATCGGCCACGTAGTGCCCGAACAGGATGGACATCAGCGTGGACTTGCCCGCCCCGTTCTCGCCCAGCAGCGCCAGCACCTCGCCACGCTGCAGCGTGAGGCTGATGCCGTCGTTGGCGACCAGCTTGCCGAAGCGCTTGGTGATGTTCTTCAGCTGCAGGACAACGTCGGCCATGGTGTTATGTGGTTCAAACGAATGCTGAGTGCGCAGATTCAGCGGTGCTCTGGCTGGCGATAGGGCCTTGGCAAGGTCGCCCCGCGCCATGACAAACTCCGGTCCATTCATGATGCACCACTGCCGTTTCATCCCCATCCCAGCCACCGTATACGCCGCGGCGTTTCTCGTGGTGCTGTGCCTGCTCCCTGCCCATGGCGCAGCAAGCGCCGAAGCTGCCTTGGCCCCGGCGACACCAATGACGCGGTGCGGCTGGTTCGATAACCCCTCGCCTGGCAACGCAGATCTGATCGACGCTGGCGGTAGCTGGTCCGTGGCCCAACAGGGCGGGCACCAGGCCGAGGGGCCGTGGCCCGCATTTCCGTCGAAACGCTGGGTGCGTACCGGTGCAGGTAGCCACGGCTACGGTTGTGCTTGCCTGACGGGACATTTCGATGGAGCCGATCACAAGGTTCTGTCCGTCTCCACATCACGTACCCGGCCGCTCAGCGCGTGTCGTGGGGACAAGGCGCTCAAGAGCCTGGAGCCGTCCAATCCGTGGAAGTAGCACTTGACCCGGCCCTGGTAGGAGCGCTGTGGTACAGGCATAGGTGTGCTGCAATGAAGGCTCAGGTCGCGTCGTTGAGCTGATGCAGCGGCTGCCGAGCCGTTAACAGCTCACTTCCAGCTGGCCAGAAACGCCCGCAATACCTTCGCCGAATTGGCCGCCGCCAGATGCATGAAGGTGTCCATCTCGTTTTCCCCTTCACCGCCGCCCGCCAGGTCGCTCAGCGAGCGAAACGCGATGTAGGGCACACCATTGCTGTGCGCGACCATGGCGGTGGCGGCGGTTTCCATGTCGAGTACGTTGGCATCGAAGGTCTTGAACGCGTATTCGCGGAAGGCCTTGTTGTCCACAAAGGCCTGGCCCGATACGCCGTTGCCGCCCACCACCATGCGCGGGCGCTCCTTCAGACATTTGCTGGCGTGGCAGTGGTCCAGCGCCACGCCGGTGCCCAGGTTGCGGGCCACGGCAAGCATGCGCGCATCCGCCGCAAACCAGAACTGCTTGGTGATGGCGGGCTGGGCGGCGCTGCGCACCTCCACCGGGCGCGGATGCATCATCCCGAACGCGGGCAGGGTGAGTTCGCTCTTCATCCAGGCCGGCGCGCTGTACTGGCCCGGCTTGTCTTCGCGGGCCATGAGCCATTCCATGTACTGGCCCCACTGCGCCGGCACCGTCACGTCGCCGATGTGCAGGCCGGGGTTCACGCCGCCGGCAATGCCAGAGAACACGATGTGGCTCACGTTGAAACGGTCCAGCACCAGTTGGGTGTTCATGGCCGCGTTGGTCATGCTGATGCCTGAGAGGAACACGACCACGGGCTTGCCTTCGAGCGTGCCGGTGGTGAATTCCACACCGTTGACGCTGTGCTTGTTGGGCTGCTGCACCTGCGGGAGCAGCACTGTGAGCTCGGGCGCAAAGGCGGAGATCACGGCGATGCGTGGGGTGTCGTCCAGCCGGATGGCCTTGGCGGGGCCGACTGCCGCACAACCAACCAACACACCGGCAAAGGCCAGGGCGCTCAGCAGGCGCAGGCCTCGGTTGGCGAGGGCTTGTTTTGCAAGATGGAGAGAGCGCAGCGCGTGCATGGAGTGCCTTATGGAAGGGAAGAGCCAAACAGTGACCACCACGCGCCGGCGGTGGGAGCAGCAAGGCAGCCCGGTGCGCTGGGCCTGCGCACCAAAGCCGGCAGCCGTGCTTATTTCGCAGTTGATTTCGGCTGGGTGTCGTCCACCTTCACCGTGAACTTGCCTGCCAGGATTTCCGCCTCGCGCGCCTTGACCTTGGCCACGATATCAGCCGGCACCTTTTTCTCGAACGTGCCCAGTGGCGCGAGTTCAGAGCCCTTGTGCTTCATCATCGAGTACGGACCGTAGTCCTCGGGCGTGAACTTGCCTTCCTTGACCAGCTTGAGCGCGCGGTCGATGCTGGGCTCCATGTGCCACAGGGCCGACGCCACCACGGTGTCGGGGTATTTGTCCTGCGTGTTGATCACGTTGCCGATGGCAAGCTTGCCTTTTTCCTTGGCGGCGTCGGACACGCCAAAGCGCTCGGCATAGAGCACGTCGGCACCCTTGTCCATCATGGCGAAGGTGGCTTCCTTGGCCTTCGGTGGGTCAAACCAGCTGTTGATGAAGCTCACGGTGAACTCGACCTTGGGGTTGGTCTCTTTCGCGCCCGCCATGAAGGCGTGCATCAGGCGGTTCACCTCGGGGATGGGAAAGCCGCCCACCATGCCGATCTTGTTCGTCTTGGTCATTCCGCCCGCGACCATGCCGGACAGGTAGGCGGGCTCCTGGATGTAGTTGTCGAACACGCTGAAGTTGGGTGCCTGCGGCTTGCCCGAAGAGCCCAGCAGGAAGGACGTCTTGGGGAAGTCCTTGGCCACCTTGCGCGCGGCGGCTTCCACCGCAAAGGCTTCGCCCACGATGAGCTGGTTGCCCCCCGTCGCGTACTCGCGCATCACGCGCTCGTAGTCGGCGTTGGTGACGTTCTCGCTCGACTTGTATTCGATCTCGCCCCGCGCCTCGGCGGCCTTCAGCGCCTTGTGGATGCGGCTCACCCACTGCTGCTCGTAAGGCACCGTGTAGATCGCCGCGACCTTGATCTTGGACTGCGCTGTGGCCAAAGAGGGTGCCATCGCCATGGCGGCAGACAGGGCCATGGAGGTGCAGAGCAGGCGTCCGGTGAAGATGCGGCGAGTGGTCATGGTGGGGGCTCCTTCAGTATGAAAAGAAAGGACAGCGAGGAAAGGGTGTACACGCCACCAAGCAAGGAGCGCGCCAGTCAGAGCCTGCGTCGCGGCAGGCCGGCGCCAGTCTGCCAGAGGAAAGCCACCAAGTGGTAAAAATCCGCGGCCACTGCCGCAGGCCCACAAAAAAAGCCACCGCATAGGGTGGCCTGGAGGCTACGTTGGAGGGATGCAGTCGCGAAGTCTGCGCTGCTACCTTGCGCCTACTTGGTGCCAAAAATCCGGTCCCCGGCATCGCCCAATCCCGGCAGGATGTACCCATGGTCGTTCAGCTCGCGGTCGATGGCGGCGGTGAAGATCGGCACGTCGGGGTGCGCCTTTTGCAGCGTGGCCACGCCTTCGGGGGCGGCCAGCAGGCAGACGAACTTGATGGAGCGGGGGTTGAGCTTCTTGAGCCGATCTACACACGCGGCGGCCGAGTTGCCGGTGGCGAGCATGGGGTCGACCACGATGATGTCGCGCTCTTCCATTTCGGACGGCATCTTGAAGTAGTACTCCACGGGCTGCAGCGTGGCCGGGTCGCGGTACAGGCCGATGTGGCCCACGCGGGCGCCGGGCACCACGTTGAGCATGCCGTCCAAAAATCCGTTGCCGGCGCGCAGGATGGACACCAGCACCAGCTTCTTGCCGTCGATGACCTTGCCGGTCATGGTCTCGAGCGGGGTTTCGATCTCGAAGTCCTGCAGCGGCATGTCGCGCGTGACCTCATAGGCCATCAGCGTGGAGAGCTCGCCCAGCAGGCGGCGAAAGCTGTTGGTGCTGGCGTCCTTGCGGCGCATCAGCGTGAGCTTGTGCTGGACGAGGGGGTGGGTGATGACGGTGACGTTGCTATCGGTAGCGGTGCTCATGGCGCGGCCTTTGGTCTGCGGGGATGGATAAAAAGCGGTGGCGGTATTTTGACGGTACTTGTGCCACCGCTCGTAAAACCGGCACGGCCCAAGCCAGCGGACGCCGTGGAACTGGCTTTGCCAGGCCACTGGCGTCGTCCCCTCGAGGGGATGGCGCCGAAGGCGACTCAGGGGGGAGTCAATCTGCCAGAAAGCGCGAGTAGCGCGCCATGTCGACATTGCCGCCGCTGATGAGGATGCCCACGCGCTCGCCGTGCAGCAGCTTGCTGCCCCTGTCTTCGCCCGAGAACGCCTGCACGCCCGCGTAGGCCAGCGCGCCCGTGGGTTCGACGACGATCTTCATGCGCTCGGCAAAGAAGCGCAACGCGTGGATCAGCTCTTCGTCGCTGACGGTGATGATGTCTTCGGCGTGGTCGCGGATGATGGGGTAGGTGAGGTCGCCCAGGGCCTGGGTCTGTGCGCCGTCGGCAATGGTGTGCGGGGTGGGGATGCGCACCAGGGCGCCAGCGCGCAGCGACTGCTGGCCGTCGTTGCCAGTCTCGGGCTCGACGCCGATCACCTTGCATTGCGGCGCCAGCGCCTGCGCGGCCAGCAGGCTGCCGGCCAGCAGGCCACCGCCGCCCACGCAGACAAACAGGTAGTCCAGGTCGGGCACTTCTTCAAACAGTTCTTTGGCGGCGGTGCCCTGGCCCGCAATGACGTGGGGGTGGTCGAACGGCGGCACCAGCGTCATGCCGCGCTCTTGCGCCAGCTGGCGGCTGATGGCCTCGCGGTCTTCGGTGTAGCGGTCGTAGGTGACGACCTGGGCGCCGTAGCCCCGGGTGGCCGCCATCTTGGCGGCGGGTGCGTCTGCGGGCATGACGATGACGGCGGGCATGTCCAGCAGCCGGGCCGACAGTGCGATGGCCTGCGCATGGTTGCCGGCCGAGAAGGCCAGCACGCCGCGCTCGCGTTGTTCGTCGGTGAACTGGGCCAGGGTGTTGAAGGCGCCGCGGAACTTGAAGGCGCCGGTGCGCTGCAGGTTTTCGCACTTGAAAAAGAGCTGGGCGCCGAGCATCTCGTCTGCCGTGGAAGAGCGCAGTACGGGCGTATGGTGCGCCATGCCCTTGAGCCGGTGCGCGGCGTGCTGGCCTTCTCGGCCGGCAACCATGCGCAGGCCATCGCACTGTCGGCCCGGCTGCTGGACATGCCCGCCGTCATCGTCATGCCC
>SDXZ01000201.1 GCA_004210805.1 Acidovorax sp.
AGCTGGCGGGGCGCGGCGTCATCGCGTGACGTACGTGGGCAACTGCCACGCGCCGCCTGCAAAACCGCGGCACATGCTGTCGCCCGCTTCGCTGGTCCGCACAAAGCCCCGGCCGTCAAACTGCCACTGGCGCACCCACCAGCAGTCGCCGATGCCGCGGCCCTTCATCGCCGAATGCACGCTGCCGGTGGCGGGATCGAAATCACCGTCTACATCGGCCAGGGGCTCTGGTTGGTAGGGGGGCCGGTCGTTGGCCATCCACAGCAGGCTGCTGAAGTTGTACGCCCCCATGCCGCAGGGCACGGACAGCAGCACCTTGCGCTCCGTCAGGCGGTACACCTGCACATTGGCCGGGTTGAAGGCGTCGTCGCCGTTGCACTGGCCGTCGACGCCGGAGCGGTCCAGCGCTGCTACCAGCGGCTTGGCCAACGCGGCATCGCCCGGGCGCGTGGGCAGGGGCTTGGAGGTCTTGGCAACCGGCGCGGGCAGTGGCGGCAGCACGGACGATTCGGGGCGCGTGCCACGGCGCACGAGCGCCCCGGGCGTGCCGACGCGGCCCTGGGCCTCGTCCATTTTGAGCATGACGGCACCGGCGCCAGCGAGCGACAGCGTCCATCGGTCCTTGCCCGCCAACACGGTCGCTTCGCTGTTCCTCTGGAGCTCTTGCAGCAGGCGCGGCACCTGGCCCGCTGGCACTCGGGAAATGTCGTGGCCTTCCAGTTCCCGCACCGAGGCCTTGCCCACCCGCAGTTCGAGCGCTTCCAGTTCAGTCTTTTCGGTATGGACCTGCAAATCCACCTGCACGGGTGCGTTGGGGCCTGCCTGGCGTGTCAGAAGGACGGAGACAGGCTCCGAATCACCGTCTTCCGATTGGTAGCCCACGGCCCGGCAGGTGCGGGTGTTGTCGCATTGCAGGGCCCAATCCTTGTGCTGAAAGCTGACGGGCTCGGTCTTGGGGTCGGCGGCGTTCGCGGGCGCCATGCAGGCTGCAAATGCCATCGCCAGCGTGCACGCCCCCGCACGGGCCAGGAAGGCCCGGACATGGTCAGCAGCTGGGCGGATGTGCATGGGAGGTCTCGTGTGGGAGACGTGTCGCGTCTTCAGCCGGCCGCGGCGGCAACCGCCACAGCGGCCGCCTGCTGGCGCTTGCGGTACTGCTCGAGGAAGCGTGCCACGCGGCCGATGGCATCGCGCAGATCGTCTTCGTGGGGCAGGAACACGATGCGGAAATGGTCGGGCGCTGCCCAGTTGAAGCCGGTGCCCTGCACCAGCATGACCTTGGTTTCCTGCAGCAGTTCAAGGAAGAACTGCTGGTCATTCTCGATGGGGTACACGGCGGGGTCCAGGCGCGGGAACATGTACAAGGCCGCCTGGGGCTTGACGCAGGTCACGCCCGGGATGGCGGTGATGAGTTCGTACGCCAGATCGCGCTGCTTGCGCAGGCGCCCACCTTCGCCCACCAGTTCGTTGATGCTCTGGTAGCCCCCCAGTGCGGTCTGCACCGCCCACTGACCGGGCACGTTGGCACACAGGCGCATGTTCGAGAGCATGTTTAAGCCCTCGATGTAGTCCTTGGCAGGTTTCTTGTCGCCCGACACCACCAGCCAGCCCGCCCGGTACCCGCAGGATCGGTAGCTTTTGGAAAGTGAGTTGAACGTGAGCGTGAGCACGTCCTCGCTCAGCGAACCGATGGCCGTGTGCTTGGCGCCGTCATACAGAACCTTGTCGTACACCTCGTCGGCAAAGATCACAAGGCCGTGCTCGCGGGCGATGCCGACAATGCCTTTGAGCAGTTCGTCGGAATACAGCGCGCCGGTGGGGTTGTTGGGATTGATGACCACGATGCCCTTCGTGCGGGGCGTGATCTTGGCGCGGATGTCGGCCAGGTCGGGCATCCAGCCGTTGGCCTCATCGCACAAGTAGTGCACCGGCGTGCCGCCCGACAGGCTGGCCGCGGCCGTCCACAGCGGGTAGTCGGGCGAGGGCAGCAGCAGCTCGTCGCCGTTGTCGAGCAGCGCGTTGGTCGCCATCACGATCAACTCGCTGGCGCCATTGCCCAGGTAGATATCGTCCAGCATCACGCCCTTGATGCCCTGCTTTTGCGTCTCGTGCATCACTGCCTTGCGCGCCGCAAAGATGCCCTTGCTGTCCGAATACCCTGCCGAATTAGGCAGGTTGCGGATCATGTCCAGCTGGATCTCTTCTGGCGCATCGAAGCCGAACACGGCCAGGTTGCCGATGTTGAGCTTGATGATCTTGTGCCCGTCTTCCTCCATCTGCTTGGCCGCGTCCATGATGGGCCCCCGGATGTCGTAGCAGACGTTGGCGAGCTTGGCGGATTTCTGGACGGTTTTCATGCGCTGACGATGAAGGGAGTGGGGCCAGGTGGCGCGCCAGGGCGGCTAGCACCTTGGCGAAACCTATAATTTGACCACAGATCGAATGTGCGACCGGCCCCTGGTCCACCTGAAAGCCGGCCTCCACCACCCCGCTCGCCACGGCGCTCTCCACACCCATGAAATTCCAGCCCGATCGCTCGAACGCACAATCCATCAATGGGTATGGCCCCGGCTGGATCAGCGTGGATGCAGACAAGATCACCCACAGCGTTATCCTGGGCTCCAACGGCCTGCGCAAGGCATGGCCCTGCGCCCGTTTTGAAGACCTGACGGCCGAGCATTTCGCGCAGCTGGCCGAACTGGAGGCGGAGCTCGTCATTTTCGGAAGCGGCACGCGCAACCGGTTTCCGCCTCCGGCCTGGCTGGCCCCGCTCATGCAACGGCGGCTGGGCCTGGAAACGATGGACACCGCGGCGGCTTGCCGCACTTACAACATCCTCGCGAGCGAAGGGCGCAACGTCGTGGCCGCGCTGCTGCTTGAAGTCTGAGCGTTGCTGTAGGGGCCTCTGCAAAGGCGGGTTCATGGACTTCTAAACCCCCTTTGCAACTGCGGTTTCCCTCCTGGTCCAAGACCTCAGACACACAGTCTTACATTTGGTTGGCAATCGGTTTCGGGGTAAAATCTCGGGTTGCGGTCGGGGGCACCTACAAGAGCAATAACACACCTGCTCCCCCGGCTTATCAACGACTACATCCTGAGAGATTGAAGAGCTATGGCGATCGTTGTCAACAAACCCCTCCCCGAATTTGAAGCCAACGCTACCGGTGGACTCAAGGTCTCCAACACCTCGCATCTTGGCCAAGTGGTGGTGCTCTACTTCTATCCCAAGGACAACACCCCGGGCTGCACCACCGAAGCGATGCAGTTCCGTGACAAGTACAAGGATTTCGTGAAGGCGGGCGCCGCAGTGTTCGGCGTCTCGCGCGACAACATGAAGTCGCACGACGAGTTCAAGGAAAAGCTGGAATTGCCCTTCGAACTCATCGCTGACACCGAAGAGAAGATGTGCCACATGTTCGGCGTGGTCAAGAACAAGATCATGTACGGCAAGAAGGTCAAGGGCATCGAGCGCAGCACTTTCCTCATCGGCCCCGACGGTACGCTGTTCCAGGAATGGCGCGGCCTCAAGGTCCCCGGCCATGTGGACGAAGTTCTGAAGGCCGTGAAGTCCATCAAGGCCCTCAAAAAGGCTGCTTGATTGCCGTCTGGTGCAAGACCAAGGCATCCCCGCCACAGCCTGGATGCTTTGCCAAAGCAGCCATCTGAAATAGGCATAATGGATCGATGCCCCAGGTTTTCGCAACGTTTGCCTTCCCCAACAAAGCCGCCTTGGCCTCCAGGCGGCTTTTTGCTTTCTAGACCCATCCATCGACTCTGAACGAGGCCCTGCCACCATGCCCCTGCCCCCCGCACCCAGCCGGCGCGCCGCGCTCCTCGCCCCCGAAGCCTACGATGTGGCCGCCCGCCCCGGCAAAGCCGCCGCATCGGTGGCCATGGCCGAACCAGTCAATGAGGTGGCGCCCATCCGCGCCACCACGAGCCGCAAAGCAGCCGCCATCGAACGTGCGCCGCTGCAGGTGGTGGCCAGCGCCACATCTTCGGCGCCAGAGCGTGCCAGCACCGCCACCCGCGCTCGCGCAGAGCCCGCCGCAGCGCCGGCCGCACGCAGCACAGGCCGCAAAACGCCAGCACGCTCGTCGGCCACTGTCGCTGCGGCACCCGCCCCCGCAGTTGCCGCGCCATCGTCGGCCAGCCGCACCAAGCGCAGCCGGCCACAGGGCCCGAGCAAGCTTTTTGTGCTCGACACCAACGTCCTGCTGCACGACCCCACCAGCCTGTTCCGCTTTGAAGAGCACGACATCTTCCTGCCGATGATCGTGCTGGAAGAGCTGGACGGCCACAAGAAGGGCATGACTGAAGTCGCCCGCAACGGCCGCCAGACCAGCCGAACGCTGGATGCGCTTGCCGGTGTGCAGGGTGCCGACATTGCCAAGGGCCTCAAGCTCGATTCCACCGGCCAGCGCGCCGCCGGTGGGTGCCTGTACTTCCAGACGGCGCCGCTCGACTACAGCCTGCCCACCAGCCTGCCTCCGGGCAAGGCCGACAACCAGATCCTGGGTGTGGTCGAGGCCCTGCGCAAGGAGCACGCGCCGCGCGAAGTGGTGCTGGTGTCCAAGGACATCAACATGCGCGTCAAGGCGCGCGCGCTGGGCCTGAACGCCGAGGACTACCAAAACGACAAGACGCTGGAAGATGGCGACCTGCTCTACGCCGGCGTACTGGCCCTGCCCCCGGATTTCTGGGCCAAGAGCGGCAAGAATGTGGAAAGCTGGCAGAACGGCGCACACACGTACTACCGCATCGGCGGCCCCATCGTGCCGCAGCTGATGATCAATCAGTTCGTGTATTTTGAAGCGCCCGGCGAGCCCAGCCTGTTTGCCCGCGTGAGCGAAATCCGCGAGAAGACCGCGGTGCTGCAGACGCTCAAGGACTACGGCTCGGCCAAGCACGCGGTGTGGGGCGTGACCACGCGCAACCGCGAGCAGAACTACGCCATGAACCTGCTCATGGACCCCGACATCGACTTTGTGACTCTGACGGGCACCGCCGGCACCGGCAAGACCCTGCTGGCGCTGGCCGCGGGCCTGACGCAGGTGCTGGACGACCGCCGCTACACCGAGATCATCATGACCCGCGCCACGGTGAGCGTGGGCGAGGACATCGGCTTCTTACCCGGTACCGAAGAAGAGAAGATGGGCCCCTGGATGGGCGCCCTGGACGACAACCTCGAATTTTTGGCCAAGGGCGATGGCGGCAATGCCGGCGAATGGGGCCGCGCGGCCACCAACGAGCTGATCAGGAGCCGCATCAAGATCAAGAGCATGAACTTCATGCGCGGGCGCACCTTCCTGAACAAGTACGTGATCATCGACGAAGCGCAAAACCTGACGCCCAAGCAGATGAAGACGCTGATCACCCGCGCAGGCCCTGGCACCAAGATCATCTGCATGGGCAATCTGGCGCAGATCGATACGCCCTACCTCACCGAAGGCTCATCCGGCCTGACCTACGCGGTGGACCGCTTCAAGGGCTGGCCGCACAGCGGGCACATCACCCTCGCGCGCGGCGAGCGTTCACGGCTGGCGGACTTCGCGAGCGAAGTGCTCTAGCGCTCTGGCGCAGGACGGCGCGACCCGTCCTGACGCATCTTGCAAGCCCGGTTGTCTGCTTCGGCAGCCACCGGGCTTTGCTATAAATACAATAGCTGTCAACGCTTATCAATCAAGCGCTGGCGGCTATTTTTATTAGTAATCGTCACCCGAACCCATCGCCAGGTTCTCGAAACGGGTCTGGTTCTTCTGGAAGAACAGCTTCACGGTGCCGGTGGGGCCGTTACGCTGCTTGCCGATGATGATCTCGGCCACGTTGGGCTCCTTGGAGTCCTTGTTGTAGTAGTCGTCGCGGTAGATGAACATGATGATGTCGGCATCCTGCTCGATGGCGCCGGACTCGCGCAGGTCGGACATCATGGGGCGCTTGTCGGTGCGCTGCTCGACCGAGCGGTTGAGCTGGGAGAGCGCGATGACCGGGCACTGCAGCTCCTTGGCCAGCATCTTGAGGCCCCGGGAGATTTCCCCGAGTTCGGTCGCCCGGTTGTCAGAGCTCGACGAGCCCGAGCCGCTCATCAGCTGCAGGTAATCCACCACGATCAGGCCGAGCTTGCCGCACTGGCGCGCCAGGCGCCGGGCATTGGCGCGCAGCTCGCCGGGCGTGAGGCCCGGGGATTCGTCGATGTGCAGCGACACCGTGCGCAGCTTCTCGATGGCTTCCGTCAGGCGCGGCCATTCGTCGTCAGTAAGCTTGCCGGTGCGCAGATTGCCCTGGTTCACCCGGCCAATGGAGCCCACGATACGCACCGCCAGTTGGGCGGCGCCCATTTCCATCGAGAAGATGGCGACCGGCAGCCCTTCGTTGAGCGCGACGTGCTCGGCAATGTTCACCGCAAAGGATGTCTTGCCCATCGACGGACGCGCCGCCAGCACCACCATGTCGCCCGCCTGCAGGCCGCTGGTCATGCGGTCGAGATCGGCAAAGCCCGTGGGCACGCCGGTCACATCCACCGGGTTGTCGGCCATTTCCTGGACCCGGTCGAGCAGCTCGATCACCAGCGTGTCCAGCGACTGGAAGCCTTGTTTGGTGCGCGAGCCTTCCTCGCCGATCGCAAAGATCTTGGCCTCGGCCTCGTCCAGGATGCGCTCTACCGTCTTGCCTTGGGGGTTGAAAGCGTTGGTAGAGATTTCATCGCTGGCCGTAACCAGCTTACGCAGGATGGCACGCTCACGCACGATCTCGGCATAGCGCCGGATGTTGCTCGCGCTGGGCACGTACTGCGCCAGGTTGTTGAGGTAGGCAAGGCCACCCATCTCCTGCGCCTTGCCCTGGTTCTGAAGGTGCTCGAACACCGTGATCACGTCGGCCGGCTTGCTGGCGTTGACCAGCGCACCGATGGCCGTGTAGATCATCTGGTGCTCATGGCGGTAGAAGTGGCTCTCCACCAGCAGATCGCCCACCCGGTCCCAGGCATTGTTGTCCAGCAGCAGCCCCCCCAGCACGCTCGATTCGGCTTCGATGGAGTGTGGCGGCACGCGCAGCTGCGCCACTTCCCGGTCGGGCGGCGGCGCGGGGGGCACGTAGCTACTTTCCTCGAGGGGCGGGAACACTGCGGACATGACGGTACTCCGGACAAAGGCTGGATGCAGGTCCCCGTTTCGCGTTGCGCGCACGGGGATAAGCCTGTGGGTAACTCGTGGACTGCCCGTGGGCAACCCTGTACAAAAATCGGTGACCCAAAGACAAAAGCCGCCCGGGGGCGGCTTCTGCACAGGTCACTGGGTGACGATCAGGCGGTTTCGCCGTAGACCGACACGTTGACTTCCACCACCACGTCGGTGTGCAGAGCCACGCTCACAGCGGTTTCGCTCACGACCTTGATGGGGCCGTTGGGCAGGCGGACTTGCGACTTGGCAACCTTGTAGCCTTGCTTATTCAGCTCTTCGGCGATGTCGTGGTTGGTCACCGAACCAAACAGACGGCCGTCCACGCCAGCCTTTTGCGTCAGCTTGACGGTGGTGCCGGCCAGCTTTTCGCCTTGGGCTTGGGCTTCAGCCAGCTTGGCAGCTGCTGCTTTTTCGAGTTCAGCGCGCTTGGCTTCGAACTCGGCCTTGGCCGACTCGGTGGCGCGGCGTGCGCGGCCCGAAGGAATCAGGAAGTTGCGGGCGTAGCCGTCTTTGACCTTGACGATTTCGCCCAGGTTGCCGAGGTTCACAACCTTGTCGA
>SDXZ01000362.1 GCA_004210805.1 Acidovorax sp.
ACGAGTTCTTCGAACACGTGGCCTTCAGGATCGGTGATCTGCAAGCGGACCTTGCCCTTGGTTTCCTTGCCGAACGACACGGTACCGGTCATCTCGGCCAGCGTGCCCTTGTCCTTCGGGGTACGGGCTTCAAACAGCTCGGCCACGCGGGGCAGACCGCCGGTAATGTCGCGGGTCTTCTGGCCTTCGACCGGAATACGCGCCAGCACTTCGCCAGGGCCCACGTCCTGGCCATCGCGCACCTGGATCAGAGCGCCGACCTGGAAGCCGATGGTCACCGAGTGGTCGGTGCCAGGGATCTTCACTTCGTTGCCTTGGGCATCGATCAGCTTTACCTGTGGGCGAACGACCTTGGCAGCGCCGCGGCGCTTGGGGTCAATCACCACCAGCGTGGACAGGCCGGTCACTTCGTCGACCTGCTTGGCCACCGTCAGGCCTTCTTCGACATTCTCGAACTTGGTCTGGCCGGCGAACTCGGTGATGATGGGGCGCGTCAGCGGATCCCAGTTGGCCAGGATGGTGCCGGCCTTGATCTGCTGGTCGGCCTTGACGGTCAGCGTCGCGCCGTAAGGCACCTTGTGGCGTTCGCGCTCGCGGCCATGCTCGTCGTGGATGACGATTTCACCCGACCGCGCAATCACCACCAGCTCGCCCTTGGTGTTGCTCACGTAGCGCATCGTGGCGTTGAAGCCGATCACGCCGTTGGACTTGGCTTCCACGCTCGATGCGATGGCGGCACGCGAAGCGGCACCACCGATGTGGAAGGTACGCATGGTCAGCTGTGTGCCGGGTTCACCGATGGACTGCGCAGCAATCACACCCACGGCTTCGCCGAGGTTGATCTGGCCGCCACGGCCCAAATCGCGGCCATAGCATCGGGCGCACAGGCCATAGCGGGTCTGGCAGGTCAGTGCCGTGCGCACCTTCACCTCATCCACGCCGGCAATTTCGAGCCCTTCGATGATGTCTTCGTCGAGCATCACGCCCGCCTGAACCAGCACCGAACGGTTCTCTGGATGCAGCACGTCCTCAGCCGCCGTGCGGCCCAGGATACGGTCGCGCAGCGACTCGATCACTTCGCCGCCTTCGACGATGGCGCGCATCAGCGAACCGTTAGTGGTTTCGCAATCCTCTTCGGTCACGACCAGATCCTGCGTCACGTCCACCAGACGGCGGGTCAGGTAACCGGAGTTGGCCGTCTTCAGCGCCGTGTCGGCCAGACCCTTACGGGCACCGTGGGTGGAGATGAAGTACTCCAGCACGTTCAGACCTTCGCGGAAGTTCGCGGTGATAGGCGTTTCGATGATCGAGCCGTCAGGCTTGGCCATCAGACCCCGCATACCGGCCACCTGGCGGATCTGGGCAGCAGAGCCGCGGGCGCCGGAGTCGGCCATCATGTAGATGGAGTTGAAGGACTCCTGGTCCACTTCGTTGCCGTGGCGGTCGATGACCTTTTGCTTGGACAGCTGGGCCATCATCACCTTGGACACCTCGTCGCCGGCCTTGCCCCAGATGTCCACCACCTTGTTGTAGCGCTCGCCAGAGGTGACCAGACCGGACACGTACTGCTGTTCGATCTCTTTCACTTCCTTCTCGGAGCGCTCGATGATGCCGGCCTTTTGTGGAGGCAC
>SDXZ01000021.1 GCA_004210805.1 Acidovorax sp.
AGTCGCCCCCCGCCCCGGCGCCCGCAGCGCCAAAACCCAAGAACACGACGGGCACGGTCAAGATCACACATCCCGAACGGGTCATCGACCCCACGACAGGCTTGCGCAAGGTCGACCTGGTGCGGTACTACGAGAGCATTGCCGAGTGGATGCTGCCGCATTTGAAGAACCGACCGGTGTCGCTGGTGCGGGCGCCCACCGGCATCACCGGCGAGCTGTTCTTTCAGAAGCACCTTGAAAGCAAGATGCCCGGGGTGAAAGAGCTTGACCCTGCGCTGTGGCCCGAGCACGCAGCGCTGCTAGGCGTGGATTCCGTCCAGGCGCTGCTGTCGGCCGCGCAGATGAACGTGGTGGAGTTTCACACCTGGAACTCGAAGGTCGCGCGCATCAACCAGCCCGACCGGTTCATCCTGGACCTGGACCCTGGCGAGGGCGTCACCTGGCCGATGCTGCAGGAGGCGGCTGAGCTCACCCGGGTGATGCTGACGGAGCTGGGCCTCGCCAGCTGGCTCAAAACCAGTGGCGGCAAAGGGCTGCACGTCGTGGTGCCCATCGCACCCAAATGGGACTACACCGAGGTCAAGGCGTTTTCACAGGCGGTGGTGAAACACATGGCCAAGGTCATCCCGTCCAAGTTCGTTGCGGTGATGGGCGGCAAGAACCGGGTGGGCAAGATCTTCATCGACTACCTGCGCAACGGCCACGGGCAAACCACGGTGTGTGCGTTTTCGGCACGCTCGCGGCCGGGCATGGGGGTGTCCATGCCCGTAGCGTGGGAGCAGTTGCGCGAGCTCAAGGGCGGAGCCCAGTGGACCATTGCCACGGCGCGGGAATATCTGAGCTTTCAGAAGGACGACCCGTGGAAAGCGTACTGGAATAAGAAGCAATCCATCCAGCAGGGGATCAAGATGCTCCAGTGAGCGCTCCGTCGGCCCCTCTGTCACGCCCGACGACGGGGAGCAACCCGCCGTCCGGGCACCCCGACGCCCCCCGCGCCAGGGTAAATCCGCCTCCGGCCGGGCCCTGTCTGGTTACCATTCTTCATGCCCTTGAACTCTGCGATCTCTCTGAGGCGCGCCGAGCAACAGCGCCGTCAACTGAGGTGGCTGTTGATCGGCGGCAATGTGCTGTTCGGAGCGGCGATGACTGCCTTGGTCATTTCCGTGCTCGCATCCTCCCGCGAGATCCATGAGAAACAGGCGCTGTCGACCGCCGAGCAGTTTGCGGCGATTGCCAGCGCCAATTTGCAGTCCGAGCTCGGCGTGATCGACACTGCCCTGCGGATATCGGTGGACGACCTGCAGCGGGCAGGTTTCGGGGCCGGTGCCAGTGCCAAAGATATCAATACCAGCCTGGCTGCAAAACACAGCGTTCTGGACACCGTAGAGGGCTTTCGCCTGGCCGACGAGAACGGCTTGGTGCGCTGGGGAAACCTCGCCGAGAGCTCCGAGCCGCCCAACATCACCAACCGCGACTTTTTTCACCAAGCCAAGGAGTCGGCGTCGAGCAAACCCGTGGTGTCGGGGCCGGTCCAGTCCCGGGTGTCGGGCAATTGGGTGGTGATCGTCGCGCGGCCCCTGGCGTGGGGCGGAAAGTTCCGGGGCGTGCTCTACGCCACCGTCACGGTGGACCACTTTGTCGACATCTTCAAGCGCTACGAGCTGAACGACGGCGACGTCGTTTCCTTGCGCAGCGACGACCTTCGGCTGTTGGCCCGATGGTCCCCCGGCAGCGCTGCCACAAGCGAAGTGGGGAACCAGCAGGTGCCGCAAGAGTTGCTCACGGCACTGAGCCACAACCGGTCAGCGGGAAGCTTCATGGCCACCTCGAGGATAGACGGGCGCAAGCGCACCGTGGCCTACCGGCAGGTGGATGGGTGGCCGTTCCTGGTGATGGCGGGACTCGACAACGAGAAATTCTTCGCGCAGTGGGTCGAGGAAATGCGAACCGTGTCGGTGCTCGCCAGCCTGGTGTGGGCGTTGAGCTGCGCAGCGGCTGTGGTCGTCTACCGGTTCAGCCTGCGCGAGTTGTCCGCAGTGAGTGCGCTCGGTGTGCAAATACGTCACATGCAGACCCTGCTGCGCGTGGCGGGCGACGGCATCCACATCGTGAATCCGGACGGAAAGCTGATTGAGCTGAGCGACTCCTTTGCGGAGATGCTCCAGTCTTCACGCGAGAAGCTGCAGGGCCAGCATGTGTCGAACTGGGACGCCAACCAGGATAGAGCTCGCATCGGTGCGTGGCTGAGCAAGATCAAGGACGGGGACCGGCAGCGTGTGGAGGTTCAGCACCGGCGTGCCGACGGCAGCGTCATCGATGTGGACCTGCACTGGCACGCGGTGGAAATCGACCAGCAACTTCTGATCTTCGCGTCCGCCAGGGACATCACCGCACAGAAGCATCTGCTGCAGAGCCTGGAAGAGTCTTCCGCCCGGATCCGCGACCTGTACGACCAGGCCCCGTGTGGCTACCTTTCGCTCGATGCCGAGGGCCGCTTTGTCCATGTCAACGCAGTTGCGGCCCAGTGGCTGGGCGGGCCGGCACTGGGGGCCGATCATCAATTTGCCGAGATCCTGGATGCGACCACCCGGCAGCACTTCAGGGACCATTTCATCGCGCTGGCCACCCAGGACCACGCGCCAGAAATCGACATCTGCCTGTCCCCCGCCCACGCCGAGCGACGCTACGTGCGCATCCACTCCACAGCGGTGCGTGATGCCGACGGCAATTTCATGATGAGCCGCACCGTGGCCCTGGACATCACCGCACAGCGAGAAGCACAGCAGCAGGTGCAAGCGCTGCTGCGGGACCAGTCGGCCATGCTCAACAGCGATGTGGTCGGAATGGTCAAGCTGCGGGATCGCAAGGTGAGCTGGAAGAACGCAGCCTTTGAAAAGATGCTGGGCTACGGAGCGGGCGAGCTGGACGGGATGGACATCGAACAGTTGTGTGCGGAACCGGACGAGCAGCATGCGCTCGCGCAGGACACGCTGCTGCTGATGGGCCGGGGTGAAAACTACCGCGACGATGTGCGCCTGAAACGCAAAAACGGGGAGGGCCTCTGGGTGGACCTCAACGGTGTGCAGTTGTCGGACGAAGAGTCGTTCTGGATGGCCGTGGACATCTCCGAAGCCAAGCGTGCCCATGCGCAGATCAGCCACGTGGCCTTTCACGATGCGCTCACGCAGCTCCCGAACCGGCTGCTCCTGCTCGACCGGATGCAGCAGGCCCTGGCAGGGGCCGAACGGTTCCGGCACGAGGTCGCGGTGTGCTTCATCGATCTGGATGGATTCAAGGCTGTCAATGACGCGTACGGCCACGAGACGGGCGACCGGCTCCTCGTCGCCATCGCCGCGCGGATCTCGGGCAGCATCCGGGCGACGGACACCGCAGCGCGGTTGGGCGGCGACGAGTTTGTGCTGCTGCTCGCGCCTCTGTCAGGGGATGAGTGGCGCGCCATACTGGAGCGACTGTTGCGATCCGCAGACACGCCGATTCAGCTTGCCGAGGGCCTGGAGGTCAGCGTGGGCATGAGCATCGGGGTGGCGTTGTCCACGGGGCGTACGCAGGCCGAGGTGCTGCTGGCCGAAGCCGATGAAGCGATGCTGCATGCCAAGCGGTCTGGCAAGCGCCAAATTCACCTCGCGGATGGACCGCTGTGAGCGGTCCGGTATGCAGGCCTCCCCGCTTCACGTGGGTGCCGGCAACTTACGCCAAGGGCCCTCACACCGAAAGGAGGCTACGTTGGGCTCGGTCCTTTAAGCACAGCCGAGATCCATCGAAAGAACATTCGGATGTTGGAATCCGAACGGACAAAACCGACGGCCACCGAAGGTCGTGACGAATGGGTTTTAATCTGAACCGCTACGTATCGCGTGCTGGCCCCGCACGCCGGATCTACTTCACAACAGGAACGTCATTCAAGGACTGAACATGCGGGACAGCCCACGCACAGCCAAAAACGCTCCCGACCAAGCCGGTGCATCGGTTCGATGGCTCCGGTTGCTGGCCATCCTCAGCATCGCAGTGCCGTTGTTCATCTATCTCGTCGTGGGGGCCGCGCGGTATGTGTCCGCCCGCGACGATGCAGCGGTGCGGGTGAGCCGCTCGCTGCGCGTGGCGCACGAACATGCGTCCAAGGTCATTGCCGCGTCGGAAGCGCTGCAAGACAAAGTGTTTGCGCTCGTGAACGGCCGGAACGCGACGGACTTGCGCCGCAACGAATCCGCCTTGCACGAGGCCTTGCGCAACCGAACAGTGGACCAGCCGCAGATCCAGTCCATCCTGATCCTGGATGCCCAGGGCAAGACGGTGGCGAGCAGCCGCCTCTTGCCGTTTCCGGTGCTGGACCTGTCCGATGGCGAGTACTTCCGTGTCCACCAGCAAGGCGCTCAGGGTACGCACCTCTCCAAACCCATCATCACCAGGACGTCCAAGGAATCGGTGCTGAACTTGAGCATGGCGTTTCGCGACGACCAGGGAAACTTCGGCGGGGTGATTAACGTGAGCCTGCTCACGTCATATTTCGGGGCTTACTACAGCGATCTGGTGGCGGACGACCCTGGACTGGCAGTCAGCGTGTTCAGGGAAGGCGGGGAGATCTATACCCGCTGGCCCAATCTCGGCAAGGCGCCCGACAAGCTGTCGCCCGACGGCCCGGTGATGACAGAACTGAGCAAAGGGGCAGAGTCGGCGCAACTGCGCGGAATTTCGTCCTTGAATGGAGAAGACAGCTTTCTGGCCTATCGCAAGGTGGGCAACTATCCGCTGTATATCGGCGCCGGCATGAGCCTGGCGGCGCTGCGCAACGAGGTGCTTTCCGAGCTGGGAGTATTGTTTGCAATGGGTGCGCTGCCGGTCGCGGCGCTGTTCCTCACGGCCACCATCGCACTGCGCAACGCCAGAACCGCGCTGGAGACCATGGAAAGCCTGGAGCGCGAGATTGAAACCCGCCGCCGCGCCGAAGAGGCGCTGCTGCAGGCCCAGAAGCTCGAGGCGCTGGGGCGCCTCACCGGGGGCGTAGCGCACGATTTCAACAATGCGCTGATGGTCATCAGCAACAACCTGCACCTCATCAAACGCACCACGCCCGGCGTGGCCACCAAACAGGTGGATTCCATCGCGCGCGCCGTGAAATCCGCCACCAACCTGACCCGCCAGCTGCTGGCCTTCTCGCGCCGACAACCCCTGGTGGCAGAGCATGTGGTGCTGCAAGAAAAACTCCCCTCCATCAAGGACCTGATCAGCCCTGCGGTCGGCAGCCAGATCCAGCTGGACGTGCAGGTCGACCCCGACACCGCGCCCGTGACCCTCGATTTGGCAGAGCTTGAACTGGCCCTGCTGAACCTGGCCATCAACGCACGGGATGCGATGCCCAAGGGCGGCTCGCTCACGATCCGCGCGCGCAACGCCACCGAGTCCGACGCCAGCGGCCCCACTGCAGACATGGTCCTCATCGAAGTCGCCGACACGGGGACTGGGATTGCGCCCGAACTTCTCAGCAAGGTTTTTGAGCCGTTCTTCACGACCAAAGCCGTGGGCGAGGGCACGGGCCTGGGCCTGAGCCAGGTGTATGGCATGTGCCAGCGGGTGAACGGGCGGGCGGAGATTGCCAGCGAGGTCGGTGTCGGCACGCGCGTGCGCCTGCTTCTACCCAGGGCCGACGAGCAGCCAGAAACGGAGGCCGCGCCCGACCCGACTCTGTCGTCGCTGGACAAGTCTGTGCTCATGGTCGAGGACAACGAGGACGTCGCCGCATCGCTGCTCCCGATCCTGGAGTCCCTCGGATGCCGGGTGACGCACGTGGACCGTACCGCCAAGGCCCGCAACCTGCTGGAGCAGGGCGTGCGCCCGGACATCGTGCTGTCCGACGTCGTGATGCCCGGTGACATGGATGGGGTGGGCCTGGCGCAGTACATCCGCAAGACATGGCCACAGCAGCAGCTGTTGCTGATGACGGGCTACGCCGAACAACTGGACAGCATCCGCAACCTGGGCTTCGAGGTTCTGCCCAAGCCGTGCACGCCGCAGATGCTCTACACGGCGCTGGCGAAGCTGGTCAAGAATGGGCCGCCCCGCGCCCTGGCTTGAGAACCTCGCCGAGGTGTCAGGCCGGTTGAAAAACCTGCTCACCAAGGTCAAAACAAGGGCGTGTTGTCTGACACGGCCGCAGGCCGCCGTCTGTCAGAGCGATGGCGTGCACGTCCTTCATCATCGCGGGCTTGCCGATGCAACGACGGATCATTCCGCACCCCACACCCGTCAGCAGCATCTCTCCCTGCGTGGGCGTAGGTTTCCATCTCCGCAATGCCGACGGGCCCGCGGACTCCCGAGGAGCCCGGAGCTCTTCCTCGCGCCACCCTCAAGCGCAACCCGAGAAAGCAGAATGACAACAACAGTACGCAACAACGTGCGAGTTTTAGGCTCGGGGCCTGCGACCTTGTTCTTTGCGCACGGTTTCGGGTGCGACCAGAACATGTGGCGCCTGCTCGCGCCCGCCTATGCCGAGCGCTACCGCACAGTGCTGTTCGATCTGGTGGGCAGCGGCAATTCGGACCTGAAGGCGTTCGACCCCGTCAAATACGGCAGCCTGCAGGGCTACGCAGATGATCTGCTGGAAATCATCCGGGAGTTCGGTGAAGGGCCCTCCATCGTGGTGGGGCACTCCGTGAGCGCAATGATCGGCATGCTGGCCGATGTGGCGGCGCCGGGGAGCATTGCCGCACACGTCATGGTGGGGCCATCGCCGTGCTACATCAACGACGGCGACTATGTCGGCGGCTTCTCGCGGGAGGACATCGAGTCGCTCCTGGACGCCCTCGAAAGCAACTACCTGGGCTGGTCCAGCACCATGGCGCCGGCCATCATGGGCGCACCCGAGCAGCCTGCACTGGGGCAGGAACTGAGCAACAGCTTTTGCCGGACCGACCCCGAGATCGCCAAGCATTTCGCCCGCGTGACTTTTCTTTCAGACCATCGGGAGCAGTTGCCCCTCCTGGCCAGCCCGACGCTGATCTTGCAGTGCGACGAAGACATGATCGCGCCCATCGCCGTTGGCGAGTACATGCACCGCGTCCTGCCGCGCAGCACGTTGAAGATCATCGAGAACGTGGGGCACTGCCCCCACCTCAGCCAGCCCAGCGCCAGTGCCAGCGCCATGGACGCATTTTTGGTGGCGCAGGGTCTCTGACATGGCCGAGGAAGGCGGTGGCATCGACTTCGACCCGCTCGAGGACCTTCCTTGCGGCGTGCTCACCACCGACTCCAAAGGCCTGATTCTTCACACCAATTCCACGTTCTGCGAATGGACGGGATACCACTGTGACGAAGTGATCGGGCTGCGCCGACTGCAGGACTTTCTGTCCATGGGCGGTCGAATTTTTTATCAGACCCACCTGGCGCCCTTGTTGGTGATGCAAGGCTCGGTGTCCGAGGTGAAGCTGGACATTCAGCACCATGACAAGACGACCATCCCCGTGGTCATCAACGCCAAGCGCTACCAGCGCAATGGCGCCTGGTTCCTCCGCGTGGCAGCGTTCGTGGCGAGGGACCGCGACAAATACGAACGTGAGCTGCTCGTGTCCCGCCAGAACCTGGTCGGGATGGTGGCCGAAGCCACACGGCTCAAAAAACAATCGGAAGACCGCGCGCTTTTTGCCGAGCAGATGATCGGCATCGTGAGCCACGACCTCCGCAATCCGCTGTCCACCATTCGCCTCGGTATCCAGCTCCTGGAAAAGCGCGGAGTGACGCCGGACCAGAAAGAAACGCTTGGCCGGGTTCACCGCGCGGCCGACCGGGCCAGCCAGCTCATCAAGGACCTGCTGGACTTCACCTCTGCGCGCATCGGCAGCGGCTTGGCGGTGGCGCTCAAGCCAGTCGACTTGCACCACGTGGTCGCGCTTGCTGTCGAAGAGCTTTCGCTCGCCTTTCCCGACCGCCGGATCGACCACGTCCTCTGCGGCGAAGGAGCGTGCGAAGCGGATGCGAACCGGGTGACGCAGGCCCTGGGCAACCTGGTGGCCAACGCGGTGGCCTATGGCCAGGCCGATACCGACATCACGGTGACGTCGTCTGTCGCTTCGGCCGGCTGGCGGGTGAGCGTACACAACTGGGGCGTCCCGATCGCACCCGAAGCGATAGAGCAGTTGTTCATGCCCATGGTGCGTGGCGTTGCGGAGGACAGTGGCAACCGCAATGTGGGCCTGGGCCTCTTTATCGTCAATGAAATCGCCAAGGCGCATGGCGGTGGTTTGGACGTGACATCGACCCAGGAACTGGGCACTGAGTTTTCCCTCGGAGCGCCCCACGCAGGCCGGACGTCCGGTTGACCGGCCGAGCCATCTGCCCCTGTGGGGCGATGGGCTCTGAAAAGACATAGGGCTGGGCCCGCGCTAGCGGGCTCGTTCAAAGGCGACCGTCCGAGCGCGCAGCAGGCGTTGTCGGGTCGGGCCTTTTACTGCTGCGGGCACGCAACAACCACATACCCGCCATGACCACCGCAACCCCGACCTGAAGCGCAGGCGGAAGATCGTCCACACCGCTGGCCTCTGCTTGCTGGGGCTCCTTCGCACGCAGCCCCAGCTTGTCGAGCTTGGCCTGCCACTCGGGCGCCAAGGCCTGCGCGCCTTCGTCCGCGCCTTCGTCCGCGCCTTGTGAGGCTGTTTCTGAAGCGGGCCGGTGCGACCCCCGCTCAATCGCATACACCTTGGTGAACTCGGCACCGAAGAGAAAGATCTGCGCCGCGTAGTAAACCCAGATCAGCAGCACGGCAATCGACCCTGCGGCCGCGTACGTCGAACTGACGCCTGCTTTACCCACATACAGCGCGATCAACACCTTCCCGATCTCAAAGAGCGCGGCGGTGACGGCAGCACCAATCCACACATCGCTCCACGCGATCTTGACGGAGGGCATGAGCTTGAAAAGCATGGCGAACAACACGGCCTCCACACACAGCGAGAGCGCCAGATTCAGGCCCTGCAGCAGAAGCTCCCACCCGGGCATCAGGCCCGCGAAATAAGCCCCTGCGGCCGCCACCGCAGCGCTAATTACCAGCGAGGCGCTCAGCAGAAAAGCGAGCCCGAGGATCAGGCCAAAGGATAGGAACCGCGCCCGTACAAGGCCCCAGAGGCCGCTGGGCTTTGCCTTTTCGGGCACATGCCAGATGCGGTCGAGCGCGCTTTGAATTTCGGCAAATACTGTCGTCGCGCCCACGATCAACAAGACGATGCTGATCCCACTTGCCACCACGCCCTCGGTAGGCTCGCGGGCGCTGCTGATGAGCCCCTGGATCGCTGTCGCGCCATCGTTTCCTACCAGCCCCGATATCTGGCTGTGCAGTGAACCCCGCACCGCGTCCTCGCCAAAAACGTAGCCAGCCACCGCGATCACGATGATCAACAGTGGGGCAATCGAAAACACGGTGTAGTAGGCAATGGCAGCACCCATGCTGGGCGCGTAGTCGTCAATCCACTCGTTCACCGATTTCTTCAGGATTGCCAGGATGGACTGCAGTTTCATGGTCACGTCACCGTAGGAATGCTGGCGCGGGATGTCGCCAAAGTCTTGTGCAGCCTCCTGGATGGAGGCAGTGCAACCACCCCGGACCGGCTCGGCAAGCGGGTACGTTGGGGGTCCGTTCTATTGTTTCCCTGGGGCTATCCGACAACGCGTAGGACGGGTTCACCGAACGTGTGCGCAAGGCCACTGGGACGCAGTCGCCCGGCCTCGTGCATCGTGGTCGCTCGTGCATGCGCTCAAGCACCCGCTGCTACCCCACGCCGCGTGGTGCCGCACGCTTCATCCCGTCTGACAAACGCATGCGCCCCGGTCTGTCGGAACGCCTTCCATGCGCGCGCCCATGATCGCCCTGACCACCCGTCGGGTAGCCTCGAACTCCCATTCACGATGAAATCAGCCAACCGCCGCGCTACAGCCCGTTCAAGCCCTGCCGCCGCCAGCACTCCCAGCACCGACAAAATCCACGAGACTCTTCGTAAGGTTTTCAAGCTCAAGCGCCTGCGGCCCCGACAGCTCGAAGTGATGCAGCGCGCGCTGCGCGGCACCAGCACGCTGGCCGTCATGCCCACGGGCGCTGGCAAATCCTTGTGCTATCAATTGCCGGCTTTACTGCTGGAAGGCACCACTGTGGTGGTATCGCCCCTGGTGGCACTTATGAAAGATCAGTGCGACGCACTGCAGGCACTTGGGATCGCCGCCGTCCAGGTCAACAGTGCCATCGGCAGCGAAGCCCTGGCGGCCGCGCGCGAGGCCATCGACCAAGGCAGCGCGCGCATCCTATTGACCACCCCCGAGCAAATTGCCGACCCGGCGCTCACCGCTGCGCTGGCGCGCCACACCGTCAGCCTGCTGGTGGTAGACGAAGCGCACTGCATTTCGCAGTGGGGGCATGACTTCCGCCCCGCGTTCCTTGAGATCGCGCCTGCCGTGCGGGCACTGGGCCGCCCGCCGGTGCTCGCCTTGACCGCCACTGCGAAGCCGGAAGTGATGGAGGAGATCATGGCCCAGTTCGGCATTGCGTCGGGGGACGTGGTGCAGGCCGGCGCTTACCGGCCCAACCTCCAGCTCGCCGTGGAGCAACTGGCGCGCACGGCCGACCGCCTGCCCCGTGCGCTGCAACTGGTGGCTGACAGCGAAGGCACGGGCATCGTCTACACATCCACGGTAAAAAGTGCTGAAGAGCTTTACGACAAACTGGCAGCTGCGGGCGAAAGTGTGGGCCTGTACCACGGGCGCCTGCCGGCGGCCCAGCGCGCGCAGGCCCAGGACGCCTTCATGAACGCCAGCGTACGCGTGATGGTGGCCACCAACGCATTTGGGCTGGGCATAGACAAACCGGACATCCGTTTTGTGCTGCACTACCAGATGCCGGCCAGCGTGGACGCCTATTACCAGGAGGCTGGCCGCGCCGGCCGCGACGGCCAGGACGCACAGTGCACGCTGCTCTATGTCCGACAGGACCGCGCGCTGCAGCAGTTTTTCCTGTCCGGGCGATACCCCACGCTGGAAGACCTGCAAGGCGTACACGCCTTGCTGCTGCAGCCCGCACCCGACGGGGGCTGGACGGCCGACGCCATCGCCGACAGCGCAGCAAGGCCCCGCGGCAAAACCCTGGTGGCCTTGAGCCTGCTGCGCAGCCACAAGACCGTGAAGCGCGACCGCAGTGGCCGTTTCACCCTGGTGCGCGGCCTGGAAGGTGCCGCGCTAGAACAACTGCTGCACGGATACCGGAGCCGCCGCGAACAGGACAGCAGCACCCTCGAAGCCATGGTCGCTTACGCACAGGGCGGCCGCTGCCGTTGGCACGGCGTGCTTTCCGCACTGGGAGAAGAACCTGCATTTGCTGCCTGCACCCGCTGCGACAACTGCCTGCGCATGGCCGCCTTGTCGCGGCTGGCGCCCGGCATCGCAGCACCCGAGCAGCCCATTGAGGTCAGGCCCGAGGCGAAGCCGAAGCCGGCCTTTGGCGGCGGCGACGCGGTACGTGCCCGGCGCTATGGCGCGGGCCAAGTGGTCGAGGCCAATGCCCATTCGGTGACGGTGCTGTTTCCCAACGGGGAGCGCCGCACTTTCTTGCCCGAGTTTGTGCGCGCGGTGCGGCCTGCGCGGCGGGTAGCAGTTGCGCCCAGCTCCGCGGTACGGGCCTGACGAACTCCAACCCGCGGTGCCGGTCTCCCTCGGCGTCAGGGGGGGGCCATTGCCCCGCCATGCGCCCACGCGGCTCACCACCAAAGGCTTTCACACCGCGCCGTCCTCGAACCGCGCGGCATTGCGCAGGGCCATCACTCCGGCATCTCCATGCGGATCGCCCGCGTCCCGAGCTCTGCGCCAGTGACCTTGTCGATCGCCACCGGGGCTATGTCAGTACCGCCCCGATGGTCCATCTCAAGACCTGCCCTTGGAGCGCCTGAACAACAACGCCACCCCACCCGAAAGGGCGTGAGGCACAGCGGGCGGTGCGCGTCCCCTCATCGTCCTGGCAAGATACTATTATTTTGATAGCAATAAGTGCTTACGAAACAAGCGCTAGAGCCCAAGATCATTCCAAACAGTTCCGCACCCCCCACCCCGCTGGCCAAGTACCCCCATAAGCCTGGACCGGCTCCATGCGATGCGGGTGTTTGCCCGCGTCGTGGACGAAGCAGCTTCGCCGGCGCAGCGCGTGGATTCAACCTTTCGCCTCCGGTGGTCAAGCGGGCTGGTCGCCGACCTGGAAGAGCACCTGGACACACACCTTGGGAGCAGCGCGGTGCGCCATCCCGTTGATGAACAGCCCCCGACCATCCGAGCCGCGCCCACGCCCCTATGGTGCCGGGTGGCGACGGGGGTGATGCCGGCAGGGTGTGGAACGGGCCAGCGCCCTCAACCAGGCCTAGCTGAAGACGGCATCGCCCGCGTCAAACAGAGGCGGCCGCAACAAGTCTTCGTTGATGCCCATCGCCTGGCTGGCACGCTCCACGGCCTGCCAAAGCTGGGCAGGCATTTGCAGTATCTCTTCTGGCGAGGCAGAACGTGCAATCCACGCGCTGATCTCTAAGTGTTGTTCGTGGGTGAGCAGGTCAAGGTGCAACATCTCATCAATCGTCGTCATCGCGGTACTCGATCCTGTGGTCGGGGCGCATGAGCGAGCGCTCAAGGCTTTGTGAAGAACATATTGCCGAACAACGCAAAGTCAAGTCGGCTGCAAGCGCTTAACTTCCACAACGCGGAGGAATCCTTACGGGAGAAGGGGTGCAAGTTAGTCAAAACGCTACCCAGATTACTCGCTGCATCAGATCTCGGGGCGCACGTCGATCTCCCGGGCTCGCCTAAACCTTCGGTACCCACCGCCGGACAGACACACCCGCCTCGCGTCCGAAGTACGATGGACGCGGCGGCACAGACGCCGCTCGGAACGCGTTCGGTCACTGCACTCGCGGCGTCGCCGCCATACCCCCAGCACCCGAGGCCTTCGGCGCGCAGGCACACCAAGGTGCCGCCGTGGCTCCACAGGAGAAAACGTATGGTCCAAGGATTCCAGCCCTCGCGCCGCGCAGCGCTCATCTCGGTAGCGACCGCCCTCGCGGCGTGCGGTGGAGGAGGCTCCGGCGACGGGGACGCGCCTGCGGCGGTAGGCCAGGTGATCAACTCCACCCTCAAGTCGGCGTCCAATGGCAACACCTACCCCATTCAGGTTTACCTGCCGCAGGCGTACGCCACGGGCACCACCACGCTACCGGTCATCTATGCGACCGAGGGCGATGCGCAGTTTGGCGGCCCCAACCGCTCCCGCTTTGACACCTTCAAGGAAGTGTTGCAGCGCAAGGGCACACCGGCCATTCTGGTGGGCATCGGAGGCACGGCCTGGCGGAGCAACGACTTCCTCATGCCGGGCGCAGCCAAGTACCTCGACTTCATCCTCAAAGAACTGGTGCCGACCATCGAGCGCGAGTACCGAGCCGACCCCAAACGCCGTGCGCTGTCGGGCTTGTCCCACGGTGGCTACTTCGTGGTGGCAGCACTTATCCTGGAGGCCCGCGCGGGCGTGCCGCCCAGCTTTTCGCATTACCTTGCCACGGAGGGCAGCGTAGGTGAGTACACCAGCCCCGCCGGAGTTCTGGCGTTTGAAAAGCAGATTGACGGCAAGCCCGTGCCCACGACCTTGTTCCTGGCAGGCGCCAGCGGCGGCAATCACCCGCTGATCGGCATCCCGCTCTACAACCAGATGGCCTCGCAAAACCTGCCCGGTTTGGTGCTGATCGAGGCCGAGTACAACACCTCGCACGTGGGCGCGGATGTGCCAGCCTTTGAGGAAGCGCTGAAGCGGTTCTTGCCTTAGCGCCCCCGGCGGGGAGCACGGGGCAGCGCAAACCTCCGCTCCGAAATCCAAAAGCTGCGATTTCTTCAGCCGCTATAGTAAGAAACCATCCCGCGCCGTCGGCAACCCGGGATGCCCTCCTCGGTCCCATTGGATGTTTTTTCAGTTCGGCCATGCGCTTCAAAACTCAACTGTTCGCGCTCGTTCTCTCGGTGGTCGTGCCCGCTTCCATCGCGGCGATGCTGGCCATCTGGTACGTGTATCAGGAGGAGCAGGCAACGCAGGAAACCGGGTTGAAGGAGGCCGCGCGGACCTTTTCACTTCTGGTGGACAACGAACTGCAGTCGCGGCAAAGGATCTTGCGCACCCTCGCCAACGCACCGTCGTTGGCCCGCGGAGATCTGCGCGAGTTCTATGAGTTCGCCAAAAGGAACGCGCCCACGCCAGACACCACGATCATCTTGATCGAGAAGAGCGGCCGACAGTTGCTCAACACACGGACTCCCTTAGGAGCGGATCTTCCAACACAGCGCGCGGCCAGCATCAACGAGCTCATGAAACGCGATGGCGGCGTCGCCCCGCTTGTGTCTGACGCATTCACGGCGCCCATTGGCAAGCGATACGACTTCATCGTCCAGGTGCCTGTGATGGAGGGAAACCAAGTCCAGTACTTTGTCGTGATGGGCGTGAACGCGACCGCCATCCAAACCTTGCTGGCTCAGCAGAAGCTGCCGTCGAGCTGGCTAGGCGCGATCGTGGATCGCAAAGGGACGGTGCTGGCGCGATCGAGAGACCCCGACACCTTCGTCGGCAGGTCGTCGGACGCAACCCTGCAAAAGCTCTTTGCGTCGACAACTTCCGGCGTCACCCGGTCGGTCACCCTCGACGGGGTTCCCGTCAAGACGTTCTACCACCGCATTGCGGCCTCCGACTGGACGGTCGTCCTCAGTATCCCGGAGAGGGACATTCGGCATTCGGCGCTGGAGGGGGCCGCCATTTTCGGCCTGATCGCGGCCCTGCTGCTGATCGTTTCCCTGGTGATTGCGCGCCGCATCGGCAGGGGTGTGATTTCTCGCATGCAGCGCCTTGAACTGGCGGCCGACGCGCTGGGGCGTGGCGAGCAGGTGAACTATTCGCCCCAGGGCCTGGTGGAGGTGGACGCGGTCGGCATGCGCATTGCTCAGGTCAGCCAGCAACTGCTTTTGAACCAGCGTGAACTGGAGCTGCGTGTGGCCCAGGCGGTTGCTGAGGCTGAACGGGCGCAGAGGGCTCTGCTCCAAGGACAGAAGATGGAGGCCCTGGGCAGGCTCACGGGCGGAATTGCCCATGAATTCAATAACCTG
This sequence comes from Acidovorax sp., assembly GCA_004210805.1. Lineage (GTDB taxonomy): Bacteria > Pseudomonadota > Gammaproteobacteria > Burkholderiales > Burkholderiaceae_C > Acidovorax. Next base: position 15,163 of record SDXZ01000021.1, read on the forward strand.
CTGCAGACCCTGACCACCTCGCTGCAGCTGGCCAAGCGCTCCACCGACTCCGAACGTGTCCAGGCGCTGCTTGACACCTGTACCAAGGCGCTGAAACGCGCGAAAACATTGACAGGGCAGTTGAGTTCTTTTGGCCGCACGCAAGATGCGCGCTTGGAAACCGTGAGCCTGCACAACCACATTCACGAATTTCGCCAGCTGGTGGACAACGTGCTTCCGGCGAGCATCACACTGGACGTGCAGATTCCCGACGATGCCTGGCCCGTCACCATCGACCCCACCCAGTTTGAGCTCGCTTTCCTCAACCTGGCCATCAATGCAAAAGATGCGATGCCTTCGGGCGGAAGCATCCGCGTGATGGTTGCCAATGAACGCAACATATCGCCCGCCGATGGACTGCCGCTGGGCGACTATGTGCGCATGGGCTTTCTGGATTCGGGAATCGGCATGACGGCCGACGTCATGGCGAAGGCATTGGACCCGTTCTTCACGACCAAAAAGGTGGGCGAAGGCACGGGCCTGGGCCTGCCCCAGGCCTTCGGTTTTGCCCGGCAATCTGGCGGCACGCTGCTGCTCCACAGCCGTGAAGGCCAGGGAACCCAGGTGGATATTTACCTGCCCAAGGCCTCCGGAGCGATGACCCACCCGCAGGCGCATGTGGCGGGCGCACCTGACGCCACAGGTACCGCCGGTGGCACTCTCTTGTTTGTCGAAGACGACGCACTGGTTCGCGAGAGCGTCGCGCCCGCGCTAGAGGGTGGTGGGTTCTTCGTGATCATGGCTGAGAGTGCCGACGCGGCGCTCGCGTGCCTTGAAGCCGGGACCAAGATCGACTTCGTCTTCTCTGACGTGGTGATGCCCGGGACGCTCAATGGCATCGATCTGGCCAAGACGATCCTCAGCCGGTTCCCCCATGTCAAGGTGGTCCTTGCCACCGGTTATTCGGAGAACCGCGTCTCGATGCCCGGGGTGCAAGTGCTGGCCAAGCCGTACGACGTGGCGGATGTGTTGAAGGTTCTGAGCAGGTCGGCGGGACGGTAGAAGACGCTCAGGCGGGCAGCTCATCCGAGTTCAATGTGCCCATTTTCAAGCTCCTCTCTGTCGAGCGGCTTCAGGCCGTTTTGCAGCTCAGCGAGCGTTAATTTCTTTGCGCTGCCGGACAACATCCCAGCGCGACACTTACGCGAGTAGCCCGACCACCGCCACAAAGTGGCTCGCCGTTCCCCCGAGCACGAACAGATGCCAGATCCCGTGGGCGTGTCGATAGCCCGCGTGATTGACGTAGAAGACTGTGCCGACGGTGTACGAAGCGGCGCCCAGTAGTAGCCACCGTAGTTCCGTGGTGGCCACCTGCAAAAGCAAAGGTGCGGCACCCACCACCATGATCCAACCCAAACCGATGTAGAGCGCCAAGGGCGGCTTGTGTGAGGTAGATCGAATTTCACGAACGACCCCCAGCAGGGCCACGCACCAGACTGCGGCCAGCAGACCCCAGCCCCAGGGCCCTGACACCCTGGCCAGGGCGAACGGGGTGTAGCTGCCCGCAATGAGCAAGTAAATAGCGCAATGGTCGGCGCTTTGCCATAAGCGCCTTGCGCGGCCCTGCGTACCGTGAAACAACGTCGACGCCGCATACAGCACAACGCAGCACAACGTGAACACCAGCCCTCCACCAATCCTGCCCGCGTCACCACTGGGCAAGGTCTTGGCGAGCATGAATGGGACGCCAAGGATGGCCAGGACAAGCCCCACGAAGTGCGTGCAAGTATTGAAGCGTTCACCAGCAGGCATAGGGACCAGGGAGTGGTTGCCGCCAGTAAACCCACGGTGTGTGACGCGCGAATGACCTCCGGCGCAGTCACGGGTTCACTGGGAAAACGCATCCGTAGCGATGGCTTGACCGCCTTGCACAGCCCGTTGACGATGGCTTGCCAGGACATCGCCCCAATAGAGAGGAGCGCGAGCTCTTTTCTCTCCCATCTGCTCCATGGCGTCACCCAGAGCGGCGCCCGCGGGCAACCGCGCCCATGACAGGGCTTGTTCCGGGCCTGCCATCGTGACGTATTGGTGGAAGTTCAGACGTTGGCACAAGGCCACGGCAGAACCAGCGGTCCCGTGGTGGGCCTCGCCCTCTACCCTGCGCTGCCAGCCTGCTTCATGCGGTCCACATTGGTGGTACTGCGTGCGCCCTTGAGGTGCATCTCGACGTCAGCCGCCTTGTCGCCCACTTCAGCGACCGCCTCCTTCAGTTGAGCTTCTGTGGTGTCCAACTCATCCACCCAGCGCGCGAGTGAATCTGCGTTCTGGATGTCGATGCGATCGGGTGGGCTATCGGGTGTGGGCATGGGGACCTCCTGCACATGGTTTACGGGCTCGAGCGTGCAAGGTAAAGCGTCGCAGGCGCCGGCCATGTAGGCCGACAGCCAGTTGCACGCGCAGCCCTCGAAGGCGATGCTGGGGGCGCGCTTGCTGCTTAACACCCACAATGCTCCATCAAACCTCCGCGGCTAGGGCTGCATGTGCCGGGCGGCGCGCTCCTGAAGGCGCTGCTGCTCGCGCAGCAGCAGGTTACTCACCTTGCGCAGGTTGGCTATCTGCGCCTGGATTGCAGCGCGCTTGTCGGCCATCAGTTGGGCCCCCTTGGCGCAGTCAATGCTCTTTGAGCGCATTGCGCCAAGCATCTGGCGAATTTCTTGCAGCGAGAAGCCCAGCGATTGCAATTGCTGCAGCAGAGCCATATCCCTGACGGCCGCTTCGGGGTAGTCGCGGTAGTTGTTCATGCCCCGCTTCACGCCGAAGAGCACCCCCTCGCGCTCGTAGAAGCGAAGCGCATGGCGGCCAAGTCCAGTGCGGGCTTCCAGCTCAGAAATTCGCATCAAAAGTACCTTGACTGTAGACCTGACTCTACAGATTAGCATGGATTTTCAAGGAGGATTCAGCCATGCATTTACTTGTCGAAAAGACTGTCGCGGTCCAGCGTTGCGCGCATGACGTGTTTGGGTATGTGTCGGACATGGAGAGGTTCGCCGAATGGTTTCCGGGCGTCATTTCAATCGCCTCGCTTGACAGCCTGGAGCCCGGGCAGCCAGGCAAGGCCTACCGTGAAACGGTGCGGGTGCCGCTCAAGGGCCTTCGCCAAATCACACTCCAGGTGCGCGAAGCGCGCGCACCGCACTTCTTTGCCACTGAGGGGCAGTCGCGGCCACTGTTGCCGCGCATGGAGATTTCACTCAATGCCACCACTGCCAACACGTGCACGCTCAGCTGGCGCATGTTCAGCCGCAACAGCAGCCCAAGCGTCCGCTACTTGCTGCTCCCGCTCGCCAAGATGGTCCTGCAACAGCGGGCCGCCCAGGGCTTGGTGGCACTGAAGGTGCGTATGGAGGCAGACCAAACGCAGGGTAAGGAACGGCTGGGCGACTCCGCAGACATGTGATACCAAATGTGGGCGATGCAGTGGGTGCTGCCGGTGACGTCAGCCCCTGAGTTCACGGTCTGGGCCACGCAGCGATCATTCGCGCGCCAGTGCCATCTCGCACCTGGTGATCAGTCAGCGCACTGCTGATCTGGCCAGCCACCCGGTACGTTCATGACGCGGGAACATCTGCGGACCTCGGCGCATTCGGCACGAACTTGCTTGCGCCGCAGAGCGAGTCACAGAACTCAGCGAAGCCGTTCTCTCTAGGCGCTGCGCCGCAGGCAGCACGGGCAGTACGACAAGGCGCAGCAACAACGCAGAAGAGTTTTGCTAGACGCTCTCAATGAACCCGCAGCACCTCAAAGTGCTGTGGGATCGAAGCGACCTGTATCGAGACCTCATCACCTTCGCATTTACCCAGCATGGCCCTGCCCAGAGGGGCTTCGCAGCTGATGACCTGAACGACTTGAGCCCCACAGATCAACTGCATGCTTCCCCCCTCCGGGCCGAGAAAGAGCTGTTGCTGCTGGTCGGCGGAATCGACCAGGCAGACCAGCGCACCGAGCTGTATACCTCTGCTGGCGTCGTAGGGGGTCGGGCGGAATTGGCGCCAATGGGCGATCGCCTGGCGGACGGCTTCGGCGCGCCGAGCCTGGCCGGTGGCCAGGTAGGCGGCTTCGAGCCCCAATGTGTCGTACTTGTTTTCGGCGACGTTTTCTTCGTGGGTCGCCGTTTCATGGGCCGCCCGAACTGCGTGCTCGACTTGCAGGAGGTCTGCGGCGAGACGCTCCAGCACCTGCTGCTGCAGCAAGAATTTATCCATGATGAGAAATAGGCATCTCGAAAAAGCGGGGCGAGGTCATTTTGTGGAAGGAGGCCCCACTCGCCCCATTCACTCCACCGTGACGCTCTTCGCCAGGTTCCGCGGCTTGTCCACATCCGTCCCGCGCGCACACGCCGTGTGGTACGCCAGCAGCTGCAGCGGCACCACATGCAGCAGCGGGCTCAGCGCACCGTAGTGCTCAGGCATGCGGATCACGTGCAGGCCTTCGCCGCTTTCGATGCGGGTGTCGCCGTCGGCCAGTACGTACAGCACGCCGGCGCGGGCGCGCACCTCTTGCATGTTGCTCTTGAGCTTTTCCAGCAGCGCATCGTTGGGCGCCACGGTGACTACGGGCATGGCGCTGGTGACCAGGGCCAGGGGGCCGTGCTTGAGTTCGCCGGCGGGGTAGGCCTCGGCGTGGATGTAGCTGATCTCCTTGAGCTTCAAAGCGCCTTCCAGCGCGATGGGGTAGTGCAGGCCGCGGCCCAGGAACAGGGCGTTTTCCATGCGGGCGAAGTCCTCGGCCCAGCTGATGAGTTGGGGCTCCAGCGCCAGCACGGCTTGCAGGGCCACGGGCAGGTGGCGCATGGCCTTGAGGTGGTCGGCCTCCTGCGCATCGGTCAGGCGGCCCTTGGACTGGGCCAGCGCAAGTGTCAGCAGGAACAGGCCCGCCAGCTGCGTGGTGAAGGCCTTGGTGCTGGCCACGCCGATCTCCACACCCGCACGGGTGATGTAAGCCAGCTTGCACTCGCGCACCATGGCGCTGGTGGCCACGTTGCAGATGGTCAGCGTGTGCAACATGCCCAGGGACTGCGCGTGGCGCAGCGCGGCCAGTGTGTCGGCCGTCTCGCCCGACTGGCTGATGGTGACCACCAAGGTGCGCGGGTTGGGTACGCTGGTGCGGTAGCGGTATTCGCTAGCCACTTCCACCTGGGTGGGGATGCCGGCGATTTCTTCGAGCCAGTATTTGGCGGTGCAGCCGCTGTAGTAGCTGGTGCCGCAGGCCAGGATGAGGACGCTGTCGATCTCCTTGAACACGCGCCAGGCGGCAGCGCCGGGCTCGCCATGCAGGCCGGCGCCGTCGAACAGCTCGGGCACGATGCCTTCGACGCCTTCGAGCGTGTCGGCAATGGCGCGCGGCTGCTCGAAGATTTCCTTTTGCATGTAGTGGCGGTAGGGGCCCAGCTCGGCCGCGCCGCTGTGGGCCTGCACGGTGCGCACGGGGCGCTGCGCGGGAGTGAGCGCGGCGCGGTCCTTGCCCACGATCCAGTAGCGGCCCAGTTGCAGGTCCACCAGGTCGCCCTCTTCCAGGTACACGATCTGGTCGGTGACGCCGGCCAGGGCCATGGCGTCGCTGGCCAGGAAGTGCTCGCCCGCCACCGACCCTGCAGTCGCCGAGCCCACACCCAGAATCAGCGGCGATCCCGCGCGCGCGCCCACCACGCGGTGCGGTTCGTCCTTGTGGATCACGGCGATGGCGTAGGCGCCGTGCAGTTCGGCCACGGTGGCCTGCACGGCGTCGAACAGGTCGCCGTTGTAGTGGCTGTCGACCAGATGGGCGATGACCTCGGTGTCGGTCTGGCTGGCAAACACGTAGCCGCGGGCCTGCAGCGCACGGCGCAGTTCTTCGTGGTTCTCGATGATGCCGTTGTGCACCAGCGCCACGCGGCCAGCGCTTTGGGCCTGGGCGTCGGCCCCCGTGCCGTGGCTGAAGTGCGGATGGGCGTTGTGCACCACGGGCGCACCATGGGTGGCCCAGCGGGTGTGGGCGATGCCGGTGGCGCCGTCCAGGTGGTCGGTCTGCACCTGCTCGAGCAGTTCGGCCACGCGGGCCGTGCTGCGGGCGCGCTGCAGGCCGCCGCGCTCGGTGCCGTGGCGCGACGCGTCGAGGCTGGCACCGTGCACGGCCACGCCGCAGGAGTCATAGCCCCGGTATTCGAGCCGCTGCAGGCCCTGCACGAGGATGGGAACGATGTTGCGCGTGGAGACTGCGCCTACGATGCCGCACATGGGAAACCTTTGTGTGAAACGGATGAGGGATGGTAGGCATCCTCAAAAACAATTTCTCATTGATATTTGCGCCCATTTGAATTTAAATTTCATAACTTCTCATCAGAGAAATTAAATTTCCTCATTGAGCAATAAATGGAATCATTCACCCTGGATGCAACGGATCTACAGATCCTCAACCTGCTGCAAACGGACGCGGCCCAAAGCAACCAGTCGCTGGCCGAACAGGTGCATGTGTCGCCGCCCACCTGCCTGCGCCGGGTCAAGCGGCTGACCGAGGCCGGGCTGATCGAACGCACGGTGGCCCTCCTCCAGCCGGACCGGCTGGCTGCGGTCCAGGGCCATGGCCTGGCTTGCATCGTGGAGGTATCGCTGGACCGCCAGGGTGCCGAGCACCTGGACGCATTCGAAGCCCGCGCCGTGGCGGACGACGCCGTACAGCAGTGTTGGCGCGTATCGCCCGGGCCGGACTTCGTGCTGGTGGCGCACACGCGCGACATGCCGGGTTACCTGGCGCTGTCGCAGAGGCTCTTCACCGGCGATGCGAATGTGCGCAACGTGAAGGCTTTTTTTGCCACGCGGCGGGCCAAATTCGAGACAAAAGTGCCTCTAGCGCTTGATACGTAAGCGCTACTAGTTATATTTTTAATAGCAAATGCACGCATACCGCGTAGATGCGCGCCCCCCTGCGCGTTGCTTTCGCCGTCGCGGGGCGGCCTGTTTCCTGTCTTTGCCCCGGCCATTGAGCGCCCGCACGCCGGTGTTTCGCGTTCGCTTGGCTGCGTTGCCGATGGCCCGTCACAGGCCTTCGCCAGCTAGCGCTATGGCGAAAGTCTCCTACTGACTTTCATCCCGCTCAGGCGTAAGCTGCCCCGATCATCGATCCCCCAGCCCATCAGCCCTGCGCGCTGGCGTGCTTCTCTTGTGATGCCTCAGGGCTCCAAACCTGCGCGCAATGCCGATGGCGAGGCACCGCAGCACCATGCCCTCCACCGAACGCCAGCTTCCCCGCCGCGTCTACCCCTTGCGCATCCTTGGCATGGGCCTGGGTGGCATGGTGGTGGGCGTGGTGCTGTGGGAGCGGCAGGCGTCCGCATGGGCCTGGGCGGGCCTGGTGCTGGCGTCGTTTGTGTGGCCCCACGTGGCCTATCTGCTGACCCGGCGCAGCGCCGACCCCTACCGCACCGAAGCGCGCAACTTGCTCATCGACTCGGCGCTGACCGCCGCGCTGGTGCCGCTGATGCACTTCAACCTGCTGCCCAGCGCCCTCATCCTCACACTCACCATGGTGGACAAGATCACCACCGGCATGCGCGGTCTGTGGGCGCGCTCGATTCCGGTGATGGTGCTGGCTGGCGTGGCCAGCGCGGCGCTCACGGGCAACCACTGGGCGCTTGATACCTCGATGCTGGTGATCACGGCGTGCCTGCCGGTGATGGTGCTGCACACCCTGTCGGTCAGCGTGGTGAGCTACCAGCTCATCCGCAAGACGGCCCGGCAGAACCACCTGCTCGATGAACTGCGCCGCATCGATGCGCTCACCGGGCTCTGTGGGCGCGGGCATTGGCAGGAGCAGGCCGAAGCCGCGCTGCGCCACCACCTGGCCACCGGCGAGCCCGCTTGCATGCTGATGATGGACGTGGACCACTTCAAGCAGATTAACGACAGCCACGGCCACACCGTGGGCGATGAGGTGCTGCGCGTGCTGGCGCGCGTGGTGCGCGCTACCGTGCGCGGGGGCGACTGCGCCGGCCGCTACGGCGGCGACGAGTTCGCGATCATCCTGCCGGGCACACGCACCAGCGACGCCTTGGCGATTGCCGAGCGCATCCGCGAACACAGCGAAAGCGTGCGCCTGCGCCACCTGCCCGCGCTGCGGCTGTCGTGCAGCCTGGGCGTGGCCCCGGCCCAACCCCACCACACCAACGTGAGCGCATGGATCGATGCCGCGGACACGGCCCTGTATGCCGCAAAGAAGGCGGGGCGCAACCGTGTGGGCGCGCCACCCGTACCCGGGCGCGTGGTGGTCGATGGGGCGCCGCAAGGTGAGGCGCTGGCTGTGTAGGCCTGCAACCTGAAGTGGGTTTTGCGCGCCAAGGCAGAGCGCGTGCTGCCCCACGCTGAAGGCGGTTTAGCGTGGCGCTAAGTCCCTGGCCACTGCACACGCACCGTACAACCCGCGCCCACCGCGCCGGTGGCCGTGATGGTGGCGCCGTGGCGCTGCGCGATGGCGCGGCACAAGGCTAGGCCGGCGCCCACGCCGTCAAACTCGGCCTCGCGGTGCAGGCGCTGGAACACCCCAAACAGCTGGGCTGCGCGGGCGTTGTCAAAACCGGCGCCGTTGTCGGTCAATGTGAAAGCGACCCCACCTTGCGAAGCACCGGGCGCAGCGCAATCCACACCGTCCGCCCCGTTTCCTCCGTCGGCGTCGGCGTCGGCTTCGCTTATGGCTGGCACCGCCTGCACCGCAATGCGGGGCACCCGCGTGGCGCCACGGGTGAACTTGAGCGCGTTGCCCAGCAGCTGCACCAGCAGTTCGTGCAGGAGCGCCGGGTCGGCCTGCAGGGTGGGCAGATCAGGGGCAATGTCCCACTCCACCCCCCGCCCCGCCTCGGCCGCCGCCAGGGTCGCGCGTGCCTGGGCCAGCGCGTCGGCCAGCGGTACGGGCTGCAAGCGCAGCGGCGCACGGCTGGCCTGGGCCAAGGCCTCCAGGCCATCGATCATCCGGCCCATGCGGCGGGCCGATTGGTCCATGGTGGCCAGAAAGCCCAGCGCTTCCTGTACCTCCGGGCCCGCAACCGCGGGCGCTGGCAGGTCTGCCAGTGTCTCGCGCACCAGCGCACCGTAGGACGCGATGTGGCGCAGCGGCGCGCGCAGATCGTGCGAGACGGCGCGCAGAAAATCTTCCTGCGCCGCGGCCATGTCGGCCACGCGCTGTTCGCTGCGGGCCAGCTCGGCGCGCAGCTGCTGCAGGGCGTTCTCAAGGGCTTCGTCGCTCATGGACATGTGCTTATCCTCATGAAACCGGCGCGGCCTCAGCGAGTGCACCCGTGGAACGGGCTCTGCCAGGCCACAGGGTGCGCTCCCCTTCCGAAGGATTGGGGCTGAGGGCCGCGGCTCCAAGCCTGCCTGCGCAGGCTTGGACGGTGCCCAACGGCTGCCACCCCCGGTAGCGGCACCGAGGCGCGAAGCGACTCAGGGGGGAGCCTCACTTCTTGGGCCGATCCCAATTGGCAATGCTGATCTGCTTGCCGCGCGCCACGCTCAACGCACCCGGTGCCGTGCTTTTGGTGATGGTGCTGCCACCGCCCACCGTGCCGCCCGCGCCGATGGTGACGGGCGCCACCAGCACGCAGTTGCTGCCCACATGCACGTCGGCCTCGATCACCGTGCGGTGCTTGTGGGCGCCGTCGTAATTGGCGGTGATGCTGCCGGCGCCGTAGTTCACGCGCTCGCCCACGGTGGCGTCGCCCAGGTAGGCCAGGTGGTTGGCCTTGGCGCCGTCGGCCAGCGTGGAGTTTTTGACCTCGACAAAGTTGCCGATGTGCACCTCGCGGCCCAGCTGCGCGCCCGGGCGCAGGCGGGCAAACGGGCCGATGAGCGCGCCGGCGCCCACGGTCGCGCCGGCCTTCTCGCCGTCGATGTGGGTGTAGGGGTGGATCACCGCGCCATCGGCAATGGTGGCGTTGGCGATGCAGCAGTGCGCGCCAATGCTCACCCCGTCGCCCAGCGCCACGCGGCCGGTAAAGATGCAGTTCACGTCGATCTCGACATCCTGCCCGCACACCAGCTCGCCACGCACGCCGGTGCGCGCGTCGTCGCGCACATCAAAACGCGAAGGGTCGGCCAGGCGCACGCCCTGCTCCATCAGGCCGCGCGCCACGCGCAACTGGTGCGCGCGCTCCAGCTCGGCCAGTTGCAGCGGGCTGTTGACGCCGGCCACCTGCAGCGCGTCGGTGATGCGGTGCGCCACCACGGGCACGCCATCGGCCACGGCCATGGCGACGATGTCGGTCAGGTAGTACTCGCCCTGGGCGTTGTGGTTGGTCAGCCGGGCCAGCCAGCCTTTGAGCTGGCGCGTGGGCACGGCCATGATGCCGCTGTACACCTCGGTGATGGCGCGCTGGGCGTCGCTCGCGTCCTTGTGCTCGACGATGCCCTGCACATCGCCCGCGGCGTTGCGCACGATGCGGCCGTAGCCCGTGGGGTCTGCCAGCGTGACGGTGAGCAGCGCCAGGCCGCCGCCATCGTGCGTACTGGCATCCACCAGCGCGCGCAGGGTGTCGGCCTGGGTCAGCGGCACATCGCCGGACAACACCACTGCGGTGCCGTCGTCGGCCAGCAGCGGCGCGGCCTGCTGCACCGCGTGGCCGGTGCCCAATTGCGGATCCTGGCGCGCAAATTTCAGGTCAAAAGTGCCGCCACCGCTTGCTGTAATTGAACAAGCTGCTTCTACTTCTGTAGCACCGTGGCCGGTGATGACGATGGCACTGCGCGCCTGGAGGTGCGCGGCCTGGTCCAGCACGTGGTGCAGCAGCGGGCGCCCGGCCAGGCGCTGCAGCACTTTGGGGATGCGGCTTTTCATGCGCGTGCCCTTGCCGGCCGCCATGATGAGGATGTCGAGTTGCGTCATGGAGATTTCAGGAAATTCAGGGGCCCGGGCGGCGCTGGCGCGGGCCGGTGGGGGATTATCGGCTGCGAAGCCGCCCACGCACCATGCTATTGTTTTAGTAGCTGTTAGCGCTTATATATCCAGCGCTGGAGGCCATTTTGGCCTCAAACCTCGCCCTACAGCAGCGGCATGACGCGCGGCGGCGTGTTGTAGTACTCGGCAATGCGCGCCAGCGCGCGCGGGTTGAGCAGGCGCAGCCGCCCGTCTTTGAGCTCATGCAGGCCCAGCAGCGCAAGTCGCCGCAGCGTCTTGTTGGTGTGCACCAGCGACAGCCCGAGCGCATCGGCAATGTGCTGCTGCGTGGGCGGAAACGGCACGCTGCCGTCCTCGGCCAGGCCGATGCGATCGAGGCGCCGGTACAGGTGCATGAGAAGCATGGCCACGCGCTCGGTGGCGTTGCGCCGGCCGGTGGTCAGCAGGTTGTCGTCGACGTGGCTTTCTTCGTGCGCGGCCAGCCACGTGATGTCATAGCCCAGCCGTGGATGCTCGCGAAACACCGCCCACAGGCTATCGCTCTGGAAAATGCACAGGTAGCAATCCGCCAGCGCCTCGACGCCGTGCGTCGACACCTCGCCAAACTCCTGCTGCAGCCCCACCAAGTCGCCGGGCAGCAGAAAGTTCAGGATCTGCCGGCGCCCGTCGCTCAGCGTTTTGTAGCGGAACGCCCAGCCCGAGAACAACGTGAAGAGGCGGACGTTGGTCTGGCCCTCGTGCACCAGCGTCTCACCCGCGGCCACCGACAGGGTGTCGGTGCGAAAACTTTCGATGAAGTCCAGCACCTCGGGCTTGAGCGCCGTGAAGGCCCCTGTGCGCCGCAGGCTGCAGTTTTGGCATGACGGCGGGCAGTCGACGGCGGCAGGCGAGACGGGGGAACTCATGGTGCTGTGATTTTAGGGAAAGCAAGGCTCTTTCACCTGTAGTTTGCGCGCCAAACAGGCCCTCATCTCCCTCGGTGTCGCAGGTCGCCCACGTATGTCTTTTGACATTGCGCCGACTTCGGGCTTTCCCTATATTGGGCTCAGCCTATGAAACTCATCCCCGCCTTGTACGAGGTTCTCTACGTCAGCCAGCTTGCGCCCGGCCACCCGGTGAGCGTGGTCGCCGAAATCGCTGCCACGGCCCGCCTGGCCAATGCCCAGGCCAACATCACAGGGCTGCTGATCTTTGACGGGCAGCGTTTTTGCCAGCAGCTGGAAGGGCCCAAAAAAGCCGTGCTCAAGCTCATCGAACGCATCCGCACCGACCCGCGGCATGTGAACGTGGAGGTGGTGCACCACGGCGCGGTGGCCGGCCGGCGTTTTCAGAACTTCAGCCTGGCCTTCAGCACGGTCGAAGACGTGGACGCCCTAGCCCGCATGGAGTCGCTGGACGGCGACGCCGCGCTGGCCGCGTTTCGCGCGGTGTGCGGCGAGCTCGAATATTGAATTTGGAGCCTGCACGGCCCGAACCGGGGGCTCAGGCGACGACGCCTGAGCATCACGCCCCGTCCGGCTTCCAACGCCTCAGCACCAGGGTGGCATTCACCCCACCAAAACCAAAACCGTTGACCATGGCATGCGTGAGCGCCATGCGCCGCGGCGCGAGCGCTACCAAGTCAAGGCCCTGGGCCTGCTCATCCGGCGTATGCAAGTTCAGCGTGCCGGGCACGACCTGATCGCGCAGCGCCAACACCGAGAAGATCGCCGCCACCGCGCCCGCCGCGCCCAACAGGTGGCCGGTGGCTGACTTGGTGGAGCTGATGGCCACACCGCTGCCCTCGCCAAACACCCGGCGAATCGCGGCAAGCTCGCCCCGGTCGCCAACCATGGTGGAGGTGGCGTGCGCATTGAGGTACTGCACCTCGCCCGCTTGCAACCCCGCCTGCGCCAGGGCGGCAGCGATGCTGCGGGCCGCACCGTCGCCGTCCTCGGGACCGGACGTGATGTGGTACGCGTCGGCCGACGTGCCGTAGCCCACCATCTCGGCCAATGGCTCAGCGCCGCGCGCCAGTGCGTGCTCTAACGCCTCAATCACGAGCATGCCCGCGCCCTCGCCCATCACAAAACCATCGCGCTCGGCATCAAACGGCCGTGAGGCCTGCGCGGGCGCATCGTTGAACGCGGTGGACAGTGCCTTGGCAGCCGCAAATCCACCCAGGCTCACGCGGTCGATGGCGGCTTCGCTGCCGCCGCACACCGCGATGTCGGCCTCGCCGCAGCGGATCATGCGGGCGGCATCGCCCAGCGCCTGCACGCTCGCGGCGCAGGCCGTCACGGGCGCGCCCAGCGGGCCCTTGAGCCCATGGCGGATCGACACATGCCCAGCCGCTAGGTTGACCAGAAACGACGGCACGGTGAACGGCGACAGGCGCTGCGGCCCGCGCGTGTCGGTGGTGCGCACGGCCTCGGCAATGGCCCCGAACCCGCCGATGCCCGAGGCAATGACGGTGGCCGTGCGCGCAAGGGCCGCCTCGTCGGCACCCGCGGGCCAGCCGGCCTGCGCGAGCGCCTGCTGCGCTGCGCCGAGGGCAAAGGGGATGAAGCGGTCCATCTTGCGCTGGTCTTTGGTGGAGACGACGGCGTCCACATCCCAGCCGCCCTCGGGGTCCTCGGCCAGGGGCAGCACGCGGCCGCCGATCTTGGCGGCGATGCCTTCGGTCACGACCTCGGGCAGGCGCGTGATGCCCGAGCGCCCAGCCAGAAGGCGCTGCCAGGCGAGCTCTACCTGGCAACCCAGCGGAGAGACCAGGCCCATGCCGGTGATGACGACGCGGCGCATCAGCGGGCCGCTCCTGTCACAGGGGTTGCCGCCACGGCGCGGTCGGAAAGGAAGGTGTTGTTCATGAAAACATCTCGCTGGTTGTCGCCCTGCCCGTGGGGTTGCGCGGGTGCCACGGGGGCATCGCGGTGGTCACAGGTCGCAGTGCTGCGCAGCGCGCCGCGCTACCTTGCCCCGGGGCTCAGGCTTATGATTAAGGTCGTCATCATAAGCACAAAGCCATTTTTTGCGTACGACCGCAATCATTAAGAGGTTTCCATGAAGGTGTCCAAAGCCCAGGCCGCAGAAAACCGCGAAGGCATCCTCGACGCCGCGGCGCGGCTCTACCGCGAGCGGGGATTGACGGGGGTGGGCGTGGCCGACATTACGCGCGATGCCGGGCTGACCCATGGCGGGCTGTACCGGCATTTCCAGTCGAAGGACGCGCTGGTGCGCGAAGCCTGCGCCCGCGCGTTTGACTGGTCGATTGCGCCGCTGGACGGGCACACCCCCAATGCCAATGTGGAGGACCGCATCCGCAGCTACCTGTCGCCCCAGCACCGCGATGCGCCCGGCAGCGGCTGCCCGGCGGCTGCGCTCGCGGTGGACGCGGCGCGCGCGGGGGCGGAGTTGTCAGGGGTGTTTGCCGACGGCATCGAGCGCAACATCCAGCGGTTTGCGCAGCTGCTGGCCGAGAGCGCACCGGCCAGCGCTGAAGCCGCCCCGGCGGCCCATCGCGCTCGTGCCATGGAGGTGCTGGCCACCATGGTCGGCGGCCTGGTGCTGGCGCGAGCTACCGCGGCGGCCCGGCCAGAGTTGTCGCAGGAGATATTGACCACCTTGCAGGACCAGTTGGTGCGCTTGGTGGAGTCGCCGCTGGGCTGAGTGGGCTTTCGCCTGCGCCGGCGGATCGGCCGGGGGCAATATCGCTATCAAAAAAATAGCTTCTAGCGCTTGCTGGACAAGCGACAGAAGCCATTTTGACTAATAATCTGCCGGCGATCAAAGCCTGCCATCAGGCTTCGGGTGCAGCGGCCTCCCGCCGATTGGCGAGGACCGCCACACAGGGCCTATCAAGCGCAGCAGGCGTCGGCCGCCACGCGCTGGTCGGTGCCAGCAGCGCTGCCAAACGCGGCGCGGCGCCACCAGGGTGCGGGGCTGCCCTCGGTGGCTGCCGAGGCCGCCACGGCGCTCAGGCGGTACTGCAGGCGCTGGCCGCCCAGGGGCTCTATCACCGCGTGCTGGCCGGCGGCAATGCGCAGGGTCTGGCCGGCGTGCAGAAACACATCGCCGGCTTCGGCGCCGCTGCCGTGGGGGCCATCATCCAGCGTGACCCAGGCGTGGCCTTCGGCAACGCGCAGCGCGGTGGTTGCGCGGGGCGTGAGGCTCACGGCCTTGCCCGGCAGCACAGTGGTGGCAGATGGGCCGGTAGCCGAAGCAGCGGCGGATGCGAACTTGAAAATTTGGCTGATGGTCATGGCGTTCTCCGGGTTTTCCCTTGGTGGACTCTATGGTGCTGCGTGCTATGCAAATCGTCCAATGAAAAGCAGTGCAGCCATTGATGCTCTTCTTGCATGTCGCCCTCAGGCTGGCCTGCGCTCACGCGGCGCTGCTATCCGAAAGAGAGCAAAACGGGTGGCGCCCCACACCAGGCGGCCGCTCCTCCCAGCAGAAGGCGGCGCCCTGCGCTGGCGCGCCGCCGGGCAGGCTCCAGGCTTCCATCACCAGGTGCTGGCCGGCAGCAACGCTGAGCCGGTCGCCAGCTTGCAGCACCTGGTCGGCATCGCGGCTGGGCGCACCGGCCAACGGGGTGCCGCTGACCGTGACCCAGACGCGGCCTTGCGCAATCTCCAGCACGCTGTGCTGGCGCGGGTGCAGCGACAGCGCGCGGCCTGGGGTCAGTTTCCAGCAACCGGCCGCAGGGCGGCCAGCCACGGCAGCGTGAACGGCGTGGGCGGATTGTTGCGATTCCAGAACGTTGCGGGCGGTCATGACGGGCTCCTTGGGGTGTGCGAACAGGGTGTTGCAGAGCCTGAATAGTGATCCGAGTGCCCTACACAGTCCAATGAAAACGCGGTACGCTATTCATTCCGTCAACGCATGAATGCGGACCTCCTCCGCCCACCCTGGCATGGCCTCAGCCGAATACTCCCCCGCCGTTCTTCGCACCCGCGCCGTTGCCACCGGCCACTGGCGCGCTTTTCTCGCCGTGGCGCGGCACCTGAACTTCCGCGCCGCCGCCGACGAGCTGGCGCTCACCCAATCGGCTGTGAGCCGGCAGATCCAGGCGCTGGAAGAAGAGGTGGGCGTGGCGCTGTTCCTGCGCCACACGCGCGCGGTGGAGCTCACCAGCGCTGGCGCTCAGCTGCAGCGCGCCGTGGGCCCCGCGCTGGAGCGCATGGACGCGGCCGTGCGCCTGGTGCGCCAGACGGCCGGGCGCCGCAGCGTGGCGATCAGCACCTGGGCCAGCTTTGCGTCGATGTGGCTGATCCCGCGCATGGAGGAGTTCCAGCGCGACAACCCGGGCATCGACATCCGGATTGATGCGAGCGATGTGCAGATCGACCTGGAGACTTCGGACGTGGACCTGGCCCTGCGCTACGCCATGCCCGGCGGCGCCACCCAGGGCGGGGTGCGCCTGTTCGGCGAGCAGCTGGCGGTGGTCGCCAGCCCCTGGCTGCTGAAAAGCGGCAAGCCTCTGCGCACACCGGCTGACGTGGCGCAGTTCACCCTCATTGAGGCGGGCGACGCCCACCGCACGCACTACCTGGAGTACCTGAGCTGGCGCCGCTGGTTCGACGCCCGCGACCTGGCCAAGTTGCAGCCTGAGCGCTGGCTGTATTTCAACTACGCACACCAGATCGTGCAGGCCGCGCTGGCCGGCCAGGGCCTGGCGCTGGCGCGCATGCCGCTGATTGCGGATGCGCTGGCGTCGGGCGACCTGGTCGAGGTGCTGCCGGGCCACCGCATTGATTCGCCATTGACCTACTGGCTCGTGGTGGGGCCGCGCAGCGCCCAGCGGCCGGAGATCAAGGCGTTTTGCGCCTGGCTGCAGCTGCAGGCCCAGGCCACGCGCGAGGCCATCGGGGATGTGCCGGATCCGGATCTGAATGACAACCTGGATTGACAACAAAAAAGCGCTGACCCAGCCCGGCTCAGCGCTTCTATTTTGATAGCTACTAACGCTTATATATCAAGCGCTAGGGGCCAGTTTGACCTAAAACTCAGGCCAAAGTCACTCGTGCAAACTTGCGCTTGCCCACCTGCAGCACGTAGGTCCCGGCATCGAGCTTGAGCCCCTTGTCGCTGACCACGCTGCCATCCACGCGCACGCCGCCGCCGTCGATCAGCCGGTTGGCCTCGCTGCCGGATGGCGCCAGGTTGGCCTGCTTGAGCAGCACGCCAATGCCTAACGGCGCGCCCGACAGGGCCAGCTCCGGAATCTCGTCCGGCACGCCGCCCTTGCTGCGGTTGATGAAATCCTGCTCGGCTGCATCCGCCGCCGCCGCGTTGTGAAAGCGCGTGGTGATCTCCTTGGCGAGCATCACCTTGGCGTCCTTGGGATTGCGCCCGCCGGCAATTTCGGCCTTCAACGCGGCGATGTCGGCCAGGCTCTTGAACGACAGCAGCGTGTACCAGTCCCACATCAGCGTGTCGCTGATCGACAGCACCTTGGCGAACATGGTGTTCGCTTCTTCGGTGATGCCGATGTAGTTGTTCTTGGACTTGGACATCTTGTCCGTGCCATCGAGCCCCACCAGCAGGGGCATGGTGAGCACACACTGCGGTTCCTGGCCATATTCTTGCTGGAGGTGACGGCCCATGAGCAGGTTGAACTTCTGGTCCGTGCCACCCAGCTCCAGGTCGCTCTTCAAGGCCACCGAGTCGTAGCCCTGCATCAGCGGGTACAAAAACTCGTGCACCGAGATCGACTGGCCAGTGGTGAAGCGCTTGTGGAAATCGTCGCGCTCCATCATCCGGGCCACGGTGTACTTGGCGGCCAGCTGGATCATGCCGCTCGCACCCAGGGGCTCGCTCCATTCGCTGTTGTAGCGAATCTCGGTGCGGGCCGGGTCCAGCACCAGGCTGGCCTGGCGGTAATAGGTCTCGGCGTTGGCCTTGATCTGCTCCTTGGTGAGCGGCGGGCGCGTGCTGTTGCGGCCGGAGGGGTCGCCGATCAGGCTGGTGAAGTCGCCAATCAGGAAGATCACCTGATGGCCCAGATCTTGCAATTGCCGCATCTTGTTCAGCACCACGGTGTGGCCGATGTGGATGTCGGGCGCGGTGGGGTCCAGACCCAGCTTGACGCGCAGGGGCTGGCCCGAGGCTTCGGAGCGCACCAGCTTCTTGACCCATTCGTCCTGCGGCAGCAGTTCTTCGACACCACGCAGCGAGATTTCGAGCGCGCTCCTTACACCATCGGAGACCTCGGTTGTTGTAACAGCAGATTGATTCATAAGGGTTTTTTGGGATGTCTATACAGCATGCGCCGCTATACTCCAGCCCACATTGCTAAAGGCGGATTCTAGTGGGACCGCTGTTTCGACCTGTTTTTCACCACGCTGTCGACGGGCCACGCCCCGACAGTTTGTGCTCCTGGCCTCGCCCCGCATACGCACCGGGGGAGTTCCACGGAACCACGTTCAACCCTGGGGATAGACCTTTGATTCACGGCTTGACCACCGCCAGCTCGGCTTTGCTTGACCGGCTGTCCCGCGCGATCCAACAACACCCCAAACGCATCACCGCCGCCGTTGCAGCCATTTTGCTGACGGGCGGCGGCGGCGCTTTTGCCGTAGCGTCCTTTGCCCCTGACCCGTCCGAATTGCCGGTGCGCATGGTGAGCCACCCCGTGGAATCGCTGGCTGCCAACCTGGTACTGGACGAACTCGACTCCCCCGGCTTCTCGCTGTACCGCTCCGAGCAGGTGCGCAGCAGCGACACGCCGGAGTCGCTGCTGCAGCGCCTGGGCGTGGCCGATCCGGCTGCCGCCGCCTTCATGCGCGGTGACACTCCTGTGCGACAAAACGTGCTCGGCCGCACCGGCCGTGTGGTGTCGGCAGAAACCACCGATGACCATCGCCTGGTCCGCATGACCGTGCGCTGGGTGCCGGACGACAGCGGCAACTTCCGCCGCCTGATCGTCGAGCGCTCGGGCAACAACAAATTTACCTCGCGCATCGAAACCGCCAAGATGACGGCCAGCAGCCGGCTGTCGGGTGGTGTCATCAACAGCTCGCTGTTCGCGGCGACTGATGCGTCCAACATCCCCGACGGCGTGGCGGTGCAGATGGCCGAGCTGTTCTCGGGCAACATCGACTTTCGCCGCTCGCTGCGCAAGGGCGACCGGTTCTCAGTCGTGTACGAAACCCTCGAAGCCGATGGCGAGCCGCTGAGCAGCGGCCGCGTGCTGAGCGCCGAGTTCGTCAACAACGGCAAGACCCACCAGGCGATCTGGTTCCAGGAGCCGGGCGCCGGCAAGGGCTCGTACTACACCCTGGACGGCGAGAGCATGCGCCGCGCCTATCTGACGTCGCCCGTCGAGTTCTCGCGCGTGACCAGCGGCTTCAAGATGCGCCTGCATCCCATCCTGCAAACCTGGCGCGCCCACCTGGGCACCGACTTCGCCGCCCCCACCGGCACCGCAGTGCGCACCGTGGGCGATGGTGTGATCGAGTTTGCCGGCGTGCAGAACGGCTTTGGCAACGTGGTCTTCGTCAAGCACCGCAACCAGCATGTCACCGTCTACGCCCACCTGAGCCGCATCGACGTGCGCCAAGGCCAGTCGGTAGAGCAAGGCCAGACCCTGGGCGCCGTGGGCGCCACGGGCTGGGCGACCGGTCCACATCTGCACTTCGAGTTCCGCGTGAACGGCGTGCACCAGGATCCACAGACCATCGTGGCCGCCAGCGACGCCGCCGCGCCGATCTCGGCCGCAGCGCGCCCTGCCTTCCAGCGCCTGGCGTCCAACATGCGCATTCAGCTCGGTGCTGCCGCCCTGATCGAGCAGGCCAGCGCAGAATAAGCAGATGCATCCCCCTGTGGCGCTGCGCGCCTTCCCCCTTCTCTCGGCTCGCGCCGGGAAGGGGGACGCCGCCAGCGCGGCGGGGCGGCCCTTGCGCGGCGGCCCCCAGCCCGGCCTGCGCCCTGTGCACACACCTCGGGCCCTTTCACGCGCGTGACGCCCTCTTCCAGCGCACCAGAGCTTTACATCGGCCTGATGTCGGGCACCTCGCTTGACGGCATCGACGGGGTGCTGGCCGACTTCTCGGGCCCGCGCATGGTGGTCACCCACCACGCCAGCGCGGCCTTCGCGCCCGAGCTCCGGGCCGAGCTGCTGGCCCTCAACACCCCCGGCAACGACGAACTGCACCGCGCCGCGCTGGCCGGCAACGCGCTGTCGCGCGCATACGCCGAGGTGGTCCACACGCTGCTCACACAAAGCGGCCAGCCCGCCACCGCCATCCGCGCCATTGGCGCCCACGGCCAGACGGTGCGCCACCGACCCCAGGAATTCGACGGCACCGGCTACACGCTGCAGCTGGGCAGCCCGGCCCTGCTGGCCGAACGCACGGGCGTTGCCGTGGTGGCGGACTTCCGCAGCCGCGATGTGGCCGCGGGGGGCCAGGGCGCGCCCCTGGTGCCGGCCTTTCACCAGGGTGTGTTCGGCCGCGCGGGCGAGACGGTGCTCGTGCTCAACATCGGCGGCATTTCCAACATCAGCGTGCTGGGCGCAGATGGCAGCGTTCTCGGCTTCGATTGCGGGCCAGGCAATGCGCTGTTGGACCACTGGTGCCAGCAGCACACCGGCCAGCCTTTTGACGCCGGTGGCGCCTGGGCCGCCACCGGCAAGGTGCTGCCGGGCCTGCTGGCCTCGTTGATGCAGGAGCCGTTTTTGCACAAGCCTGCGCCCAAAAGCACCGGGCGCGACCTGTTCAACCCACCGTGGCTGGCCGCCCACCTTGGGGCCTTTGCGGGGGCAGCACCGGCAGATGTGCAGGCGACCTTGACGGAATTCACGGCCAGCGCTTGTGTATTAAGCATTTATAGCTATCAAAAAAATAGCAAATCGCTGGCGGTGTGTGGCGGCGGTGCACTCAATACCCACTTGATGGCACGCCTGCAGGCGCTGTGCCCCACCCTGCGCGTGGTGCCCACCGACGCCCTGGGCCTGCCCGCACTGCAAGTAGAGGCCGCTGCCTTCGCCTGGCTGGCGCGGCAGACGCTGACGGGGCAGCCAGGTAATTTGGCGAGCGTCACGGGGGCCACAGGGCCGCGGGTGCTGGGCGCTATCTACCCAGCGTAGGCGGGGCGGCGCGCAGGCGTTCGCAACGGTCGGGCGGTCAGTCCTGGACCCCCATATGACATGCCGCGAGGCCCTTGAGGGCGCCGAGTCCTCAGCGCAAGGGGGTTGCCCCCCCAAGGACCACATGCGGTCGCAGGCGGCACCGGGTGCGGGCCTGCTGGGCTCTTTGCCTGGCAAGGCATCCGCGTTTGTGCTGGCTCTCGCGCTCGCTTTCGCGGGAAACGAGCCGGACATAAAGCCGCAGCTCAAAGAAAAAGCCGCCCGAAGGCGGCTTGGTGGGGGCAGCAGGGCGACCGGCGCCCTATCGCGGTCAGGCCGAAAAGCTGGAGCCGCAGCCGCAGGTGGTGGTCGCGTTCGGGTTTTTGATCACGAACTGCGCGCCTTGCAGATCTTCCTTGTAGTCGATCTCGGCACCGACCAGGTATTGGTAGCTCATGGCATCGATCAGCAGCGAGACACCATTCTTGGTCATGGTGGTGTCGTCTTCGTTGGTGATCTCATCAAAAGTGAAACCATATTGGAAGCCCGAGCACCCGCCACCCTGCACGAATACACGCAGCTTCAGGTCAGGGTTGCCCTCTTCGGCAATCAGGTCCGCCACCTTGGCCGCCGCGCTGTCCGTGAACAGGATGGGGGCGGGCATTTCGGTCTGGATGTTCTCGGCAACTGCGCTCATGGGGGGTCCTTCCGGGTTCTATATTGCGGTGAATAGTACTGCAGACCGCTCGGGAATTGCGTTCACTGGCCGTTAGACGCTAACTTGAGTGGGGGCTTTTCCTCCACCAGCACGGCCGCGGGGCACATCTGCCCGGCGATCACCGGATATCGCCAACCACCTCTCCGTCAATGCGCATGCCTTCCACGAAGTGCACGTCCCCTTCGATCTTGGTGCCTTGCGCGATCAGGCTCTTGATGGGGGGCTGTTTCTTGCGGGAAAACATGGGCAAACTCCTAAAGGGGTGGGCATGCGCCTCGGCTCACGAAGGCACACGCGAGATGGCGCGATGCGGGTCGCAAGAGCGAATTTCTTGCGACGGCCCTGGGTACGTATGTGTTGCCTGGGGCGAAGATGCGAGACCGCTTGGCGGGCCGTTATTCGACGGTCATGGCCTGGACCGCACGGACGGTCGTGCCCTCTAGCACGCGGGCGGTCACGGTTTTTACCACGGCGTTGGGGGGCAGATCGAGCACGCCCTCGATGCGCCGGTATTGCTTGACCTGCAAAGGCTGGCCCTGCGGCGGCTGGGTCTGAGTCCAGGGTTGGCCATCATGTGTGCCGGTCAACACCAACTCCAGCCGACCATTGAACTCCGGCGCATTGCGCGTCGCCTGGATCACGAGCACCTGCCAGCGCAGCTGCATGCCCCCCAGTACTTCGGCCTGCAGGCTGCGGATCGCCAAGCCTTCGGTCTTGGCCGCCGGGATCAGCTTCTCGAAAAACCCCAGGTCCTCGCGCAGCGTGCGGTTGTCTGCCTCCAATTGGCGCACCTGCACCATCAGGCTTTCCTTGGCAGCGCGCTCGGCCACCAGCAGGCTTTCAGCCGTGTGCGCTACGGTCTGCTGCGCCTGACCCTCGCCATGCAGGCGCGCCACCTCAGCGCGCAACTCCAGCAACTCATCCCGGGAAACGGTGTCCAGGCCTGCGATGGATTTTCCGAACTCGAAGGCCCACAGCGCCACCGCCGCACACAACCCGAGGACCACCGCCAGGGCCAGCCAGCGCAGGGGCCAGGGCAGCGCACTGCGGATGGCCACCCGGGGGGCGCTGATGGTCAGCCGGCGGCGCAGCAGGCGAAGGCGCATGGCTTGGTGACGGGGTGGAACATGAGAATGACTCGCAGGAAAAATGCGCACCTTAAACGAAAAAACCGCCCGGAGGCGGTTTTTGATCTGCAAAGTAGCCCCGAAAGGCCATCTGCAAAAACGGAGTTCGCGTGAGCGGCCTCCGGGCAGCGCCAAAGCTTAACGCTTGGAGAACTGCTTGGCGCGGCGTGCAGAGCGCAGACCGACCTTCTTACGTTCCACTTCGCGGGCATCACGCGTCACGAAGCCGGCTTGGCTCAGTACGGGCTTGAGCGTCGCGTCGTAGTCGATCAGAGCGCGGGTGATGCCGTGGCGGGCAGCGCCAGCCTGGCCGGATTCACCACCACCGTGTACATTGATCATCACGTCGAAAGTTTCGCCGTGGTTGGTCAGCATCAGCGGCTGCTTGGCAATCATGATCGAGGTTTCGCGGCCGAAGTAGGACTGGATGTCCTTGCCGTTCACCGTGATCTTGCCAGTGCCTTTTTTCAGAAACACGCGGGCGACGCTGGACTTGCGACGGCCGGTGCCATTGTTCCATTCACCAATCATCTCAAG
>SDXZ01000202.1 GCA_004210805.1 Acidovorax sp.
GCGAAGGGCTCCGCGGGCGGCGGAGGCGGCTGCGGGGCAGGGAGCGCGGTGGTGGTGGGCGAACGCTGACGCGGAGGCGGCGCCAGAACGGGGCTCACCGGAGCGGCGGGCGTCTCCAGGGGGGTGACGCTGCGATTCGGATCCTGCTCGGCGTCCTTGGCGGACGGACCCGCGCCAGGAGGGGGCCTGCGGAAGAAGTCGGTCATCACGGCTCCGGCAGAGGGGAGGTCACTCTACCCCACCGCCCACGGCGGGGTGTTAACTTCGGGCCATGAGCTTCTTCCAGGCACCCCCCGGACTTGGCAACCAGTACGACGACGACGCGTTCCTGCAGGGCTACCTCGCCCGGACCCTGCCGGAAGACCTTCGCCGCTCCATCACCGACGACTTGCGCGAACTGGGAGAGCTGGGCGGCAAGCACTTCTACGAGTTCCAGCTGCGCGACCGGCTGAACGAGCCCGTGCTGACGCAGTGGAACCCCTGGGGGCAGCGCATCGACCACATCGAGGTCTCGCCCCTGTGGAAGGAAGCGGAGGCGCTGACGGCGCGCAAGGGCCTGGTGGCGGTGGCCTACGAGCAGAAGAGTGGCGCGCTCAGCCGCGTGCACCAGTTCGCGCTGAACTACCTGGTGCAGCCGTCGCTGGATGTCTATTCGTGTCCGCTGGCGATGACGGATGGCGCGGCGCGTTCGCTGTTGTCGCTGGGCAATCAGGAGCTCATCGACCACGCCCTGCCCCACCTGACGTCGCGCGACCCGGCGACGTTCTGGACGTCGGGCCAGTGGATGACGGAGCGCACGGGCGGCTCGGACGTGGGCCTGACGCTGACCGAGGCGCGCCAGTCCCCCGAGGGCTGGCGGCTGTATGGGACGAAGTGGTTCACGTCCGCGACGACGGCGCAGATGGCGCTGACGCTGGCGCGGCCCCAGGGCAACGGCCCCGGCGGCAAGGGCCTGGCGCTCTTCTTCGTGGAGACGCGCGACGCGAACGGCAAGCTCAATCACATCCAGATCAACCGGCTGAAGGACAAGCTGGGGACGCGCAAGGTGCCCACGGCGGAGCTGACGCTGGAG
Source organism: Acidovorax sp. (assembly GCA_004210805.1). Lineage (GTDB taxonomy): Bacteria > Pseudomonadota > Gammaproteobacteria > Burkholderiales > Burkholderiaceae_C > Acidovorax. The sequence continues at coordinate 1,073 of SDXZ01000202.1, forward strand.
GGGACGATCGCGAAGCCGGTGGCGGGGCTGACGGACGGCATCCGCAACATGGCGATGATGTTGAACGTGACGCGCACCTGGAACGCGATGGGCGCGACGTGGAGCATGCGGCGCGCGCTGGCACTGGCGCACGACTACGCGAAGCGCCGGGTGCAGTTCGGCGCGCCGCTGTCGGAGAAGCCGCTGCACGTGGATACGCTGGCGGGGCTGGAGGCGGAGTTCCAGGCGGGCTTCCTGCTGGCGTTCCGGGGCGTGGAGCTGCTGGGCAAGCTGGAGACGCGCACGGCGACGGAGCAGGAGCAGCTGTTGCAGCGGCTGGTGACGCCGCTGGCGAAGCTGACGACGGGCCGGCAGGTGGTGCACGTGACGTCGGAGGTGACGGAGTCCTTCGGTGGCGCGGGGTACGTGGAGGACACGGGCCTGCCGCGCATCCAGGCGGACTCGCAGGTGCTGTCCATCTGGGAGGGCACGACGAACGTGCTGTCGCTGGATGCGCTGCGAGCGCTGGCGAAGGAAGGCACGCTGGAGGCGTACTTCCACGAGGTGGAGGGACGGCTGTCGAAGGTGACGGACGTGGGCCTGCGCCCGTGCGTGAAGACGGCGCACGACGCGCTGGAGCACGCGCGGGTGTGGGTCTCCAGCGCGATGGCGAATCCTTCGACGATGGAGGCTGGGGCGCGGCGGTTCTCGCTGACGCTGGGGCGCACGCTGGAGCTGGCGCTGCTGAGCGAGCACGCGCAGTGGTGCCTGGACAATGGGCACGGGCCGCGCACGCGCGCGGCGGCGCGGCGGTTCCGGCAGAACGGCGTGGACCTCATCCAGGATGAGATCGACCTGGATGATTCGCGGCTGCTTTCTTGAAGTCAAAGGGCACACATGAAAGCCAGAAGGCCTACGATACCATTTCAATTAAACGGCTTCTCCATCCACAAACTCCACGGAACCCGAACAATCAGCATACCAATCAAGAACAACAGAATGATCTTGGTCGGAAAAAACGGACTAGGAAAAACAACAGTAATAACAATACTCTTCCGAATACTCAGCCAGCAATGGGAGAAACTCCTTGATTTCAGATTTGAAAAAGCAACACTTCATTTCGCCCAAAAAGACATCGAGATACGGCGCGAAGAAATTGAAGCCAGCATACTCGACTGGAACAGACTGCGTCGCTTCCTGCCATCACATGCCCTTGCAAGACTAAGGCGAACTCCAGAACTGGTAGCAGCAATCCTTCGACTCAAAGACTCAAGTCAACCCAACGAATGGATTTCGCTATCTGAAAAACTAGAAATCCCAACAAGCATGCTGGAGCGGCTTTTCGCCCTCTCAACCAGCTCACAAATAAACCTCTTCCCACAGCACAAAAGCGGGGGCACCGGAAACCAAGGCATACTTGAAGCGAGTCAATTCCTGACAGAAAAGATCGCATCCCAGGTACTATATCTTCCGACCTATCGCAGAATCGAAAAAGACCTCAAGACCATTTTCCCCAAGTTTGAAGAGCAGGTCAAAAATTTCAATGAAAAACAAGAAACACAATCTGACTCACCAGCACATTACATCGAACTTGTTGAATTTGGCATGGAGGATGTCGCAGCAAAATTCAACACAACCATCACCGCACTAAAGGAAACCGCAAGATCCGGCCTGAACTCCCTAGTTGGAACCTACCTGCGCGAAATCATCAGAGGCGAAGTCAAACCAGAAGACACCTCCGCCATCAAAGGACTCAACGACTCGACAATTACGCGCATACTAAACAGAGTAGAAGAAAAGACTCTCAATCAAGAAGAGAAAAAGAGGCTACATGGAATAATAATAGCCATAAAGACAAGCCCAGACCGACACCTAACAAGTGAAGACTCATACATCGCAAGATTCTTCTCGAAACTCATCACACTAGATCAATCCCTAAGCACACTGGAACTGGCAATCCAGTCCTTCGTAAAAGTCTGCTCCGAATATCTACAAAACAAACGAATCACCTACGACGAACAAAACTATGCAATCAACCTAAGGCTAGACAACGATCAACCACTCAGTCTCAAAGACTTGTCGTCCGGAGAAAAGCAAATCGTATCTCTTTTCTCCCATATTTACCTGGAGCCCACCAGGAGATTCGCGGTCATCATTGATGAGCCCGAATTATCTCTATCAGTAGACTGGCAAAGAAGATTGCTTCCCGACATCATAAACTCGAGACGCTGCTCCTTCCTCGCCGCCGCAACCCACTCCCCTTACGCATTCGACAACGAGCTTGAGATATACGCAGAAGACTTGGCTGAACATGTGAAGGAAGCTCAGGAATGAGCTATGCAGATTACCTCAGAAAGCAAAGGAATATTTTCTCGGCAGTCTGGCTTCAGTTCAGCCACGCTTATAAAGACTCGCGGCGTGAAATTTTCCTATTCTTCGAGGGACAGGATGATCTGACTTTCTTCATGCCAGAGATAAGAAGACGAGCTAATCAATCTTCGGTGGCCATCAGCCCATTTGTCTGCCAGGGGAAACGCTCGGTACTTCGACTAATACCCGTCGTCAGGCGCCGTCTCGATAATAACTGGCGAGCACTCTTCTTTGTCGACAAGGACGTCGACAATATAGTCAACCAATCCCGAACGACACCAGACCCATACCTCTACGAGACCGATCTCTACTCAATCGAAAACTACCTCGTATCGAGCGACACATTTTCTTGGTTTTGGACTGACATCCTACGCCTTAACCCAAGAGATCCTCGCTTGGCGTTTTTTGAAAAGCTCTACGAATTGCTCTATGAAAAAACAATGCAGGCCCTGACCGCCCTAATGGCATGGAGTATCTTTCATCGAAAAAAGGGGCGGCGCCCCAATCTAAACAATCTAAACATGTCAAAGATATTCAAACTAGATTCATCCGGGAGACTGCATCGACAAGGGAAGGTCCTCTCCCTTCTGGATCAGTACTGCGGAGTAATCACGCCGCCAAGCTCCTGGAGAGGCATTCGCGCCTCAGCGCGAAAACTAAAAACATACAGAAGAAAAGAGTATATACGGGGGAAATTTGAGATTTGGTTTTTCGTTCACTTCATAAAGCTCGTCATCGAAATATTGCAGTCCATGGGTGCACCCAAAACATTCCCTTCGCTACCTTCACTTCAGCTTGCGCTAACCGAAGACAATGCCATCGCTGTTCTGGCAGGGAGGATGCCGTTACCTCCGAGCGCTTCTCATTTCCTTGACTCCACATGGCCACCGTAGCCAGCCCAGGCTCAAACCCCAAACGACCTGCTTCTAATTGGAATTTCTTTCTATCAGCTAGGATTTTTCGTGCAGCATGAGAGATCGATGCTCTTGAACTCAAAACTTCAAAACCAATTCAATACAGATGGATATCTCATTCTACCGTCCTTCGTGGAGGGTGCGACGTGCGCCCGGATGCGGGCCTGTATCCAGGAGCAGCTCGCCTCCGGTGAAGGCCCGGTGGAGTACGAGGCCGACGTGGCCTATCCGGGCTCCCCGGCCAGCCTGGAGGAGGAAGGGGGCCGGACGGTGCGCCGGCTGCTGCGCGCGCACGAGCGCTCTCTCCTCTTCGCGGCGTGGTTCGACGACGCGCGGATGGCGGAGGCGCTGGGACAGTTGCTGGAGGGGCCGGTGGTGCAGGCGCGGGCGCACCACAACTGCATCATGACCAAGCAGCCGCGCTACTCGTCGGACACGGGGTGGCACCAGGACGTGCGCTACTGGTCCTTCACGCGGCCGGAGCTGATCTCCACGTGGTTGGCATTGGGCCAGGAGACGCCGGAGAACGGCGGACTCAAGGTCTTGCCCGGGACGCACCGGATGTCGTTCGCACCGGAGCGCTACGACGCGCGTCTTTTCTTGCGGCCGGAGCTGCCGGAGAACGCGGCGCTGATCGCGGATGCGCAATACGTGCGGCTGTCACCGGGGGACGTGCTGCTCTTCCACGCGCGACTGTTCCACGCGGCGAGCCGGAACCACACGGTGGACACGAAGTATTCGGTGGTGGCCACGTACCGGAAGACAGACAACCTGCCCATCCCCGGTTCGCGTTCGGCTCGGCAGGACTGACACGGTAGATCCGAACTCAACTCAGGGAGAGTACTGATACCGCTCGATGATCTTTCCCTCTGGCGAGACGGCGTAGAGTTCGAACCAGTCCAACTCCAGGTTCCCACCCGGGCCAATTCCTTCGCAGTGGTCGATGCGTCGATTCACGCGAACGATATAGACCCCCTTGCCCTTCCCTACGACCACGTCCAGGGCTCGGGCCGTGAAGATGCATTCCCCCTGGCGCGACTTCGGGAAGCGGCTCACGACATCCTGGAGGGCCGCGTAGGACGCGAGGATGGCCGGCCCATCCAGGGTCGCCATGGGCTGCACATCTTCCGGCCACTCAAAGCTTGATGCGGCTGCGCCCTTGTCGCCTGTTCCCGCATCCAGCACGGGAGCAGGACGGCTTAGGGCAGGAACCCCTGCGTCTGGCTTCGCTGCGACTTGCGGTGCCGCCGGTGTCCCTGCGTCCGACAGAAGCGTCGCCAGCACAAGAATCGGATGAAGCATCATCGCAACGCTCCGGAGCGGATGACCGTCAGGACCCAGCGAGCTACCAGTTCAGCGCAGGAGAACATTCCGGCATCACTCCGTTGCGACGAAGAATATTGGAGGAGGCAGGACGACACGTTGCCTGGAAGGTCCAACCGGATTCGCGGCCCATCCACCTGAACACCGCTCCCGCCTGATTCCATTTGTAGAAACGCGGCGCATCCCGATGACCCGTGGCAAGCCATCCCCAGGCAGGAATGGGCTCGCCTCGTGAGTCACGGGCGAGTCTTCCACTGGGAGTGGCCGCATACGCGACCAACACCCATCCTTCTTCTCCGGCCTTCAATCGAGGCCAGCTCTCGAGGTCCTGGCTGCTCGCACCCGCGCCGCAGGGGTGGTTGTGCGCATAGCCAAAGACAGGAAGATCATCCCCGAAGTCCGCATCATCGACCCCTCCGAACGGGGGCCAACACGCCTTGGACACGTCCAGGACGTTGCGCACGGGCCAGGAGACACGCCAGTCCTCCGGCGTTCGATAGAGCGCGACGCAATATTCAGTGGCGTCCGCCCTGGGACGGCCTGTCAGCGGATCGCACGCGTCCGCAGCTCCAGGCAGACCCATGAGCGAAGTCAACGTGGTGAGGACCAGATCATCGGGGACACGAGTCCCGTTTTCGATGACGACGGGAACTTCCGGCCACGGGCCTGGAGCTACGGCCAGAAAGGAGCTGCCCTCGCGTCGGCGCAGCTCCTCGTTCAGGTAGTAGCGTTTCGCACCCACACAGGCGACCAACGTCCCCACGAGCATTCCCGCAGCGACGCGAGCCATGCCGCGCCTGGGTGACAGATCAAGGCGCGGCATGGCTTCTTCAGCCCTGACCGAGGGCGTCTTCCACGTACCGGACACCCTTGGCCGTGATGGCCTTGCCCTTCTTGGTGTCCTGCGCGTAGCCGGCGTGCAGGCGCAGCGCCTTGGCGGCGTTCGGCGCGGCGTACGTCACGCCCAGCCCGCTCCAGAAGCGCGACGTGGTGCCCGACGTGATCTCCACGTCCAGCGACCGCGCCAAGTACAAGGGGATCAACGAACGCAGGAGCTGGTCCTTCTCCTTGCCGGCGGAGACCAGGTCCTTCTGGCGCGCATGGCCTCGCAGCGCCGTCTCCAGTACCCCTACCGCGTCCTCGCTCGCGGGCTGCGCCGCGGACTTCCTCGCGGGAGCCTTCTTCGCGGCGGCCTTCCTGGCCGGAGCCTTCTTCGCGGCGGCCTTCTTGGCCGGAGCCTTCTTGGCGGCGGTCTTCTTGCCCGCGGCCTTCTTCACCTTCGGCGCCCGCTTGCGCAGGGCCGAGGGCACCAGCTCCATCCGGCCCTCGAACGGAATCTCCACCACCGTCCCGTCCACCTGCCGCTCGGGCATGGCGTTCCGCATGGACGCGATCACCTCGTGCACGGAGGCACGCGGCGGCTCGGAGTGCATGGGACGGGAAACACGGGTCGGCTGCGGCTCACTCGCGGGCGACTTCCCCTGCGCGTAGTACCGCACCCAATCGCTCGCCTCTTCCACTGCTTCCTTGAGGCCCACGCGATCGAGCAGCGACCCCAACCACCGAAGACTGTTGCGCACTTGGAGAACCCTCCCGTTCTGATCCACGCTACTACAACCCGGACAGACGCAACCTATATCCCCAGCAATACGGGTTCTTCCATGCCCTCGTGGGTATCCCTGACGTTTCACGTCGGCCCCCAGCCGCCGTTCACGGGAACAGACGTGCAGATGTAGCGCCTTGATCCAGCGATGCACTGACGCACCGCCCCCTGAAGGACGGAACTGCATCTTGCGCCAAGCCCCCTCTTCCCTCCGAATCGTCAGCATCGGGCTCGCCCTGTTGCTGCTTCCAGCATGCGCGACCACGAGCCCCGTGGATGGCAGCACGGCGATGGCCATGGCGTCCCCGGAAACCACGGAGAACTCAAGTGCAGATAAGCCACTCGGCCTTTGTCTTCCTTGCGGCGTCGCTGCTCCTGGTTCCCGCCTGCCGTCGCGTTGCCCCCCCATCCCCCCCTCCAGCAGCGACATCCGTCGCGCA
>SDXZ01000363.1 GCA_004210805.1 Acidovorax sp.
ATCGACCGCATCGCCGCCCTGGGCGGCGGCGTGGCCGTGCAGCACCGCATGGCCTACCAGGGCGAGTACTTCGTCGAGCGCTACGGCGCCGCGGCGGCCGAGGCCACGCCCCCGGTCAAGCGCATGCTGGAGAAGGGCGTCAACGTGTCCGCCGGCACCGACGCCACCCGCGTGGCCAGCTACAACCCCTGGGTGTCGCTGTCCTGGCTCGTCACCGGCAAGACGGTGGGCGGCCTGCAGCTCACGCCGCAGCCCAACTGCCTCACCCGCGACCAGGCCCTGCGCATGTGGACCGAGAACGTCACCTGGTTCAGCAACGAGCAGGGCAAGAAGGGCCGCATCGAGGCAGGCCAGCTGGCCGACCTCGTCGTGCCCGACCGCGACTTCTTTGCCTGCCCCGAGTCCGACATCGCCGATACCACGGCCCTGCTCACCGTAGTGGGCGGCAAGGTGGTCTATGGCGTGGGCGACTTCGCGCGCTTCGACGACGCGGCCCCGCCGCCCGCCATGCCCGACTGGTCGCCCGTGCGCACCTTCGGCGGCTATGGCGCCTGGGGTGCCCAGGCAGGGCCGGACGGCGCGCCGCTGCAGGCCGTGCTGCGCAACGCGGCGGCGAACTGCGGCTGTGCCAGCGACTGCAACCTGCACGGCCACGCCCATGCCACGGCCTGGAGCAGCAAGCTGCCCGTGTCCGACCTGCAGGGCTTTTGGGGTGCGCTCGGCTGCGCCTGCTGGGCGGTGTGACGGTGTTGCACGCGTTGCAAGCCGCCGCCACCGCACCCTGGGTGCAGACGCTGGCGCTGCTGTGCCTGTGCGCCGCTTACCTGCAGGGCGGCATCGGCAAGGCCCGCGACTTTGTGGGTGCCGTGGCTGAGGTGCGCTCGCTGGGCCTCGCGCCCGCCGCGCCCATCGCTGCTGCCACGCTGGTGCTGCAGCTCGGGGCTTCGGCGCTCATCCTGTCGGGCTGGTACCGCTGGCTGGGGGCGCTGGCCCTGGCGGGCTTCACCGTGCTTGCCGCCTTGCTGGCAGACCGCTTCTGGGCCGCGCCGCCCGCCGATCTGCAGCGCAGCGCCAACGCATTCTTTGAACATTGGGGCCTGGTGGGCGGGATGCTGCTCGTCGCCTGGCACGACCTCGGAGGCCACCATGCCGGATAACCAACACGATCACCACCATCCCACCCCTGCTGCTGCAGCGCCCGCGCCGGCATTGGCTGCTCCGGGGGCTTCCGGCAGCTTCGCGCCGCTGGCCATTCCCGTCTTCGCGGTGCTGTGGGCCGCCACCGTGCTGGGCAACATTGGCAGCTTCATGCGCGACGTCGCCAGCGCCTGGATGGTGACCGAGCTCTCGTCCAGCCCCACCGCGGTCGCGCTGATCCAGACCGCCGCCACGCTGCCCGTCTTTCTGCTCGCCATCCCTGCGGGAGTGCTGTCGGACATCCTGGACCGCCGCCGTTTCCTCATCGGCGTGCAGGTGCTGCTGGCCGCCGTCAGCGGCACGTTGCTCATCCTGGCCAACACCCACACGCTGACGGTGGAGTGGCTGGTGGCGCTGACCTTCGTGGGCGGCATCGGCGCTGCGCTCATGGGCCCCACCTGGCAATCCATCGTGCCCGAGCTGGTGCC
>SDXZ01000364.1 GCA_004210805.1 Acidovorax sp.
GCGCCGTAGCGCTCGACGAAGTACTCGCCCTGGTAGGCCATGCGGTGCTGCACGGCCACGCCGCCGCCCAGGGCGGCGATGCGGTCGATGGACTTTTCCGAGATGGTTTCGGCGTGGTCGAAGAACCAGTTCAGGCCGGCCAGCGGTGTGTCCTGGTTGACCTTTTCGAATACGTTGAGCGCGCGCTCGATGGTCTCGTCGTAGGTGGCGTGCATGCGCCAGGGCCAGCGGTTCTGCGCGAGGATGCGCACCACCTCTTCCAGTTCGCCTTCCATGCCGGGCGCCAGCTCGGGCTGGGGCTGGCGGAAGTCCTCGAAGTCGGCCGCAGAGAACACCAGCATCTCGCCCGCGCCGTTGTGGCGAAAGTAGTCCGTGCCCTGCTTGTACTGCGAGGTGGCCGTCCAGTTCAGAAAGTCTTCCTTCTCGTGCTGGGGCTTTTGCGTGAACAGGTTGTAGGCCAGGCGGATGGTGAGCTGGTCGGCATCGGCCAGTTCCTGGATCACGTCGTAGTCATCCGGATAGTTCTGCATGCCGCCGCCCGCGTCGATGGCGCCGGTCACGCCCAGGCGGTTGAGTTCGCGCATGAAGTGGCGCGTGGAGTTGACCTGGTAGTCGTGCGGCAGCTTGGGGCCCTTGGCCAGCGTGGCATACAGGATGGCCGCATTGGGCTTGGCCAGCAGCAGGCCCGTGGGGTTGCCCGCGCTGTCGCGCACGATCTCGCCACCGGGTGGCGCGGGCGTGTCCTTGCCATAGCCCACCGCGCGCAGCGCGGCGCCGTTGAGCAATGCGCGGTCGTACAGGTGCAGGATGAACACGGGCGTGTCGGGCGCCACGGCATTCAACTCGGCCAATGTAGGCAGGCGCTTTTCCGCAAACTGGTGTTCGGTGAAGCCGCCCACCACGCGCACCCACTGCGGCGCGGGCGTCACCGCCACCTGGGCTTTGAGCATGGCCATGGCGTCGGCCAGGCTGCGCACTCCGTCCCACCGCAGCTCCATGTTGAAGTTGAGGCCACCGCGGATGATGTGCAGGTGGTTGTCGATGAGCCCCGGCAGCACGCTGCGCCCGCCCAGGTCGATGACCCGCGTGCCCGCACCGGCCAGCGCCATCACCTCGCGGTCGTCACCCACCTTGGTGAAGCGCCCTTGCGCAATGGCGACCGCACTGGCCGTGGGGTTGGCGCGGTCCAGCGTGGTGAAGCGCCCGTTATGCAGGATGAGGTCGGGAGTGGTGGCGGGTTGTGTCATGGTCTTCGGGCTTCAAGGATTTCAGCGTGGCAGAGCGCAAAAAGGGTGCAGCAGCCGTAGCGAGCGGCCGAAGCCTGCGCCGAGGACCGCAACCGTACTCTCGTACGGTGAGGGCCACAGGTGCGGGATCCGGCCGCGCAGTAGGCTGATGCGCCCTTTTTAACCTTCGTGGGCGTTGAACATGCTTTTGGCGTAGGTGATGCCCAGGCCATAGCCGCCGCCGAACTTCTTGGCGATGCCCGTCGTCATGTCGTACGTCTCGCCCCGCGCCCAGTCGCGCTGCAGCTCCAGCAGGTACTGCAGGGCCGTGATGGGCCGCGCGCCGGCCTGCACCATGCGCTCCATGGCGCGGTTGTGGGCTTCGGCCGA
>SDXZ01000365.1 GCA_004210805.1 Acidovorax sp.
AAAAGTGCCTGCCAGAGGCTGCGACGCCAGCGGTTAAGCAGCGCTCTCATGGGGAATGTCCTTCCAGTTCGCCAGGGCCCAGAAATAGTAGCCAAAGTAGGCCAGCATGCTGGCAGAAATGCCCCATCCTGCGCCGGTGAGCCCGCCCAGGTACAGCCCTGGCACAAGGCCCGCAAAGAACAGGCATTGTCCAACCAGCGCTAGGCGCAGCGCCCAGGCCTGTGCCTTCCAGGCCATGGTGACCACCGCCAGCGGGGAGGCGATGAAATGCAGGGCAATGTACGGCGCCATGGCGCGGGCGAGTTCGCCGGTCTGCGCCCATTGGTCGCCAAAAGCCAGGGTGAAGATATACGGGCCCCCCACCAGCAGGACGGCTGCGAAGGGCAATGCGATTGCCGCCAGCCCCAGCACCGCGCGCCGCACGACGGTGCGCGCTTCAGCGCTGCCCCTGGCCTGCAGCAGGCGCGGGTACAGGGTTTGCGACAAGGCCCCGCCCACCAGCGTGGCCGGCGCCTTGAGGTAGCGCAGCGCCAGCGCCCAGATACCCGCCGCCGCGTCGCCGGTGAGGGACGCCACCAGCACCAGGGTGAGGGTGTCCTGCAGCGCGCCCAGAAAAGCGTGGGGCGTGTTGAGCAATGGAAAGTCCCGATGCCGCCGGGCAGCCGCCGCCAAGGCAGCCCGCGGCCGGCGCCACAGCCCTGGCCAACCGCCTGCGGGCGCTGGCCGGGCCAGCAGGCAGGCGGCGGCCAGCGCGGTGGTGGCAGCGCCCAGCACCAGCCCCAGCGGGCCCATCTTCAGCAAGCCCAGCAGCAGCTGCACCATGGCGCCGCCGCCTTGCTGAGCCAGCCGGGCCAGTGCCAGCAGTCCAAACCTCTGCGTCCGCGTGGCCCACATCGTGAGCCACTGCACCGTGCCGCCGGCTGCCACGGCCAGCGGCAGGCTCCATGCCAGCGGCATGCCCTGCCAGAACGCGAGCAAGGCACCTGCAGCGGCGGATGCCGCCGAGACAGCCAGCAAGATGCGCGCGCACAGGGCCATGAGGTCCGCTGCGCCCTCGTCGCTGGTTTCGAGTGGCAGCGCAAACTCGTACCGCGCGCAGGCCACCACCGCAATGTTGGTGGACACCGCCCACAGCAGCGCAAACTGCCCGTAGGCCTCGGGGCTGTACACGCGCGTGAGCGCCGGGCCCAGCAGCAGGGGAATGGCGTGGGCCGCAACGCTGCCCGTGAGCAGGGTCAGCGTGCCCCGCACCAGCCCCGGCTTCATGGCGCGTCCGCGGCTTCGGGCTGGTAGCCCGGCACCAGCTGCCGCAGCATTGCGGTCATGGCACCGTGGTCACCCGCCTGGGCGGCCTGCCGCAAATACTGCAGCGAGGCCTGCAGCTCGTCCCACGGCCGATATTCCTCGCGGGCCCGGAGGATGCGGGGGTGGGCCGTGGGCAGCGGGTTGTCGCCGATCAGCAGTTCTTCATAGAGCTTTTCGCCGGGGCGCAGGCCGGTGAACACGATCTCGATGTCGCCCGCCGGGTGCCGCGCATCGCGCACCGTCAGGCCCGACAGCGCCACCATGCGCTGCGCCAGGTCCAGGATCTGCAGCGGCTCGCCCATGTCGAG
>SDXZ01000203.1 GCA_004210805.1 Acidovorax sp.
TCCCCCGCTTCACCCACTTCCTCCACCTCCCCCGCCATCGCGCCCCTGCCGCACCCGGGCCTGGACCGCTTCGACCTGGCCATCCTCGACATCCTCCAGACGGACAACACCACGCCCCAGCGCCTGATCGCCAAGGCGGTCAATCTGTCGGCGCCAGCGGTGCAGCGGCGCATCAAGCGGCTGCAGGACAGCGGCGTGATCCGCGCCAACGTGGCCGTGATCGACCCGGTGAAGGTGGGCATGCCGCTGACCATCGTGCTGGAGATCCACCTGGAGAACGAACGCCCCGACCGCACGGCCCCGCTGCGCGCGCGCATCGCCGCCGAAGACGCGGTGCAGCAGTGCTACAGCGTGACCGGCGAGGCGGACTACCTGCTGGTGGTCAACGTGGCGTCGATGGCGGACTACGAGGCGCTGACGCGGCGGCTGTTCGATGGGGACGACAACGTGCGGCGCTTTCGCACGTCGGTGTCGCTGGGGTGTTTGAAAGCAGGGCTCAAGGTGCCGCTGGGCTTGGGTGAGGCTGGTGCGGCCTGAGTGGCGACCCCGGCTGCGCACATCCCCCAAAGATGGACAGCTATGACTTGCCTTGGCTCAGATAGGCCGCCACCAGCGCATTCGCATGCCCATGGCCCAGGGCGTGGTCGGTTTTGAGCAGGGCCACGTACTCCATGTGCTTGCGCGGGCCCGCGGCGCGCAGTACGTCCATCCAGTGGCTGATAGGCTGGCCGTACTTGGCCTCGATGGACGGGAAATACGAGGCGGGGCCTTTCGCCGGGGTGGTGTTGGTGCTTGGCTCTGTCATCGTGGGTCCTTGTTATGAAACTGGCCGGCGACAACATGAAGACAGCCCTGACAGGACGGTGACCCTGGGCCTGTGGGCGCGGACCATCAGCGCCGTTGTCGCCGGTAGGGCACTCGCCCCGCGCGCCCGTGAGCAAGCCGGCGCGCTGGCAGCGGTTGCCACTGCAGTGCATCTTGCTCATCGCTGGCCGTATTGCCATCGTCGCACTGGCAGCCAGGCCTGGCAACCTCCGGTGAGCTTGCACAGCCCATCAGGGCACGGTGTAGTCCGTGCAATCGGGCGCTGGCGTATCGGGCACGTAAGCGCGGGCTTGCGGGGTGAAGCGAAACAACCGCTGGTAACTGCATTGGGGGTCGGTCACGGTCACCAGGTCGCGCTGGCGAAGTGGCCGCGCCGCCAGCGAGTCTTTGGACCGCGACACGTGCCCCGGAAACGATGTCGCCTTGCTGCGATAGCGCAGCACCGGCCACCCTGCAGCGGATGCTTGCGTCAGCGCCACCGCCCGAATACATGGCGCGCTCCTCCATTTGCACACCCACAAGGAGGCCGCCCTTGAAGCGGATGAGCTTCGGCCACAGCCGGGCATAAGCGTCTGCGGATGGCAGCCCTGCTATCCGATAGAGCATATGCGCCGGATCGCCCTGACCGCCAGGCAGCTGCACGCTCACGTCCGTGCCATCGGCTGCGCCGTTGGGACATGCCTGGTCTTCGCAGCCGGGCTCCGATGGAGCGATTTCCACACAGAGTTTGTCTGGCGTACAACCGACCGCGGCCCACCCTTCGGACGGGCTGATGACCAGCGTGTCCGTGCGCGGTGGCGCGGCGAGGGAGGGTGTCGATGACAGGAGCGCAGTGGCTGCAAGGAGTATGAATTTGCGCATGATCAAAAGCTTAGCGGTTCCCACCCAGCGTTGACTTGAACGCAGCTTTGCAGCCGGGTCTGCGCCACGCACGAGGGGAAGGTTAGGACAGGGAAAACATGCGCCTTGGCAAGCCAACGACCTGGGTGGGAAGACAAGGCACCAAGCTTTTTCCAGCAAGTCCTGTCTCACGCCAAACCCAACGCGCTGCGCATCTCCCGCCCTGTCAACCGCAGCCGCGGCCCACTGAGCAACTCGCACATGCGCGCGCTGAGCGGCGCCTGCCCACCATGCTGCGCGGCCAGCCGCACCACCGATCCGCAGATGGCATCGATCTCGGTCACGCGGCCGGCCTCCAGGTCGTCCCACATCGACGAGCGCGCCTTGGCGTCGATCTGCAGCATGCGGCGGGCCAGGCGGGTGAACAGCCAGTTGGGCAGGCGCAGTACGTGCGGCAGCAGGCGCGGCGACACGGCCGTGACCTTGGCGGGGGTGATGCCGGCGCGCGCCATCGCAGCCAGGGCCTCGGTCTGCAGCGCGGCGAACACGTGGCGGCAGTCGCGGTCGAGCAGTTCGTCGCGCAGCGGCAGGTTGGACAGCGCATTCACCGGGTTGTTGAGGTTGAGCAGCAGCTTGCCCCACTGCACCGCGCGGATGTCCGGCGGCAGCACGGTGGCCAGGCCGGCGGCGTTGAGCTCGGGCATCAGGCGCTCGGTGACCTCGTCGCGCTGCAATTGCAGAGGCCCTGCCGTCGCGCGGTGCACGTGGGCGCCGCGCAGCACCACGTTGTACGGCACCATGCCCGCCAGCACGCGCAGGCCGGGGGCCAGGGCCGCCAGCTGGGCCACGTTGTCCACGCCGTTTTGCAGCGAGATCACGGGCGTGCCGGGTGGGCAGGCCGCCGCCAGGTCGCGCGCGGCCGATTCGGTGGCGCCGCTTTTGACGCACAGCAGGACCACGCTGCCGGCCCGGGGCACGGCGTCGGCCACCGTGGTGGCGATGCGCAGGGCCGACGGCGGCACCAGTTGATCGAACCCGTCCAGGTCGGTCACGCGCAGGCCCTGCATTGCGATGGGCTCGAGCGCGCGCGGCCGGCCCACCAGGCACACCGGGTGCCCTTGTGCAGCCAGCCGGCCGCCCACGTAGCAGCCGATGGCGCCCGCGCCGAAAACGATGAAGTTCATGTGATGACGATCCCGGTCAAGCAGTGTGGATGGCTGCATCGGGGCGCAAGCCCCGCCAGCCCAGCGGCCTGCGCATTGTGCGGTGCTGGCGAGGCGGATGGGTGCCGCCGCGGCGACGGCCGTGTGGCCTTTGGTGTGGGGGCCGGCGCGGGTAATTCAGACCACGATTTTTGGTCTTTTAGGCCGCCAGCGCTTGATTGATAAGCGCTATTAGCTATACAAATGATAGCAATTCATCCTTGGACTTCAAGCGGGCATCCCGGAAATTGCCGGACGCCTCCTCGCCACCACCGCAGCTCCAAATCACCGCAGCCCACCTGCTGCCCTACCCCACCCCGTTCCACTGCACCGTCACCCGCAACCCGCCCAGCCGCGGCGAGGCATCCAGCACCACCGACGCGCCGTGGGCCTGCGCGATGGTCTGCACGATGGCCAGACCCAGCCCGCTGCCGGGGGCGCCATCGGTGGTCTCGCGCACAAAGCGCTGCATCACGCGGGCGCGGTGTTCTTCGGGGATGCCGGGGCCGCTGTCTTCCACCGTGAGCTGCACGGCGTCGCCGTTGTGGTTCACACGCCGGATCTGCAGGTCCACCCGGCCGCCCGCGGGCGTGTACTTGACGGCGTTGTCGAGCAGGTTGCGCGCCAGCATGCGCAGCGCCTCGGCGTTGCCGGGTACTTGGGCGGCGTCGGAGTCGAGCAGGCCCAGGTCCATCGACCGGGCCTGCGCGGCAGGGGCCACATCGGCCAGCGCCAGCTGCGCCACGGCCTGCAGGTCCACCGGTTCGGCGTGTGCGCCGGGGGCCCCCGCGCCAGCCTCTTGCCGGGCCAGGGTCAACAGCTGCTCCACCAGCCGCGTCGCGCGGTCGATGCCCGAGGACAGGCGCTCGATGGCCGCGGCCCGCGCAACGTCGTCGCCCGCGCGCTGCAGGCCCTGCAGCTGCAGGCGCAGCGCGGCCAGGGGCGAGCGCAGCTCGTGCGCGGCGTCGGCCACAAAGTGCTGCTGCGCATCGAACGCGCGCTGCACGCGTTCGAACAGCAGGTTGAGCTCGCTCACCAGCGGCTGCACTTCATCGGGCAGTTGCGCGTCGTTCACGGGTGAGAGGTCGTCCGCCTGGCGCTGCGCGAGCTGGCGGCGCACCCGCTCCACCGGCGCCAGCGAGCGGCTCACGCCCCACCACACGGCCAGCACCAACAGCGGCGCCATGATGGCCAGCGGCGCCAGCGTGCGCAGCGCCAGCGCACGGGCCATGTCGCGGCGCGCGGCCATGTTCTGCGCCACCTGGATCACCTGCGAGCGCGTCTGCATCGAAAACACGCGGTAGGTGCCGCCGCGCGCCTGCACATCGGTAAAGCCCAGCACGGCGATCTGCGGCAGCTCCGCACCCACGGCCGATTCGAAAATGCGCAGACCCTCGTTGGTCCAGACCTGCACGATGAATTCGTGGTTCTCGTCCTCGGGCTCCAGCCCCGGACCCAGGCCTTGCGCGTCCACCGGCAGGCCCGAGCGCAGCGCCAGCGCGGTCTGCTGCATGTGGTAGTCGAACAGGGTGTCGGCCTCGGCCAGCGCGCCGCGGTAGGCCAGCGCGCCCTGCACCGCGCCCGCCAGCAGGATGGCGGCGAGCAGAAAGATCAACAGCCGCGTGCGCAGCGAGCGCGGCAGCAGGGCACGCAGTGCCTGGGTGACTTTGTCCATCATGCTTTGGGAACGAGATAACCGACGCCGCGCACGTTGAGCAGCACCTCGGCCCCCAGCTTTTTGCGCAGGCCGTGGATATACACCTCCACGGCATTGCTGCTGACCTCGTCGCCCCAGCCGTAGAGCTTGTCTTCGAGCTGCTGGCGCGACAGCACCATGCCCGGGCGGGCGATCAGCGGCTCCAGCACGGCCCACTCGCGGCCCGACAGCACGACGGGAACGCCCTGCACCGTGGCCTCGCGCGTGGCGGGGTTGATGCACACGCCTTTGTGCTCATACACCGGCTCGGCCCGGCCGGAGGCGCGGCGCAGCAGCGCGCGGATGCGGGCGAGCAGCTCATCGAGGTCATAGGGCTTGAGCACGTAGTCGTCGGCGCCTGCGTCGAGCCCCTCGATGCGCTGTGCGACTGCGTCGCGTGCGGTGGCCACCAGCACGGGGGTGCGGTCCTTGCGCGTGCGCAGGTCGCGCAGCACGGTGATGCCGTCACGTTTGGGCAGGCCCAGGTCCAGCAGCACCAGGTCGTAGGGCTGGGTGCGTAATGCCGTGTCGGCCGCGTCACCGTCGCGCGCCCAGTCCACGGCGTAGTGTTCGGCGCGCAGCAAGTCCTGCACGGCTTCGCCAATCATGGGGTCGTCTTCTACAAGCAGCAGGCGCATGGCAGCGGGCCAGAAAGATCAGGGAAGTGGGGACCCCTCAGAGGATAGCGGCAGCGTTGCGTGTGGTGGACGGCATGGGCAGTGCGGACCGTGCGGGCGGTGGGGATGGTTTGCCCATGGCACTGCTGCGCGGTTAAGCCGTAGCCACCGCTGCGGCCGATGTGGGCATGACCGCGCGGCGCCACAGCACACGTTGGCACCACCCGGCCCCTTGCTTCTTCTCCTGACTCAAGTTGTTGTGGATAATAATCATTTTCATTTGCATTCATCAAATGGCCATCCACCACAACCCCCTTCGGGCGCGCCCTGTACGGCCTGCATTCGCGCCATCGGCCCTGTGCCTGGCCAGCCTGCTCGCCTGTGCGGCCACCCACGCGCAAGACGCCAGCAGCACCGCCACAGCGCCGCAGTTGGCCGACGTGACCGTGCGTGCCACGGCGCAAGAAGATGCCGCCGACCTGCAGCTGCGCCGCCCGGTGAGCGCCGGTGCGCTGGGGGACCGCACGGCGCTGCAGACGCCGTACTCCACCCGCGTGGTGACGGCCGAGACAATCGAGCAGACGTCGCCCAACAAGGTGGGCGACCTGTTCTTTACCGACGCCTCGGTGTCCGACAACAGCGCCAGCGTAGGCGCCTGGGCCAGCTACCTCACGGTGCGCGGGCTGGACCTGGACTGGCAGAACTCGTTTCGCATCGACGACCGACCGTTCATCAGCTATGTGACGACCCTGCCCTACGAACACATGGAGCAGGTCGAGTTGCTCAAGGGCGCCACCAGCTTCATGTACGGCTTTGGCAGCCCCGGGGGCATGGTCAATTACGTGACCAAGAAACCCGCCGCCAGCACCGAGCGCAGCCTGAGCCTGGGGCTCACTTCCAAAAGCCTGTGGCGCGCCCACGCAGACCTGGGCGGCCGTGTGGGCGACGACGGCCGGTGGGGCTACCGCCTGAACGCCACGCATGAAAACGGCGACACCTTCAACGACGGGCGGCTGCGGCGCAACGCGCTGTCGCTGGCGCTCGACGCACGCCTGACGCGCGACCTGACCTGGGAGTTCCAGTCGCTGGTCCAGGACCGCCTGTCGCGCGATGCCGAGCCCACCATCACCACCGCGTCGCTCGTGGGCACGCGCCTGCCGTCGCCCATCGCCAACGACAACGGCCGGCTGGTAGGCCCCGGCAACTACGCGGACAACACCTTCAAGTACCTGTCGACCGGGCTCAAGTACCAACTGGCGCCCGACTGGCAGGTGCGCACCAGCTACAGCCACAGCGGCACACGCACGCGGCGCAATGAATCGGTGCTGGACTTGCTGGACGCCGCCGGCAACTACCGCAACGACCGCTCGGACTACGGCGAGTCCTACCAGTTCAACCACCTCGATGCCGTGCTGCAGGGCCGGCTGACCCTGGGCGGCATGCAGCACCAGCTGGTGGCCGGCGGCGTGTGGCAGCAGCAGGCCAACGACTATTCCGCCAACGGCTTCTACGGCACGGCGGGCACGGGCAACCTGGGCACGCAGAACACGCTGGGCTACGCCAGCCAGGGCGACTTTGCCAGCCTGGGGCTGTACCGTGCGGCCGAGATCACGCAAAAGGCCGTGTTTGTGAGCGACACCATCGACTTCACGCCCGCGTGGTCGGCTCTGGCGGGCCTGCGCTACACGCACTACACGCAGCGCGGTTTTGACGGCACGGGCGCCGAGACTTCGCGCTATGGCAAGTCGGGCGTGATGACGCCGTCGCTGGCGTTGATGTACAAGTTTGCGCCGCAGACGATGGTCTACGCGAGCTACGTGCAGGCGCTTCAGCCGGGCACCTCGGTGAGCAACACCACCTACACCAACTACGGCGAATTGCTCGACCCGCTCAAGAGCACGCAGTACGAGCTGGGGGTCAAGACCGAGCAGGCCGGCTGGTCGGCCACCGCGGCGCTGTTCCGCATTGAGAAGAAGGCCGAGTACGTGCAGACCACCGGCGGCGCGAGCACGCTGGTGCAGGACGGCCGCTCGACCTTTCAGGGGGTGGAGCTCGCTGCCACTGCGCGCCTGGGCCGCCAGTGGCGACTGGGCGGCAGCCTGATGGTGCTGGACAGCGAGTACGGCCGGGGCAACGCCAACGTGGGCAACCGCGTAGTGGGCGCGCCCAACCTGGTGGCCACGGCGCAGTTGGCCTACCGCGTGGCGCAGCTGCCGGGCCTGCAGCTCACGGCCGGGGCCAAGCACACCGGCAACACCCTGCTGCGCGCCACGGGCGACCTGCGCACGCCGGCCTATACGCTGCTGAACCTGGGCGCCACCTACGACACGGTGGTGGGCGGGTACGACACGACGTGGCGCCTGTCCGTGAACAACGCGGCCGACAAAAAATACTGGATGTACCAGTACGCCAACTACGTGAAGGCGGGCGACCCGCGCACTGTGAGCCTGAGCGCCACCGTGCGGTTTTAACGCTGAGGCCGGCCGCAGCGCGGATGTGGCGGCCGCAGCGCGCCGCACAGCCTCACCCCAGGCGCACCGGCACAAAGATCTTGTTGCCATCGCGTTCGATCAGCAGCGCCACCGACTTGCCTGCCTTGGCCATGGCGGTGCGCACCTGGTCGATGTTCTTGGCCGGTGCACCGTTGATGGCCAGCAGCACATCGCCAGGCTGCACGCCAGCCGCAGCGGCCGGGCCGCGGGCCTGCTCGATGACCAGACCCTCGCTCACGCCGACCTCGCGGCGCTCTTCAGCGTCGAGCGGGCGCAAGGACAGCCCCAGTTGGCCCTTGCCCACCGCCTCGTCGGCGCGTGCCTGCTTTGTCGCCTTGTCGCTGGCATCGGCCAGGGTGGCGGTCAGCTCCACCACCTTGCCCTGCCGCCACACCGACAGCTTGGCCTGCTGCCCCGGCTGTGCCTGGCCCACCCAGGCAGGCAGGTCGCCGGATGCGACGATGGCGTGGCCGTCAATCTGGCGGATCACGTCGCCGGGCTGCAGGCCTGCCTTCTCGGCCGGGCTGTTTTTGCTCACGCTGGCCACCAGCGCGCCTTCGGGTTTGTCGAGCTGGAAGGATTCGGCAAACGCCTGGTTCACCTCCTGCACCGCCACACCGAGTTGCGCATGGCGCACCTTGCCCGTGGCGACGATCTGGTCCTTGATCTTGGCGGCCAGCTCGATGGGGATCGCAAACGACACGCCCTGGTAGCCGCCCGAGCGGCTGTAGATCTGCGAGTTGATGCCCACGACCTCGCCGCGCGCATTGAACAGCGGCCCGCCCGAGTTGCCGGGGTTGACCGCCACGTCGGTCTGGATGAAAGGCACCAGGCTGTCGTCCGGCAGCGAGCGGCCCTTGGCGCTGACCACGCCGGCGGTCACGCTGTTTTCAAAACCGAAGGGCGAGCCGATGGCCAGCACCCATTCGCCCACCTGCAGGTCGCGCGTGCTGCCCAGGCG
>SDXZ01000366.1 GCA_004210805.1 Acidovorax sp.
CCCCAGCGCACCGTACAGCGCGTTGGTGATGCAGGTGGAGGTCTCCACATTGCCCGCCACCACCGATGCCGGCGGGTTGGGGTTGAGCATGCTGCCCGGCGGGATGATGACCTTGAGCGGCTTCAAGCACCCGGCGTTGAGCGGAATGTCGTCCTGCACCAGCGTGCGGAACACATACAGCACCGCGGCCATGCACACCGCCGTGGGCGCGTTGAAGTTGTGCGTCTGCTGCGGGCTGGTGCCGGTGAAATCGATCTCGGCGCTGCGGCTGGCAGCATCCACACGCACCGCCACGCTGATCTGCGCGCCGTTGTCCAGCGGCAGCGTGAACCGGCCGTCCTTCAAGCGCGTGATCACGCGGCGCACAGACTCCTCGGCGTTGTCCTGCACGTGGTTCATGTACGCCAGCACCACGTCGAGGCCGAACTCGCCCACCATGCGGCGCAGCTCCTGCTGGCCCTTTTCATTCGCGGCGATCTGCGCGCGCAGGTCGGCCATGTTCTGCTGGGGGTTGCGGCTGGGGTATTCGCCGCTCTCCAGCAGCGCGATCATCTCCGCCTCGCGCAGCACACCGCGCTCGACCAGCCTCACGTTGTTGATCTGCACGCCCTCTTCCTCGATGCGGGTCGAGAACGGCGGCATGGAGCCGGGCGTGATGCCGCCCACATCGGCATGGTGGCCGCGGCTGCCGACGTAGAACGTGGGCTCGGCGTTGTCCTGCAGATAGACCGGCGTGATGACTGTGATGTCGGGCAGGTGCGTGCCGCCGTGGTACGGGTCGTTGAGCACGAACACGTCGCCCGGCTGCATGCGGCCAGCGTTGTCACGGATCACCGTCTTGATGCTCTCGCCCATGGACCCCAGGTGCACCGGCATGTGCGGCGCGTTGGCGATCAGGTTGCCTGCGGTGTCGAACAGCGCGCAGCTAAAGTCCAGCCGCTCCTTGATGTTCACCGAGTACGCCGTGTTCTGCAGCTGCAGGCCCATCTGCTCGGCGATGTTCATGAACAGGTTGTTAAAAACTTCGAGCAGCACCGGGTCCACCGTGGTGCCCACGGCGTGCTGCACGGCGCGCGCCACGGTACGGTCGAGCAGCAGGTGGTCCAGGTCGGTCAGCTGCGCCTGCCAGCCGGGCTCGACGATGGTGGTGGCGTTCTTCTCGGCAATGATGGCCGGGCCGGGGATCACATCGCCGGGGCGCAGGTCTTCGCGCACCACCAGCTGGGCGCTGTGCCACGCGGGCACACCATCGACACCGCCGGTGTACATACGCACCATGCCGCGGTGCGGCGTCTCGCGCGCGGGCTGCAGCGCGTGGCGTGGCTCCACAGGTGCATCGCCGGGCACCACGGCCTCGACCGACACAGCCTCCACGACCAAGCCCTTGCCTTGCATCAGGAAAGCAAAGCGCTGGCGATAGGCGCTTTCAAACGCAGTGGTGATCTCGGCCTGCGAACCAAAGGGCACGATGAGCGCCGAGTCGCTGCCCTCGTAGCGCACATGCACGCGCCGGTGCACCACGGCCGTGCTGCTGCCGGCCTGCTGGCGCTCCAGTTCGGTGCGCGCGGTGGCGGCCAGTGCGTCGAGCGTGGCTTCGATGCCCGGCAG
>SDXZ01000204.1 GCA_004210805.1 Acidovorax sp.
CCTGGGCTCTGCGGTGTCTCGAGGTTCACGCTGTCTCGTCCGCTCGTCGGTCGCGAGCCAACCCCGGGCGGGGCCGGCTATTTCCCAATTGTGACGCAGTCCCGCCGACTTCGCGCGGGCATCCGCTGAGGGGAGTCGGACGGGACCGGGCTCTGTCCGCCGCAGGAAGGAGGGGCGGAGGACAGGGTCCGGGAAGCAACGCGGGGCGAGACCCGGGCCCTCCCCGTCCCGGCAGGACGGTGGGAGGGCAGGGGGGCTTCAGCCCTCGGCGGTCGGCGTGCCGTTGGGAATCGCGGGGATTCCGTCCTCGCTCATCGGGATGCCCCCCAGCTCCTCGGCGAGCGCGGTGAGCACTTCCTGGGTGAAGACGATCCGGTCGCGGGGCATGCGGGCGAGCACGCGCTGCACCGCGGACTCCACCGTGCCTTCGGAGGGCACGTCCAGCGAGCGGCCGGAGTCGGTGAGCGCGAAGAGGGCCTTGCGGCCGTCGAGCGGATCCGACTTGCGCTCCAGCAGGCCCCGCTTCTCCAGGCGCTTGAGCACACCGGTGAGGGTGCTGGGGTGCACGTGGAGGATCTGCGCGAGCGTGCCGGCGGTGATGCCCGGGAAGCGTCCGACCAGCCGGATGACGAGCCGCTGCGGGCCGGTGAGCCCGAGCGTGGACTCCATCCGCTTGGAGGTGGACTGCAGACCGTGATCCACGGCCCACAGCAGGCGCATGAACTCCAGCACCTCACCGAGTTGTGGCACCCGGGACCTGCCGCCGTCCGGACCTTCTGACTCCGGGGCTTGTGCGTCCTTCATGGATGCGTCCTCCTTCACCTACGGCCTCCCTGTCTTTCCGCCATGTCCGCGTGTCCTAGCGCGTCGGCTTGCCAGTTCCACCAAAATCCGGAAGCACTGCCCGGCGCAAGACGGGCCGCTCGCCTGGGGTCGGGACTGCCGGCGGTGACGCGCTCCGTCCGTCCGGGCTGGCCGGATGTGTCATCCGGGGCCTCCCTGGAGGGTTCCAAGGGCGCGAAAGGGGGGATGGGTCCAGGTTCGCGCCCCTCCAAGCCTTCTTCGCCGCTCCCGTTAGGCTCTGCTTTCCAGGTAGAGCAGGTGGGCTGAACCCGCAGCCCCCAGCGACTATTCTGGAAGTCCGTCGTACTTCAGGGGGGCTCCGCGCGCCGCGCCCCACGAATCCCTTCGGGTTCTTCGAGAGGAAGGTCGCGGTCGTCATCAAAAGGGTACGTTGGCTGCATCGCGAGATGCGCCTCGCGGACTGACGTACCCTAACCCAGTTGGAACCCACGACTCTGTCCATTCAAAGGACCGAGAATTGTGAGCGGCGCTTCTTGTGTCGAGCTGGCTCGAACAAAGGCGACCTTTGCTGCAAAGTGGAAACGTGAATGTCGGCTCTGGTTCCTGCTAGGATTGGCTGCCTCAGGGGAACTAAGAATGAATTCGCGCTTCCAATTCGACGTATTCATTGACCATGCAGCGACAGATGCACCTTGGATTCGTGACTCCCTCCTGCCTCGTTTGGAAGCAGTGGGGTTGCGGGTGGGCGTCGACTTCCGTGACTTCGAGGTTGGTCGGTCTTCTTCGGAAAACCGAGCGCGCTTGTTGGGCGAAAGCCAATGGACGCTTTTGGTCCTGACGCCCGCTTGGTTGAAGGGAGAATGGACCGGACTGGAGGCTGTGCTCAATCAGTCAGAGGATCCGGCCGCATTGCTTCGTCAATTTTTGCCAGTCATGTTGGAGAAGTGCGAGCTGCCGAAAGTCTTGGCGCCGCTTCTTCATACTGACTTGACGGATGTAAGGCGCAGGCCAAGGGAGCTGAATCGCTTAGCAGATTCACTACGGAAGAGCATTTCGCTTCGTGCAAAGTCGCCTGAGAAGGATATCTCGGCTGCTGCCGCAGGGGACTCTGATGCGGTATCTGAGCGATATGTTCCACCTCATGGAGTATCCCTTGCGTGGGAAAAGCCTATAGGGGGACGACCGCGGGTTGTCGGTTGGTCGTCCAATGGGAACATTCTCGCTGTTTATGGCGAGATCGGCAGTGCTTACGTGTTTAATAAAAATGGAGTGCCTCGACCGGGTATTGATGGATGGCGTGGAGATTTGGGAGCTTCTTCGGAGTTTGCTTGGTCGCCAGTTCGTTCGCTCTTGGCTGCGGTTGTTCATGACCGGATAATGTTTTACGAGCCTTCGCGAGGCGAGGTTCGCTGGGAAGTAGCTAAGCCCTTGCCTGCGAGTCGTGAGGCTGCGTGGACGATCGCCTGGAAGCCGGATGGAACCGCGCTTGCTCTCGCCAATGAATATGGCGAGATATATGTTGCCAGTTTGGTGCGCTTTGACTTGAAGCGATTGGCGAAACTTCGGGGTGGAATTAGTTCCCTGTCGTGGTCAATGGACGGTACGCGGTTGGCTGCTAGTCTAAGGAGTAATATCAGTGTCGTGGATGCGAGCAGTGGAGAGGTTTTGGTTCGTGCTGGAATAGCGCAGGTTAATAGGTCTCTTTGGCTTGCAGAGGGGCTTGTTGTCTCGGTTGGTGATGGGACAATTCGGGTTTTTGATGATGATACATTGCGGCAGGTCCATGCTTTGGAGGGGCATGAACAGTCAGTAGGGCCGTTGGCTGTTTCCAGTGACGGGCGCATTTTGGCTTCTGGAAGTCTGGATGACACGGTTAGGCTTTGGCGCTGTGATAGATGGGAGCAAGTGGGAGTCCTCGGTGCGATGGCTAGCACCACTAATGCTCTGAGTGTCAGTCGGGATAACCTCCTTGCGATGGGCGGCGTGGGGCGAGAATCGATACGTGTCTGGAAAATGGACGTTGATCGACTGCTTGCGGATTCCGCAAGCAGTCTGGCTGTCTACTACCGCAATGCCAAGGCCGTGTTGGTGGGGGATAGCAGTGTAGGCAAGTCCGGTCTGGGCTTGGTGCTGTCGGCTCAGTCTTACAAGGCGACAGATTCGACGCATGGTCGTCGGGTTTGGAATTTTGAAACAAGTCAAGTGGAATTGGAGGGCAATAGGCGAGAAACTCGCGAAACCTTTCTTTGGGACTTGGCGGGACAGCCTGGGTATCGCTTAATCCACCAGCTTCATTTGGATGACGTTGCGGTGGCACTGGTTGTCTTTGATGCAAAGAGTGAGACGGACCCCTTTGCGGGGGTTGGACATTGGGAGCGAGCCCTTCGCACTGCTGTGCGAGTTCAGGGCAGCGGGGCTCCTCCGTTGCGAAAGTTTCTTGTCGCAGCGCGCACGGACCGCAGTGGCATTGCCGCTACTAAGGAGCGAATCGAAGCCAAAGTAAAAGACCTCGGTTTCGACGGTTATTTTGAAACCAGCGCCCGGGAAGGCTGGGGCATTGAAGAGCTAAAGAGTGCGCTGCGCGACGCCGTATCTTGGGACAAGCTTCCCCAGGTTTCGTCTACGGAGCTATTTCGAAGCATCAAGGAGTTCCTTGTCGAGGAAAAGAAATCCGGACGGCTTCTGGGCAGTACGGAGGACCTGTATTTCTCGTTCGTGCGCCAACAGGGACATCAGGATGCCGAGCGCGATCAGTTCAATATTTGCCTCGGGCGGCTAGAGTCCAGGGATCTTATTCGTCGGCTTAGCTTCGGCGGTCTGGTGCTACTCCAGCCGGAATACCTGGATGCCTACGCATCAGCGATTGTGAACGAGGCCAAGGCTGAGCCTGACGGTCTAGGCTCAATAAATGAACAAAAAGTCCTCCAAGCAGGGTTTCGCATCTCCAAGGATGAACGCATCTCAGACGCTGAGCGCGAGCGCTTGCTCCTGGTCGCTACCGTCGAGGATATGGTCCGCCGGGAAATTGCGCTTCGTGAGCATGAACAGGATGGAACCCAACTTGTATTTCCCTCGCAGCTGACTAGGGAGAACCCAGATCTGCCAGAAGCTAAGGGGAAGGCTGTAGTGTTCTCCTTTGAAGGACCAACACAGAACATTTACGCCACGCTTGCTGTCCGACTCTCCCACAGCCAAGTTTTCGCCAGGAAGGAGATGTGGCGCAACGCAGTGGTCTTCAATGCCCGGATCGGGGGAGGATGTGGTGTAGCCTTGCGTGAATATGGGGAGGGGCGAGGAGACTTGATTATCTTCTTTGACGCTGCGACCCGCCCCGAAACACGGTTGTTGTTCGAGGAGTACGTGGAGTCGCATCTCAGGGGACGGGCGATTCCACAGAGTATCTTCAGGCGGCCGGTAGTGGGGTGTCTGGACTGCGGCACCGAAGTTTCCACCGAGGTTGTCGAGAAGCGCCTAGCTCGTGGATACGATACGTTGAGCTGCCCGGTTTGTGATAAGAGGGTGTCGCTCCATTCGGACGTTCCCTCTGGTCTGAGGCAGACCCTGGAATTGGCTGAGATGGATCGCGCTGCAGATGACGCCCGTGACCGCGAAGCTGCCTTGCTGTCCGCCGCCGCTGCACTCTCAACTGCTGAGTTCAGCCGCTGGCTTGGAAGCTCGAATGCGACGCTTGTTATTGCTTTCGTCAGCATGCGTACGTCATCTCCGCCGGGGCGTGAGATAGGGCAAGTTGAGGCGGAACGACAGCGGCAGGTACGCTTCGAGCAAGTTCGCTTGCTCGTCCGCGACAACGCCGGGTATGAGGTTAAAGAGTTGGGAAGTTCGCTCCTTATTGGGTTCCGTACGGTGGGGCAGGCATTTGCATTCACACTCAAATTGAGAGCTTCGTTGGAGGCATCAGTCGCGCTTCGCGTGGCGATGGATGCCGATGATGTCAGTCCGACCGAAAAGGACACATTTAGTCGTATTGTTACTCAAGTTGCGCGGATGGAAGCGCAGGCCAGTGAGGGGCGTGTCTGGATTAGTAATCGGGTCCGGCAGGCTCTAGATGCGGGTGCCTCTCCTAGTCCTTTGCAATGGACTAAGCATGATGGAAGTGCGCTGGCTGCTGTCACGGGTGGGCATGCTCTCTGGTCTGCCGATCTGGATCTGCCTGTCGTTGTGCCGGTACTGGAGACCATCAGGCGCCCGGAGCCGGCTGTGAGGGTGACGATCGTCCTGGAGGCGGAAGCAGGTGGTGCGGATCGCATTGGCGAATCCGCAACTTGGCTTGTGAATAAGCTAGGGGGTAAAGTACTCCAGTCCAAGCGAGTGCAGAGAACGATGACCCTGGAGTACGACTGCTCAGACCTGGGTGAGTTGCTTCGCCTTGCGGAAAATGGGCTCCTCGACGGCATGCTGGGCGAAGTGGGCGCTCGTTCGGTGCGGGAGATTCTAGCGGATGGCGCGTGTCTTTACGAAGAAATGCCAATTGTCGACCCCTCGCCGTTTAGGCTCAAGTCAGTGGATACAGCGACTATAGAAGGACTTATTGGTAAGGTGGATGTAGTGCTCATGACCACTACGCCCATTGAGCGCGAGGCGGTCTTGTCTGCGATGAGCCCATTGTCGAAGCGGAAGGCATTGCTTGAGGGGCCGTTCAATAACATTACTTACCGATTGGGCCGCTTCGGTCGTTACTCTGCGGCGCATGTCGAGTCCACGATGGGGACGACTGGTCGAGCGGGTGCTACCTTGACAGTGAGCGACGTGATCAAGGATTTTCAACCCAAGGCCATCATTGTTCCTGGTATCGCTTTTGGGATAGACCGTAAGAAGCAAAGACTTGGCGATGTCCTTGTCGCGGAATCAGTCTTCCCCTACGAGTTGCGGAGGGAGGGTGAATCCTCTATCTATAGAGGGCAAGAGCTGCCTTGTGGTTCAATTCTCTCTGAACGTTTTCTGTCGGGCAGTAGAAGTTGGATCCAACATCGGCCCAGCGGTTTGGTGAAAGTTCATTCTGGCCTAGTGCTTTCTGGAGAGAAGCTGATTGATAATAAGGCATTCCGGGATCAGCTCCTGTCGGAGTTTCCGACGGCTCGTGGCGGCGAGATGGAGGGTGTTGGGGTTTATGCTTCTGGAATCAGGTCGCGGGTTGAGACTATTCTCGTGAAGGCCATTTGCGATTGGGCGGATGGGCACAAAAACGATCGGGCCCAACCCTTTGCGGCCAAGATGGCGGTCTCACTAGTCCATCATGTCCTTAGTAAGCCTGATGTGCTCAGGGCGCTTGGCGCCACAGAGTCGTAAAACAAGGGCCGCCACCCCTGGCATGCCGGTGCCTGGGGGAAGCGGCCCGCGCGAGCCTGAATTAACCGAGGGTTGTGTTTGTCATGGGTTCGTGGCGAGTTCCTCCCTTCCCGGCGACGGGGAGGCTTCGGACAGCTCCGGTCCCATCAGCATGCAGCCCAACACCCACGTTCAGGCCCACTTGCTGGCGGGTCGGGTGCCCGTGGAGGCTTGTTGCCAGGGCTGGCCCGGGGGGCACTCCCCGCGCATGCATTACTTCCGGCGCGGCATGGCCCGCGCGGGGGCTCTTTTCCTGACCGGCCGGGAAGCGGGCTGGGCTGGCTTTGCTCCAGGCAGGACTCCAGAGTTCGCCTCGAAGAACCCGCGGACGAAGGTCATCGCGTTCATCAGCGAGTCCACGGGCCCCATGCCAAAGATCGGTCGTATCCGGGGGCGTGTATGGCCTTCGATCAGCACCGGGCAGTACCAGAGTTGTCGCTCGGGGAAGTGCACCGGACGGCCCACCATGAGCCTTGAGGTGCGCTGCTGGCCCGAAGGTGTCGTGTACTCCCAGCAATCCTCCGCGATCGGATCCTCGATCCGTTTCAACTTCGGGCGCCAGTTCTCATCCTTTTCGGGCATGGAGCGCGACCTCATGGGGCCCTGGGAGGACCAAAATAGGCCCGGCAGAAGACGAGGCAGGAGGCCTTGCCCGCGTAGCACGAGCCGAAGCAGATGGCCTTGAGCTTCTGCTGTCGCTTCGTTCTTCCTGGGAGCTTCTCGCAGAACGTTTCCATGGCCTGACTGCCCGCCTGACACGCCTGGGTTGCCAGTAGAGGTCACCTCCGCGCCTGACTGGGCTGACCGCGCACGCGACCATCGTCAGCGCCCCTAGCAAAGAGACGGCGAGCAGCCTTGGCATGGGGAACATCGTAGCTCGCGTCGCGAAAAGAAGGGCCGCCACCCCCTGGCATGCCGGTGCCCGGGAGCGGCGGCCCTCGCGAGCCTGAATCAACCGAGGGTTGTGTTTGTCATGGGTTCGTAGCGAGTCCCTCCTTTCCCGGCGACGGGGGGACGGGGACCTTCTCCACCTTGAGCGTCGTGGGGCCGCTGAGCGCCAGGTGCGCGCGCAGCTTGAGGAACTTCTTCTTGCCGAAGCCCTTGACCCGCACCAGCTCCTCGACGCGCCCGAAGGGCCGCTTCTTGCGGTGCTCGAGGATGCGCTGTGCCGCCTTCTCTCCCACGCCCGGCAGCAGGTCCAACTCCGCCGCCGTGGCCTCGTTCAGGTTCACCACCCCCACGTATTGCGTGCGGGAACTGGCGGCTTCGGACAGCCCCGGTCCCATCAGCACGCAGCCCAACACCCACGCCCAGGCCCACTTCACGAGTGGCCCCCCACGCCCGCCTCCAGCCCCGACTCGCCCGCGAAGCGCCCCGCCGCCGCCGTGTCGCGCTTCTCCGCCGCCTCGCGCACG
>SDXZ01000205.1 GCA_004210805.1 Acidovorax sp.
CGCACCAGGTGGTAGATCTCCTGGCGCGAATACGCGAAGTGCTCGCAAATATGGTTGTTGACGGCCATGCCGCGGCGCGCCATCTCGGCCTTCATGACCTGGGTGACCAGGGGCACGCAACCGCCGCAGGTGGCGCCGGCCTTGGTGCAGGCCTTCATCTCGGCGATGGTGCAGGCGCCATTGCCCACGGCTTCGCAGATGCCGCCCTTGGTGACGTTGTTGCACGAGCAGATCTGCGCTGCATCGGGCAACGCTTCCACGCCCAGGCCGGGTTTGGCCTTGCCGTCGCTGGACGGGAAGATCAGGAACTCGGGGTCTTCAGGCAGCGCGATGCCGTTTAGGGCCATTTGCAACAGCGTGCCGTATTCGGTGGCATCGCCGATCAGCACGGCACCCAGCAATTGCTTGCCGTCCTCACTGATCACGATCTTCTTGTAGATCTGGCGGCGCTCATCCACGTACTGGCAGGTGCGGCTGTGCGGCGTTTTCGCATGCGCATCGCCGATGCTGGCCACGTCAACGCCCATGAGCTTGAGCTTGGTGCTCATATCCGCGCCGACAAAGGCGGCGTCGGCGTCGCCTGCGATGTGGCGGGCGGCTACACGGGCCATGTCGTAGCCGGGCGCCACCAGGCCGAAGGTCTGCTCGTTCCACGACGCGCATTCGCCGATGGCATACACGTCGTGGTCGCTGGTGCGGCAGGCACTGTCGATGGCCACGCCACCGCGCGGGCCCACGGCCAGCAGGGACTGGCGGGCCAGGTCATCGCGGGGGCGGATGCCGGCGGAGAACACGATCATGTCGGTCTCCAGCCAGGTGCCGTCGGCAAAGACCATGCGGTGGCGCGCGCGGGCGCCATCGGTGATCTCCTGCGTGTTGCGGCCAGTGTGCACCTGCACGCCCAGTTCCTCGATCTTGGCACGCAGCACGCGGCCGCCGCCTTCGTCTACCTGCACGGCCATGAGCCGCGGGGCGAACTCGACCACATGGGTTTCGAGGCCCATGTCGCGCAGCGCCTTGGCGCACTCCAGGCCCAGCAGGCCGCCGCCCACGACCACGCCGGTCTTCGACTTGGCGCCCGAGGCCTGCATGGCCTCCAGGTCTTCGATGGTCCGGTAGACGAAGCAGTGGTCGCGGTCGCGCCCGGGCACCTGGGGCACAAAGGGGTTGGAGCCGGTAGCCAGCACCAGCTTGTCGTAGGGCAGCACCTCGCCATCGGCCGTGGTCACGGTGCGGATGCGGCGGTCCACCGATGCCGCGCGAGAAGCAAGGCGCAGCGTGAAGCCGGTGCGCTCGAAGAAGCCGGGCTCGACCAGGGAGAGTTCGCCGGCCGAAGTGCCGCTGAAGAAGGCGGACAGGTGCACCCGGTCGTAGGCGGCGCGTGGCTCTTCGCACAACACGGTGACTTCGGCACCGGTGATGCCGGCCTCGGCCAGGCTTTCGAGGAACTTGTGGCCGACCATTCCGTGGCCGATGAGAACAATTTTCATGATCGTGGTCCTGCAATGACCCGAGTGCCTGGAGGGCTCGAAGCAGGATGATGTGCATTGCGGATCTGAGAGGCCGGCACTGCACTTCACCCTCCGCGGAACACGGGTGTGGTTGGAACAGCCAGGCGTGCGGCACCAATGCCGTGGTTCGCCCGGGTTCCGCCATCATTAGCGGAGGGATGTTTTCGGTCCGCAGGCAGCTTTACCGACGGAGGTGCAGGTGTTATTGCAATATCCATGCCGAGCCGATACGGTGCTGCAGAACGCTCTCAAAAGGTCTCCGCCACTGAGCCTGCACAGCTGTACGCCTCGCAGCTGCGGAATCGCATCAATGCGGTGCAGGGCATCACCAAGTTAGGGCGAGTGATCCACCCGCGATTCCATAGTGCGATCCACCTGCAGCTGATTGCAGTAAAGGCGGCGCGAGAAACCCTCTCGCCGCTGCATTTCTTTGGCCCCGATATGCTGCTCTGCACACGCCCTACCGCGTTACCGGTGCAATTTTTCGTTTCTCCACAGCTATATGACCCACATCCTCAGAAAGAACCGGTAGCCTGTGCGCAACCACGTAAATAAGCGAGACCATCGGCATGACGGAACGCAGAGCCACCACGGACAGACGCAGCGGCAACGATCGCAGGCAGGAAGAACAGGGCCCACCCACCAACTACGAGCGGCGGCGCACGGTGGAAGCTAGGCAGCCAGAGCTCACCGAGCTGCATTTGAGCGAAGAAGAACTTAAAGAATTGGGGTTCACCCAAGAACAGCCTGCGCCGAAGGCGCCCGGTTGAGGAACACCACAGCGCAGCAGCCAACGCCCATGCGCCCGCGTTCAGGCAGACGCTCAGTGTTCTGGCTCGCGCGCCATCACAACCCGGTGCGCCACCATGTCCAGCGCGGGCCGGGTGTTGCCCTGCTTGTCAGTCCAGACTTTGGGCACCAGGCTGCCCGCAATAGCGACTGAGTCACCGTCGCGCAGATGGTGAAGGGCTGAACGCACGTCCGTATCAAACGCAATCACGTTCACGAACAGGGTTTCACCCTCCGCAGTACTCGCACGCACCTTGGCGACACTGAAGAGCTTCCCGGCTTTGTCAGTGCGTTGTTCGGCGTCTCCGTACAGGCGCCCCGCGACTAGTCCATCGATCATGTGAGTCCTCGGCCTGGCGCGTTGATGGGGTGGCGCATGGCGGTTATGGCTGACAGCAAACAATGCGCTGTACCTTAGTCATTCACAGACACAAGCAAAAAGGCCCAGAACCTTTCGATTCTGGGCCTTTGCAATCAATGGTCGGCGTGGCGGGATTCGAACTCGCGACCCCTTGCACCCCATGCAAGTGCGCTACCAGGCTGCGCTACACGCCGACAAGACTTAGATTATATGCAGAAAAATACTAGTTCGGAGAAAGCAGCGCACGAATCTCAAATAATTCCTGGCGCACTGCGTTCGAGTCGAAAGAGAACCCTACCCCGCCGATGGACAGGTCACGTGCGCTATCGAGCAGCATGCTCGGCAGCTCAGAATCCATGGCGTCGCCGGCATCGTCATTGCCAGCGCCATCGCGCGCCGGATGAGCCAACTCCTGCAGACGGTTACGGGCGCCACTGATCGTGAAACCCTGGTCGTACAAGAGATCCCGGATCCGGCGAATCATCAGCACCTCGTGGTGCTGGTAGTAGCGCCGGTTCCCACGGCGCTTCATAGGCCGCAATTGGGTGAACTCCTGCTCCCAGTAACGCAGCACGTGGGGCTTCACGCCGCACAGCTCCGCGACCTCACCGATGGTGAAGTACCGCTTGGCTGGAATGGAAGGGAGGATGGTGGCCATGGAGGGAGTCGATTCAGACCGGAGAGCCGAGTAGCGTACTGCAGAGACGCAAAGACCGCCAGAGACCCGAAACACTTCGGTCACAAAAACGGCACAAACGCACTCAGGCAGTCACCACGGCCGTTTGAATCTGCTCCTTGAGTTTGCTGCTGGCATGAAACGTCACCACCCGCCGAGCCTTGATGGGGATGGCCTCCCCCGTGCGTGGATTGCGCCCAGGGCGCGGCGCCTTCGTGCGGATCTGGAAGTTGCCAAAGCCCGAGAGCTTGACATCCTTGCCCTCTACCAGGCTCTGCGAGATCAGATCAAAGAACGCGTCAATCATGTCCTTGGATTCGCGCTTGTTCAGGCCGATCTGGTCGAACAAAAGGTCGGCCAGTTGCGCCTTGGTCAACGCCGGTGTTTCAAGGCTTTCGACAGCGAATTCGATCATGGCATCACTCCCCTGTTGGGCAATATCGTTGTCATCAGATACGCAGCCGCGCACCGGTGCGCTGCGTCAACTGGGCTACCACCGCTTGCACGGCCGCCTCAATCTCGGCCTCGGTCAGCGTCGCCTCGTCGCGCGCCAGCGTGAGGCGCACGGCAAGGCTTTTCTCCCCCTGGGCAAGACCACCCACCGGCGCTTCTTCGCCTGCACGCAATAGCTTCGGCCGATACACATCGAAGAGCACCGCGGAACGCAACATGCCCCCCGACACGGCCTGCTGCACGGCCGCAATGACGTCAGCATGCGTCACGCGCTCGGCCACCACTACAGCCAAGTCACGCTCGACGGCCTGGTGCTTGGCCACCGCCTTGAATTGGGGGACCACACGCGCCAGAACAGCGTCGAGTTCCAGTTCGAACATTACGGGGGCCAATGGCAGGTCCCAGGACTGTCGCCACTGGGGATGCAGTTCACCCACAAAGCCGATGGCACGGCCACCCACCAGCACGCGTGCGCAGCGGCCGGGGTGCATAGCCGGGTGCATGGCGGGCTCGAAGCTGGCCTGCAGCGGAGCCAGTAAGGCCTCCACATCGCCCTTCACATCGAAAAAGTCAATCGGCTGCTCCTTACGCCCCCACTGCAGCGCATCGTTCGGGCCATATGCCAAACCAGACACGCGCATGGGTTGGTTGAAGCCTTCGACCGTGGTATCGGTGTTGTGCACACTGCCGTCGCGCAGGAACACACGACCCAACTCGAACACACGCACGCGCTGGGCCTTGCGGTCCAGATTGAACTTCAAAACTTGTAGCAAAGAACCGAGCAAGGTAGAGCGCATGACGCTCATTTGGCTTGCAATGGGGTTGAGCAGCTTGATGGGCTGGGCGTTGGCTGCCAGCTCGTGCTCCCAGCGCTCTTCCACAAAACTGAAGTTGATGGTTTCTTGGTAGCCCAAACCTGCCAACGAGCGGCGCACTGCGAATGGGCTGCGCGTCGCCTCCAGCGGAAGCTTGGGCGTAATGGGCGCCAGAGGTGGCGTGGTGGGCAGGTTGTTGTAACCCACCATGCGCGCCACTTCTTCGATCAGGTCTTCTTCGATGGTGATGTCGAAGCGGTACGCAGGGGGCGTGACGGTGAGCGTGCCGTCACCCTGCACCACGGGCAGGCCCAGCCGTCCGAGAACATCGGCGCATTGGGTCTGGGTCAGCGGCATGCCGATAACCTTGGAGGCTCGCGCTACCCGCAGCGTGACCGACTGGGGGACCGGCAGGTTGACCGACTGGTCGTCCATGGGGCCGCAAGCCGTGTCCGGGGTACCGCAAATGTCGACGACCAATTGGGTGATGCGCTCAATGTGCTCCACGGTCAGACTGGGGTCGACGCCGCGTTCGAAGCGGTGGCCCGCGTCGGTAGAGAAGTTGAAGCGGCGCGAGCGCCCCGCCACGGCCTTGGGCCACCAGAAGGCCGCCTCGATGTAGATGTGCTTCGTATCGTCAGATACGGCGGTGGCGTCGCCGCCCATGATGCCGGCGAGCGACTCGACCTGCTGCTCGTCAGCGATCACGCCGACCTTGTCGTCCACCGTGATGGTGTTGCCGTTGAGCAGCTTGAGCTGCTCGCCCGGCTTGCCCCAGCGCACGTCCAGGCCGCCGTGGATCTTGTCCAGATCAAAAATGTGCGAGGGCCGACCCAGTTCGAACATCACGTAATTGGAGATGTCTACCAGCGGCGACACGCCGCGCTGGCCGCAGCGCGCCAGGCGGTCCAACATCCACTGGGGCGTGGCGGCGCGCGTATTCACGTTGCGCACGATGCGGCCGGAGAAGCGGCCGCACAGGTCGGGCGCGCTCACCTTGACCGCCAGCTTGTCGGACAGCTTTGGACTCACGGCGGGGAATGTGGGCTGCTGCAGCGGCACGCCGGTGAGAGCCGACACTTCACGCGCAATGCCGTACACGCTGAGGCAGTGCGCCAGATTGGGCGTGAGCTTGAGCGTGAACAGCGTGTCGTCCAGGTTCAGGTGGGTGCGGATGTCCTGGCCCACGGGAGCGGACGCGTCGAGCTCGAGCAAACCTCCGTGGTCTTCGGACAGCTTGAGTTCGCGGGCCGAGCACAGCATGCCGTGGCTTTCCACACCGCGCAGCTTGCCGACCTTGATGAGGAACGGCTTGCCGTCGTCGCCTGGGGGCAGTTCGGCGCCCACCAGCGCGCAGGGCACCTTGATGCCCACGCGGGCGTTGGGTGCGCCGCACACGATGTTGAGCAGGGCGCCCTGCCCCACGTCCACCTGGCACACGCGCAGGCGGTCAGCATCGGGATGCTGCACGGCTTCTTTGATCTCGCCCACCACGATTTTGGTGAAGGGTGGCGCCACAGGGCGCAGCTCTTCCACCTCGAGGCCGGCCATGGTCAACGTCTCGGCCAGCTCGGCGGTCGTGAGGGGAGGGTTGCAGAACTCGCGCAACCAGGATTCAGGAAATTGCATAGTCGGACTCTTGTTCTAAAGGATCAGCGCGCTGCCGCCGGGCGTGCGCGCGTCGCTAAATCGGCAGGCTTTACTGGAACTGCGACAAAAAGCGGATGTCGCCGTCA
This sequence comes from Acidovorax sp., assembly GCA_004210805.1. GTDB lineage: Bacteria > Pseudomonadota > Gammaproteobacteria > Burkholderiales > Burkholderiaceae_C > Acidovorax. The sequence goes on from SDXZ01000205.1 coordinate 6,342, forward strand.
AAGAACAAGCGCAGGTCGTTCACGCCGTAGCGCAGCATGGTCAGGCGGTCAGGACCCATGCCGAAGGCGAAGCCGATGTACTTCTCTGGGTCCAGGCCCATGTTGCGAACAACGTTGGGGTGCACCTGGCCGGATCCGGCCACTTCCAGCCAGCGACCGGCCAGCGGGCCGGTCTGGAACTGGATGTCGATCTCGGCACTCGGCTCCGTAAACGGGAAGAAGCTCGGGCGAAAGCGCAGCACCAAGTCATCGCTTTCAAAGAAGGTGCGGCAAAACGCCGTGAAGATGACCTTCAGATCCTTGAAGCTCACGTTCTCGCCGATCCACAGGCCTTCGCATTGATGGAACATGGGCGAGTGGGTGGCGTCGCTGTCCACCCGGTAGGTGCGGCCCGGGGCAATCACGCGGATCTCGGGCATCGGCTGGCCGGCGTCGAGCAGCGCGCGGTGCTTCTTCACGTGCTGGACCGCGTGGCGGATCTGCATGGGGCTGGTGTGGGTGCGCAGCAGGTTGGGGGCGGTGTCAGTGCCGCCCTCCACATAAAAGGTATCGTGCATCGACCGCGCGGGATGGTCTTCCGGCGTGTTCAGTGCGGTGAAGTTGAACCAGTCGGTTTCGATCTCGGGGCCCTGAGCCACGTCGAAGCCCATGGAGCCGAAAATGCCCTCGATGCGCTCCAACGTGAGCGACACAGGGTGCAGGCCGCCCTGCCCGCGCTGGCGCCCTGGCAGACTCACATCCAGCGCTTCAGCCTTCAGTTGGACCTGTAGCTCAGCATCGGCAAGCGCCTGGCGCCGGGCCGTGAGAGCGGCTTCGATGGCCTGCTTGGCAACGTTGATGGTGGCACCGCGGGATTTCTTTTCCTCGACAGACAGCTGCGCCATGCCCTTCATGAGCTCGGTCACGCGACCCGACTTGCCCAGAAACTGCGCCTTGGCGTTTTCCAGATCAGCAGGGGTGGCGCTTTGAGCAAACAGTTGCGTCGCGCTTTCGACCAGGGAATCCAACTCGTTCATATCGACTCTTGAAAATGAACAAGGGCTAGCGCTCTTTCAAGCCCTAGCCCTTGCTGTTATTGCGCAGGAAGCTATCCAAAAGATAGCCGCCCATCGTGAACTCAAGCAGCCAGCTTGGCCTTGACTTGCTCCACGATGCTGCCGAAGGCAGCCTTGTCGTGCACCGCGAGGTCGGCCAGCATCTTGCGGTCGATCTCGAT
>SDXZ01000022.1 GCA_004210805.1 Acidovorax sp.
GGTCTGCACGGTGGGGGGCTTGCAGCGTGGCACGTGGGGCGGTGGGCAGGGGACAGGTAAAGAAAGGACCGCCCCCGGGGAGCCGGGGGCGGGTTTGTAAAATCGGATTATCCATGAGCCACCCATCCTCCCCCTCGCCCGCCAGCCTGCCCTCTGGCGCGGCTACCGCAGCTTCGCCCACTTCCCCTGTCACCTGGCCGGATCCAGCGCGGCAAGCGGCCTTCGAAGCCTGGCTCGCCCCCCTGGCCACCAGCCACCAGTTGCTGCCCGCCACGCTGCGCCCGGCCTCGGCCGATGCGAGCTTTCGGCGTTATCTGCGCATCGACACCACCACGGGCGACAGCCGCATCGTGATGGACGCGCCGCCCGACAAGGAGAACTGCCGCCCCTTCGTGCAGGTGCAGGCGCTGATGGCCGGCGCGGGGCTGAACGTGCCGCAGATCCTGGCGTGGGATGAGGCCGGCGGCTTCATGCTGCTGTCCGACATGGGCCACCAGACATTGATCGAGTTGCTGGACCCGGCCCGGCCGCAGGATGCCTATGCCTGGTACCAGGGCGCCACCGACGTGCTGCTGGACTGGCAAAAGGCCTCGCAGCCCGGTGTGTTGCCTGCGTATGACGAGGCGCTGCTGCGCCGCGAACTGGCGCTGTTCCCCGACTGGTACCTGGGCCAGCACCGCGGCGTGGCGCTCGATGCCACGCAGCAGGCCACGCTGCAGAGCGCCTTTGACGCCATCGTGGTGCACAACCTGGCCGCGCCCAGCGTCTTCGTGCATCGGGACTACATGACCCGTAATCTGATGGTGGCCCCGCAGGGCGTCGGCACCACAGCCGCAGGCGGCCATAAAGCGCAGTTGGCCGTACTGGACTTCCAGGACGCGGTCTATGGCCCCATCACCTACGACATCGCCAGCCTGCTGCGCGATGCGTTCATCAGCTGGGAAGAAGAGTTTGTCATCGACATTACGGTGCGTTACTGGGAAAAGGCGCGCAAGGCCGGCCTGCTGGGTGCGAACAGCGCCAGCGGCTGGGGCAACGACTTCGGCGAGTTCTATCGCAGCGTCGAATGGATGGGGCTGCAGCGCCACCTCAAGGTCGCCGGGATTTTTGCGCGCCTGACGCTGCGCGACGGCAAGCCCAAGTACCTGGCCGACACGCCGCGTTTCATGGCCTACATCCGCGCCACCGCCAACCGCTACCGCCAGCTCGGGCCGCTGCTCAAGATGCTCGACCAGATCGAAGGCACCGAGCCAACCGTGGGCTTTGCCTACGGCCGCATGTAGCCACGGTTTGATGTCGATTTTGAGCAAAAACAGCTTCCAGCGCTTATCTATCAAGCGCTTATAGCTACTAAAACAATAGCAAATGCCCCGATTTCATTGCCCTGCGCCCCTGGCCACCGGATCCGAACTGGATCTGCCCCCGGGCGCCGCGCGCCATGTGCAGGTGCTGCGCCTGCAGCCCGGCGACGGCATCACGCTTTTTGACGGCGGGCAGGGCGAAGGCGCACCCGGCGGCGAGTTCGACGCCACCGTGCTGCGTATGGGCCGCAGCGATGTGCGCGTGCTGGTGGGCGCCCACCACGCCGTCGAGCGCGAGGCGCCGCGCGCGGTGCACTTGCTGGCGGGCATCACCGCCAATGAGCGCATGGACTGGCTGGTGGAAAAAGCCACCGAGCTCGGCGTGGCCAGCATCACCCCGCTGGTGGCCGAGCGCAGCGTGCTCAAGCTCAAGGGCGAGCGGGCCGAGAAAAAACTCGCCCACTGGCAGGCCGTGGCCGCAGCCGCGTGCGAGCAGTGCGGCCGCAACCGCGTGCCCGTGGTGCACGACGCCATCGATCTGGCGGGCTGGGTGCGCGCCCATGCCGCTGGCGGCGCGGCGGACACGCCCGGCGCGGCGCAGCGGCTGTTGCTGTCGCTGCGCGCCGGCACTGCGCCGCTGCACACGGCGGCCGCGGCCGGCGGGCCGGTGCTGTTCCTGTCGGGCCCCGAGGGCGGCCTGAGCAGTGGGGAGGAGGACCTGGCGTTGCAGCACGGCTTTTCGCCCGTCACGCTCGGCCCTCGCGTGCTGCGTGCCGAAACAGCGCCCCTGGCGGCGCTGGCCGCGTTGACCCTGCAGTAAAGAAAGCACAGCGCGCGGGCTGACGTGTCACGTCCGCCCGTTCCTTAGCGCCACGCTCCGCGTCTTTTGTTACCTCTGTTGCACATCGCCTTGACCCCCTTGAAGGCGCTTGGTAGAGCATCCTCCGTGCTGTACGGCAAGCACACATCCCCCTAAAATCCCGCGACGTACTGGCCGCCGCGTGTTGATCCGCACGTACCGCCGGCCCCGCAATTCGCGCATTCCCCGTTCTGGCAGGAGAGCTCCATCTTGCGTAAAACCTCCCGCTGGCAACGCCTCAGGGACGTGGTTCTTTCCACCGACCCGCGGCGGCGCACGCTGGTGAGCATGGCGCTACTTGCGCTGGTGCTCATGGCCAGCAGCGCGGGCGTGATGCTGCTGGTAGCGATGGCCAGCAGTGAAGTCAACCGCGCCGCCGTCCAGTGGTGGGCCGCCATCTCCGTCGGCGGCCTGCTGGTGATGACGGCCTTCATCCGGTCGGGTGAGACAGCCCGGCTCAACGACCCCTCCCTCACGGTGCCGCAGATGGTCTGGACCATCACCAGCGGCGCCGTGGCCTATGTGATCGCTGGCGACGCGCGCGGCGTGGTGCCCAGCGTGCTGGCCATGATCCTGTTCTTCGGCACTTTTGGCCTGACGGTGGCCGAGGTGATGGGCATCGGTGTGTACGCATTGCTGGCCTTTGCCTGCGCGGTGGCCGCAACCACCCGCGTCAACGCCAGCCCGTTCGGCTACCTGGACACGGCCTACGCGCTGATGGTGCTCATCGTGCTGGGCGGCAGCATTGCGCTGAACCTGCGCATCCAGCGCATCCGGTCGCGCCTGCGTGAACAGCGCGAGGCTCTGGCGCACGCCCTCGCAGTCAACCGCGAACTGGCCACGCGCGATGAACTCACTGGCCTGCCCAACCGCCGCGCGATGCAGGACCTGATGGACCTGGAGCACCGCCGCAGCCTGCGCAGCGGCCGCCCCATGCTGCTGGCCGAACTGGACATCGACCACTTCAAGCGCGTGAACGACAGCCACGGCCACGCCACCGGCGACCGGGCGCTGCAGGCCTTTGCCGGCGTGGTGCGCGCCAGCGTGCGCGACACCGACGTGCTGGCCCGCTGGGGCGGCGAGGAGTTCGTGCTGATGCTCTCCGACACGCAGGTGGAAGACGCCCGCGAACTGCTTGAGCGGGTGCGCACTGCGGTCGCGGCGATAGAGATCCCGCACGCCACCGGCGTGCTGCGCCTGACGGTCTCAGCCGGCCTGGCGCTGCACCTGCCGGGCGACACGGTAGAGCTCACGCTGGAGCGCGCGGACCAGGCGCTCTATACCGCCAAGTCGCTGGGCCGCAACCGCGTGGTCGTGGCGCCTACGGGCCAGCGTGCCGCGCGGGCGTCCGCAACGTCCTGAGGGCCTGGCGCGCAGATCCCGGCGGCGGCGAAGCTCTGGTCGGCCCGCACCCCTGACGCCGCTCCATAACCAGCAGCTGCGCCCCTGCGTGCCAGGGCGCAACCCTGATTGGGCGCGGAGGCCCGCTCAAACCATCAAGCGCTTAGGCCACCAAGCAGTCCAGCGGCTCAGGCACTCAAACGCGGCGGCGCACGCATTTGCTCCGGCGTGGTGAAGTAAGCCGCCGACTCCCCCAGTTGCACCCGCGCCCGGGCCAGCTCGTGGCGCGCCACGGTGCGCAGGTGCACCTCGTCGGGCCCGTCCATCAGCCGCAATGCACGGCCCCAGGTCCAGAAGGCTGCCAGCGGCGTGTCGGGCGACAGGCCCATGGCGCCAAAGATCTGCATTGCGCGGTCTACCACCCGCTGCTGCAGGCGCGCGGCAACCACCTTGATGGCCGCCACCTGAGCGCGCACCTGCCGCGCATCGGCAGCGCTGCCTTGGTCGAGCAGCCAGGCGGCGTGCAACACCAAGAGCCGCGCCTGGTCGATCTCGATGCGCGACTCGGCCAGCCATTCCTGCACATTGGCCTGCTCGGCCAAGGGCTTGCCGAAGGCGTTGCGCTCCAGCGCGCGTTCGGTGGCCAGGCGCAGCGCCAGCTCGCACTGGCCGATGGTGCGCATGCAGTGGTGCACGCGCCCGGGCCCCAGGCGCGCCTGCGCCATGGCAAAGCCCGCGCCCCAATCGCCCAGCAGGTGGTCGGCTGGCACGCGCACGCCTCGCAGCAGGATCTCGCAGTGCCCTTCGGGCGCGTGGTGGTGCAGCACGCTGATATTGCGCACGACCTCCACGCCCGGCGCATCGGCGGGCACCAGCACCATGCTGTGGCGATGGTGGTGGTTGGCCGCGTCGCCGCCGGCTGCCGCGTCGTCACCGTCGTTACGGCACAGCACGATGAGCAACTTGCAGTTCGGATGCGCCGCGCCGGTGATGAACCACTGAGAACCTGTTCAATGTCTTTTTGGAGATCGCATTGGAGTGCAATCGGAATGAGTGGATGCTTCGGGTGCGCCGCATGGGCTCATGCCCATGCAAGCAGCCGGGGCGTCCAATCGCCCGATTTCACTCCAACCCTTCGGGCAAGTGCCTTGCCGGGCGGTCTGCGGCGTTGCGGCGCTTGCCAATAGCCGAGCTATTGGCTGCGCACCGCGCCTAGCAGTCCATCCCGGCAAGGTACTTGTGCGACTCCAAAAAGACATTGAACAGGTTCTTACGTCCGCTGAGCACCATCCCGCCGCCCTCGCGCCGCACGGTGGTCTGCAAGTTGGTCGGGTCCGACGAAGCCACGTCGGGCTCGCTCATCGCAAAGGCCGAGCGCATGCGGCCCTCCACCAATGGCACGAACCAGCCCTGACGCTGCGCTGGTGTGGCAAAGCGGTGCAGCAGCTCCATGTTGCCGGTGTCGGGCGCATGGCAGTTGAAGACCTCGGCCGCCCAGGGCAGGCAGCCCATGGCCTCGGCCAGCGGGGCGTAGTCGAGGTTGCACAGCCGCGTGCCAGGTTCGTCCTCGCGCAGGGCCGGCAGAAACAGGTTCCACAAGCCCTCTTCTCGCGCCAGGGCCTTGAGGTCCTCCAGAAACGGTGGTGGGTAGTTGCCTGCCAGCACCGCCGCATGCCAGGCCGCGTTGTACGGCAGCAGGTATCGGTCCATGAAGGCCAGCAGGCGCGCACGCATATCGTGGGCGCGGGGAGAAGGTGTGAAGTCCATGCGCCATTGTCAAAACGGCTGCGGGTGCCGTCTCAACGCAGGCGACAACCGGCTTGACGCGCATCACGGCGCGGTAACCACCGCGGGTCTGCCCGCTGCACAAACGCTTCACTATTGATAGCAATAAGCGCTTATCAATCAAGCGCTAGGCCCCGTTTTTGTACTTGAACCGGGCCCACACAGGTACCATTGCAGCATGAGCACCCATTACGAAACCCTGCCCCACGCCGACACCTACCGCGAGGGCTTTGCGGTGGAGCCGCCGCTGGCGCTGGGCGAACGCCACCTGTGGCCACGCAAGCCGGGCTTTTTTATCGTGCACGCGGCCACGGCGGCCGCCCTGGCCCAGGCTGCCCACCCGGCCGGCGCCGCCCAACCCGAGCAGCCAGCCGAACCTGCGCCGTCGCCCCCACCCTCATCACCCGCCACTGAAGTGGACGACGCCGCGCCCGCAGCGGGCGAACCGGCCGCCTCAGCGGCCCCCGCCACGCGCGTGCTCGTGCCCGCTCAGTGGGGCCTGGTGCCGCACTGGGTCAAGTCCGCGTCGGATGCCAAGCTGCGCGCGCCCAAGCTGGTCAACGCCAAGTCCGACCTCGCCTCCACCGGCACCGCGTTTCGCGATGCGTGGCTCAAGGGCCAGCGCTGCATCGTGCCCATGATGGCGTTCTACGAAGACGACTTTCGCTCCGGCAAGGCGCTGCCCACGCGCATCTCGCGCATCGACGGCAAGCCGATGGGCGTGGCCGGCCTGTGGGCGCGCTGGCAAGGCGCCGATGGCGAGGTGATCGTGAGCTATTGCCTGCTCACGGTGAACGCCAACAACCACTCTTTGCTGCACCGCTACCAGCAGCCCGGCAGCGAAAAGAGCATGCCCGCCATCCTGAACGAAGGCGCCTACGACGCGTGGCTCACGGCCCGCCAGGACAAGGCCAAGGAATTCATGCGCCAGTACGCGCCGCAGTGGCTCACCGCCAACCCGGTGGAGACCAAGGCCGACAAGGTGCCCAAGGGGTTGCTGGGTTGAACGTTGACCGTCCGGGCTGAGTGGGTCGAACCAATGCGAGGTGCTGACGGACACCCCGCGACAGTAGAGGCCAGGGCGGCATGTGCGCCGCCCCGCAGGGCGCTCAGGAAGGCCGCTTCATCTGGCACGAGGTGGGCTGGGCGCTGACGTACGAGTCCCACGCCACTTCAGACCGGAAGCCGTAGCCGGTTTTCTCGGCGTCGTATTTCACGCCCTTGCTGCCTTGTTTGGCCCAGATGCCCAGGTACAGCGGGGCTTCGAGCTGGTGGTCGCTCTTGCGCATGCGCACCTCGCCAACAGGGCTCTTGTAGGCCATGCCTTCCAGCGCAAAGGCCACCTTCTTCGCGTCGGTGGACTGCGCCTTGCGCATGGCTTCGCGCAGCATGTGCATGGTGTTCCAGTGCGCGGCAAAGATGAACTCATCGTCGTACTTCTTCTTGTAGTCGACGTAGATCTTCTCCAGCTCTGGCGTGGGTGCGTTGTGGACCCAGTTCCAGACCACGCCCACCTTGCCATCGCCCCAGGCGCCCAGCTGCGCGGGGGTGCCGGGGTTGTTGGCATTGAGCGTGAAGTAGTTGATGTTGAGCCCGTAGTCGCGGGACGACTTGAACAGCAGCGTCAGGTCGCTGCCCCAGTTGGAGGTGATGACCGTATCCGCCTTGGCGGCGGCCACCTTCGCCACATAGGGCGCGAAGTCGCGCGTCTGGGCAATGGGCACGAAGTCGTCGCCCACGATCTCGATGTCAGGCCGTTTGCGGGCCAGGTATTCCTTGGCGGCCTTGGAGACCTGGCGGCCGTGCGTGTAGTCCTGGTTGAGCAAATACACGCGCTTGACGTCCTTGCGGCCCTGCAGGTAGGTGGTCAGCGCCTCGATCTTCATCTCGCTCGAAGGGTAGAAGCGAAAGTGCCAGAAGCTGCAGCGCTCGTTGGTGAGCTGCGGGTCCATGGCGGCGTAGTTGAGGTACACCGTGGCCCGCTCCGGGTCGCGCTCGGCCAGTTTGTTGAGTGCATCGACCAGCGCCAGCGCAGCCCCCGATCCACCGCCCTGGGTGATGTAGCGGATGCCCCGGTCGGTGGCGGCCTTGAGCGCGTTGAGGCTTTCCTGCGGCGTGCCCTTGTTGTCAAAGTCCACCACCTCGAACTTGGGCTCGTTCGGGCCTGCCTTGGCGTTGACCTGCAGCACCACCTCCCGCAGCTGGTTGAGCGAGCTCTGGCCGGTGAGGGCGAAGGGCCCGGACAGCAGGTCGATAAAGCCGATTTTCACTGTCTCGGCAGCACCGGCCTGGGCTGCCGTCGCCAGGGCCGCGGCGCATACCCACGCCTTGAGCCAATGCCTGTGGACCATCGTCATGTCTGTCTCCTTCGGGGTTGGTATTGGGGGGAGTTCCGTCAACGTCGACCGGTCAGTCAGTCAGCCGATCAGTCACTGCTGAACACTGCGCCATGGCGCTGCCGCAGCTCGTTTTTCTGGACCTTGCCGGTGCCGCCCAGCGGCAGGCTGTCCACAAACAGCACGTCGTCGGGTAGCCACCACTTGGCGACGCGCTGCGCAAGGAAGTCCAGGATCTGCGCCTTGTCCAGCGGCTGGTCGGCCTTGCGCACGATGAAGAGCAGGGGGCGCTCGTCCCACTTGGGGTGCTTGACCCCGATGACGGCCGCCATGGCCACGGCCGGGTGCGCCATGGCCGCGTTCTCCAGGTCGATGGAGCTGATCCATTCGCCGCCCGACTTGATCACGTCCTTGGTGCGGTCGCGGATCTGCACCACGCCCTGCGGGCTGATGGTGGCGATGTCGCCCGTGGGAAACCAGCCGTCCACCAGCGCCGAGCGCTCGGCCTTGTGGTACCGGGACACGATCCACTGGCCGCGCACCATCAGCTCGCCCTGCGCAACGCCGTCGCGGGGCAGGCTGGCGCCGTTTTCGTCCACCAGCTTGAGTTCAATGCCAAACACCGATTTGCCCTGCTTGGCGACCAGGGCGTGGCGCTCCTCGGCCGGCAGTTCGGCGTCGGCCGCGCCCAGGGTGCTCATGGTAGCAATCGCCGTGGTCTCGGTCATGCCCCAGCCGTGGCGCACCTCCACGTCATACACGTCGTTGAACTTGGCGATCAGTGCCTTGGGCATGGCCGAGCCCCCCACGCCCGTGCGCCGCATGGTGGCAAAGCGCAGCTGGTTTTGCTCCACATACTGGATCAGCCCCATCCAGATGGTCGGCACGCCCGCACTGACCGTGACGCGCTCGGTTTCCATCAACTCGTACAGGCTGGCCGCGTCGAGCCGGGGCCCCGGCAGGACCAGCTTGGCGCCACCGATCAACGCCGCATACGGCAGGCACCAGGCGTTGATGTGGAACATGGGCACCACGGGCAACACGGCTTCCTGCGCGCTGATGCTCAGCACGCTCGGCATGCAGGCCGACAGCGCACTCAGCGTCAGCGCCCGGTGCGAATACAACACGCCCTTGGGGTTGCCGGTGGTGCCCGACGTGTAGCACAGCGCCGCGCCGGTCTTTTCATCGCACTCGGGCCAGGCGAATGTGTCGCCTTGGCGGGCGATCAGCGGTTCGTAGGCCTCGACGCCGGGCACGCCCTGCAGGTCCATGGCGCTTAGCGTTTCGGCACCACACAATGCCACCCAGTGCCGCACCCGCGGGCACGACGCCGCGATGGCGCGCACCAGCGGCGCGAAGGTGGTGTCGAACAGCACGACCTCATCGTCGGCATGGTTGACGATGTAGGCCAGCTGCTCGGGGTGCAGGCGCGGGTTGCAGGTGTGCATGACCATGCCGCTGCCGGAGACGGCGTAGTACGCCTCCAGGTGGCGGTGGTTGTTCCAGGCCAGCGAGCCCACGACGCTGCCGGGGCGCAGCCCCAGGGCCTGCAGCGCGTTGGCCAGCTGCCGGGCGCGCCGCGCCAGGTCGGCAAAGCGGTACCGGTGCAAGCTGCCATCGGTGTCCCGCGAGACGATCTGCTGGTCGCCGTACTGGTTCTCACCATGCTCGAGGATGGCCGAAACCAATAACGGCCGGTCCATCATGCTGCCGGGCTGCTGCATTGCTGTCGTCTCCTTGGGATGTGCACTTTTGCTGCATCGCGGCATCGGTGGTGCCGGTGCAGCGCCCTCTTTACGGGGCTGGCACATCGTCGCAAACAACGCGGGGCGTGCTTGTCTTCTGCGCGACTGGGGTGCACAACACCGCCTTGGGGCACGGAGGGGCTAAAGGCCCAGTGCAGTAAAGAGCGCGTCCATGCGTGCCTGCACGGCGGCGTCCATGGCCATCGGCCTCCCCCACTCCCGCTGCGTCTCCCCCGGCCACTTGTTCGTCGCATCCATCCCCATCTTGCTGCCCAGTCCGCTCACGGGCGAGGCGAAGTCCAGGTAATCGATGGGCGTGTGCTCCACCAGCAGGGTGTCGCGGGCCGGGTCCATGCGGGTGGTGATGGCCCAGATCACCTCCTTCCAATCGCGCACGTCCACGTCTTCATCGACCACCACGATGAACTTGGTGTACATGAACTGGCGCAGGTGGCTCCACACGCCCATCATCACGCGCCGCGCGTGGCCGGCGTAAGCCTTCTTGATGCTCACCACGGCCATCCGGTAGCTGCAGGCTTCAGGTGGCAGGTAGAAATCCACGATCTCGGGGAACTGCCTTTGCAAGAGCGGGATGAACAGCTCGTTCATCGCCAGGCCCAGCACAGCGGGCTCGTCAGGCGGTTTGCCGGTGTAGGTGCTGTGGTAGATCGCGTCCTTGCGCAGGGTGATGCGGTCGATGGTCAGAACAGGAAACTCGGCGCATTCGTTGTAGTAGCCGGTGTGGTCGCCATAGGGCCCTTCCAGCGCGTGCTGCCAGCCGCTCGCGTGGCGGGCATCGGGCTCTATGTGGCCTTCGAGCACGATCTCGGCCGAGGCGGGCACCGAGAGCAGCACGCCCAGCGCGGGCGTGACTTCGGTGCGCGCGCCGCGCAGCAGGCCGGCGAACTGGTATTCGCTCAACGCATCGGGCACGGGCGTGACGGCGCCGAGCAGCGTGGCCGGGTCCGCGCCCAGCGCCACGGCCACGGGGTAGGGCTGGCCGGGGTGCGCGGCGCAGTGGTCGGCAAAGTCGAGCGCGCCGCCCCGGTGGGCCAGCCAGCGCACGATGACCTGGTTGCGCGAGAGCACCTGCTGGCGATAGATACCCAGGTTCTGACGCGCCTTGCGCGGGCCACGCGTGATGGTCAGGCCCCAGGTGATGAGCGGGGCCACGTCTCCGGGCCAGCAGTGCTGCACGGGCAGGCGGGCCAGGTCGACATCGGGCCCTTCCCACACCTCCTGCTGGCAGGGCGCGCCGCGGGCCACGGTGTGCGGCGCCATGTTCCACAGCGTCTTGAGCAGCTGGCCCATGCCGAGCATGTCCTTCAAACCCCGGGGCGCCTCGGGCTCCTTCAGCGTGGCCAGCAGTTCGCCCAGCGCGCGCACGCCGGTGAGGTCGGCCACGCCCATGGCCCGGGCCACGCGCGCGGGGGTGCCGAACAGGTTGGTAAGCACCGGCAGCGTGTGGCCCGCGGGCTGCGTGAACAGCAGCGCGGGCCCGCCGGCGCGCAGCACGCGGTCGCTCAGCGCGGTCATTTCGAGGTGGGGCGAGACGGGTTCTTGCACGCGGCGCAGGTCGCCAGTGGCTTCCAGCTGGGCCATGAAGTCGCGCAGGTCGCGGTAGGCCATGTCAGTGCAATTTTCGAATTAAATTGGCCGCCAGCGCTTATTCCATAAGCACTATTAGCTATCAATCAAGGAGCATCAAGATCCAGCCCCTCCCAGCGCGGCGCGATCTGGTGCGCCACGCCGATGAGGTCAAGCACCCGCGCCACGCTGTAGTCGACCACGTCGCCCAGCGTGGTCGGGCGCAGGTAGAAGGCGGGCAGCGGCGGGCAAACGATGGCGCCCATCTCGGTCACCGTCACCATGTTGCGCAGGTGGACGAGGTGCAGCGGTGTTTCGCGCGCCATGAGCACGAGCCGGCGGCGCTCCTTGAGCGCCACGTCGGCCGCCCGGGTGAGCAGGTTGTCGGCCAGGCCGTGTGCGACGGCGGCCAGGGTGCGCATGGAGCAGGGCGCGACCACCATCGCATGGCAGTCGAACGAGCCACTGGCAATCGCCGCGCCCACGTTGTGGAGATCGTGCACGCGGTGCGCCAGGGCCTCCACGGCGGGGCGGTTCATGTCGAGCTCGTGGCGCAGGTTGCGCCAGCCCGCGTCAGAGACCACGAGGTGCGTTTCGATGCTGCTCTGGCCCTGCAGCACCTGCAACAGGCGCGCGCCGTAGACGGCGCCGCTGGCGCCCGAGATGCCAACGATGACGCGGCGCAGGTTTGCAGCATCAGCCATGCGAGGGCTCCGTGGCCTGGGGCTGCAGGGCCGGGCGCGCTAGTGGCTGCGTCCGCTGGTCGGCCTCCACCTGCTCCAGCACCCGTGCGGCCTGCACCGGATCGAAGTCTTCGTGCGCACGTTTTTTGACGCCGTACTGCTGCAGCTGGTAGTGCCGGTCAGGCGCAATGCCGTGGCGCGCCAGCGTGCTTTTGACGCAGACCAGCGGGCAGCCATCGAGCGCAATGATGGGCCGGCCCGAGCGCGCGGTTTTCAGCAGGTGCGGCACGTCGCCGCCCACGCCTGCAATGCACGACATTTCGGCCACGCCGCGCCGGTCGAGCTGCAGCGCCACATGGTTGGCGAGCTGCGCAGCGCTGGAGCAGCCCGAGCAGGAGTAGACGATGGGGTTGTCAGGCGGGGTGGCCATGGTGTTCACGCCCGTGGGGTGTGCGTTGGGGCGCCACTTCGCACCCCCTGCCGTTGCAGGCGGCGCAGCACCGCGCGCGGGGCCAGGTGCTGCGCCCACTGGCGCGGGTCCAGCACGGGCACCTCGATCGCGTCGAGCGCGTTCTTCACCACCAGGCCCAGTTCGGTGTCGCCCTCCATCGACAGGCGGCGGCTGAAGAACAGTGTGTCGGGGTCCTGTTTGCGCTGCGCGAGCAACAGGAAGTCGTGCGCCGTGGCGCTGAGCGTCAGGTCGGCCACCGCCGGCGCGGCCAGCGGTGCGCGGGGCGCAAAGCGCTGGCCGTCCCACGCAAAGTCGAAGACCCAGCGCGCATCACGCACCTGCACCCGCATCTTCTTGTGCTGCAGCAGGCGCCCCACATCGGCAGGCAGGTGCCGCGCCAGCGCGAGGTTGAGCGCGGTCACCAGCAGCATGGAGCCGGGGTACGCGGGCAAACGCGAGAGCAGCGCCCCCAGCGCAGAGGGCAACACCCGCGATTCAGGCGATGGGGAACGGGAAGACGGGGTCATGGCAGCCTCTCAGGTGACGTCAAATTGCACAGCGAAACGCCGTGGACGCTGCTTCTCAGAGCAGCCGCAAGCGGTATTGCTGAGTGGTACAGCTGCGCAGCAAAGCGCGGCCGGGCCGTGCCGCCGCTGGGGGGACGCCGTCAGCTCGCGTTGCATCTCAACCGCCCTGCTCCAGGCCCGGGCGGCCCCGCCAATAGCCGTCGCAGGGGAGGTCCGGCATCAGCGGCTGCATGCGCGCCACAAAGTCGATGGCCGCTGGCGTGGTGGCGCCATCGCGCCGGGCTTCGTCAAAGGCGGCAACCACTTCGGTCATGCCGTGCGCCTGCGGGCTCAGGCGGAGCACGTCTACCCCCGCTGCACGCAGGGCGGACATTTCGTTGGCCAGGTTGTAGACGCGCGCCGATTGCGTCTGCGTGCCGTTGAGCACCAGAAAACCCTCGCCCTCGCGCGTGCGCAGCGGCAGGCCGTCAGGATGCTGCAGGCAGCTGAACTGGCAGTCGTCCTTGGGCAGGTTGCGGTGGCGCGCGGTGAAGCAGCGCGCCGAATACGCCAGCGGCATGCGCCCGTAGGCAAACACCTCTGTCTCCAACCCTTCGGGCCGCTGCGCCAGCGTGGCCGAAAGCGCATCGTGCGACATCTCCAGCGGCATCACCCAGCGTGTGGCACCCAGCTGCGCCATCCAGCGCAGCGAGTCCGCGTTGTACAGATTGAGCTGCGGCCCGGCCACAAAGGCCTTGGACCCGCCGGGTGTGCGCGACACGCAATGCACCGCGCCCATGTCGTTGGCCTCGACCATGAACTCGCCGTTGTCTGCGACCTTGTGCAACAGGCCCACCTCCGCAGTTGATTCGATGAGCACCTGCGTGGACAGCACGGCCTGTTTGCCCGCATCACGCAGCATGCGCGCCAGCGCCAGCCAGTCCGCCAGGCGCAGCTCGTGGCGGCGCGAGCAGACTGTTTCGCCCAGGTACACCACGTCGACGGGCGTGGCGGCCATGGCCTCGTAGAAGGCCAACACGGTGTCGCGCGGCCAGTAGTACAGCAGCGGTCCCAGAGAAAGTTTCATGGTGCGGTTTCCGGGATTTCGTGGGGCATTTCGGATTCAAGGCGGCGCACCGACCTTCGATCTCGCGCGATCCAGGCCAAGGGACGCCGCGCAAGGGCCGCCAAGCCGCGTATGCGGCGCTTCGCTGGCGTGCGCTGGCGTCGTCCCCCTTCCCCTGGCGCGAAGCGCGTAGAGAGAAGGGGCTGAGGGCCGCGGCTCCAAGCCTGCCTGCGCAGGCTTGGACGTGCCGCAAGAGCCGCTGCCTCTGGCGGCGGTGCCGGGTCGCGCAGCGCCTCAGGGGGTTGTCGCCTGATCATTTCACTTCCAGGGGCGGTGATAGGCGCCCAGCGTGTGCTGCTGGCCTTCGGCCACCGCGTCCAGGCGCGCCATCCAGTGGGTCTTGGGCGCATAGCGGTGTGGGCTGGCCAGGCACTGGTCGATGGCCTCGCGCCAGACCTGGGTGACTTGAGCCACATACGCGGGGCTGCGCTGGCGGCCTTCGATCTTGATGGCGCGCACGCCCATCTTGAGCAGTTGGGGCAGCAACTCCAGCGTGTTGAGGCTGGTGGGCTCTTCGATGGCGTAGTAGTTCTCGTCATCCCCCACGTCAAACCGGCCCTTGCACAGCGTAGGGTAGCCCGCGCTCTCGCCGGGCGCGTAGCGGTCGATGAGCACGCCGTTCAGCCGCGACTCGCGGCCCGCGGGCGTTTCGACCCAGCGCACGGCCTTCGGGGGCGAACACACGCCGTGGGTGTTGGGCGATTCGCCGGTGACATACGAAGACAGCGCGCAGCGGCCCTCGACCATCACACACAGGCTGCCAAAGCCAAACACCTCGATCTCGACCGGCGTGCGGTCAATGACCTGGCGCACCTGCTCCATGGACAGCACGCGCGGCAGCACGGCGCGCACGATGCCGAACTGCTCGCGGTAGAAGTTGATGGCCTCGTAGTGGGTGGCCGAGCCCTGCACCGACAGGTGCAACCGCAGCCCCGGGTGGCGCCGCACCGCGTACTGCATGAGGCCAGGGTCGGCCAGGATGACCGCATCCAGCCCCAGGTCCACCGCCTGGTCGAGCGCGCTGCGCCACGGGCCGGGGTTGGCAGCCTGTGGGTAGGTGTTGAGTGCCATGAAGACCTTGCAGCCACGGTCATGCGCGTAGGCAATGCCACTGGCCATCGCCGCCTCGTCGAAGTTGAGGCCCGCAAAATTGCGCGCGTTGGTGGCGTCGCGCAGGCCCAGGTAAACACAGCTGGCGCCATGGTCCACCGCGGCCTTGAGCGCGGGCAGGCTGCCAGCGGGGCAAACCAGTTCAAGGCATGGCGCGGCCGCGGGCGCTGCGGCCTCTGTGGGGTTCAGGGGTTCCATCACATCGGTTCAAAAAAACGCGGGCCCCGGTGGGCGCCCAAGCACTGCAGCACCATACCCACGCCACCGTGATCGCCGGCTGATCTTCATCAACCGAAGTGCACAATGCCGCAGCCCCGCAGCAGGGCTTTGACCTAGGAACCTGCGCCCCACCACCGGCCTCCACCACCCCAACGCCCGCTTCACCGTGAACAAGAATTTGTGGCTGCTGGCCCTGTGCCAGGGCCTTTTCCTCACCAACAACGTCGTCTTCATCGCCATCAACGGCCTGGTGGGTTTGCAGCTCGCGCCCTTCGGCTGGATGGCCACGTTGCCGGTGATGGGCTATGTGGTGGGCGGCGCGCTGTCCACCCCGCTGGTGGCGCGCACCCAGAGGCGCTGGGGGCGGCAGGTGTCGTTCCAGATCGGGCTGGCGGTGGCGATCGTGTCGTGCGGCCTGTGCGCCTGGGCCGCATTCAGTGCCAGCTTCTGGCTGTTGTGCGCCGCCACGGTGGTTGCGGGCTACTACAGCGCCAACGGCGGGCTGTATCGATTCGCCGCGGCCGAGCTGACCACCAAGGACTACCGCGAGAAGGCCGTGTCGCTGGTGCTGGCGGGCGGCCTGCTGGGCGCGGTGGCGGGGCCGAACCTGGCGAGCGCCACGCGCATGTGGTTTCCCGTGCCTTTTGCAGGGGCGTATGTCGCGCTCATGGGTGTGGCATTGCTGTCCATGGTGTGCATGGCCGCCATCCGTTTCGAGGCGCAGTCCGTCGTACTCAACGCTGCTGGGCTGCCCACGCAGGGCCGCTCGCTGGCCGAGCTGATGCGCCAGCCTGCGTTTGCCGTGGCCATCCTGGGTGCAGCGCTGGGCTATGGCGTGATGAACCTGCTGATGGCCGCCACGCCGCTGGCGATGCAGGTGTGCGGCTTCGATTTCGACGCCTCGGCGCTGGTGCTGGAATGGCATGTGATCGGCATGTTCGCGCCGGGTTTTGTCGCCGGGCACCTCATCAAGCGCTTTGGTGTGCTGCCGGTGATGGGCACCGGCGTGCTGCTGAACTTCGCGTGCGTGGCCGTGGCACTGACGGGCATCGAGCTGCACCACTTCGGCGTCGCCCTGTTCTTGCTGGGCGTGGGCTGGAATTTTCTGTTCACCGGCGCGACCACGCTGTCGATGACGGCCTACCGGCCCGAGGAGAAGGACCGCGCCCAGGCGGCCATTAATTTCTGTGTCTTTGCCACGTTGGCGTTGAGCTCGTTCTCGTCCGGGGTGCTGGTCACGACCCAGGGCTGGACACTGCTCAATGCGGGATCGCTGGTGCCTATTGTGCTCACGGGCCTGGCACTGCTGTGGCTGGCAGCGCAGCGGCGGCGCGCTGCCAGCCGGTAACCGCCCCTGCCGGCGGGTGCGCTGAGCAGGGCGCCGCTCGGGCGCCGCGGTGCGGGCGGCGGGGAGGCCGGGTACAGCGATCAGCCAGGGCTTTTCAAAAGAGGAGCCAGTTGGCGGATGTCCTTGCTGGGTCAGGCATCGGTGGTCGGCGCGCCGGATTCCCGTACTGGCAGTTGACCATTGTTCACCGTGGGCCCCAGGCCTGCTGCGTACCATCCTGGGTTCCGGGACCGCAACCGCAGCGTACCGGCCCCGCGCCGCCAGCGGCGTCTTGTTTACTTTTCCGCTCGTTTCCGCAGGAGATCACCATGGGTTTGCTCGATTCCGTTCTCGGTGCCGTCATCAACAACGCCTCGCAAGGCGGCACACACGCGTCTGGACCGGGCGGTGCGGCCGGTGGCCTGGGTGGCCTGCTGAGCCTGGCCGCACAGAACCCGCAGCTCATCCAGGCGGTGATGTCCCTCATCAGCAACGACGGCCCCGTGGGCGGATTGCCGGGGCTGATGGCCAAGTTCCAGCAGGCCGGGCTGGGCAACGTGATCGCCTCGTGGCTCGGCTCGGGGCCCAACCAGGCGATCTCGGGTGAGCAGCTCTCCGAGGTGCTGGGCAGCGGTCCGCTGTCGCAGATCGCGGCGCAGCTGGGTGTGGGCTCCGGCGCGGCAGCAGGGCAGCTCGCCCAGGTGCTCCCCAGTCTGGTGGACCAGCTGAGCCCCCAGGGCCAGGCGCCGCAGGCGGGGTTTGGCAATGCCAACGACCTCTTCGGGATGCTGGGCGGTTTGCTGCAAAAATAATAGCTATCAGCGCTTTATTGACAAGCGCTGCAGCACATTTCCGTGCAAATCAGAGCTTCAGGGGGCTGGATGCAGGTCTCGTTACCCTTGCTCACAGCCCAGAGAAGTTCTCACACCCCCCGCCGAGAGGGTGCTCTTAGCATCGCGTGCCGCCGCGCCCCTCCAGGGCGGGCCAGGCGAGCATCGCGACGCAACAAAGAGAGGGAGTCACTTCATGAGCCAACACCACACCGAACACGCCAGTCCGCACCCTGCCATCTCGGCCGCCCAAGCCACCACCGTCGAAAGCGCCGAGCTGTCGGAGACCTGGAAAAAGCGCTTTGCGCTGATCGAACGCGCAGGCGGCTTGAAGCTGCCCCAGCTCAAGGAGCTGAGCTTTGGCGAGCGGATGACCTGTACGTTCAACTTTCTGGCGGCCCTCTTCGGCCCGTTCTACTACATGGCCAAGGGCATGTGGAAGCGCGGGCTGACCTATTGGGGATTGGCGATTGCAGGCATCGTGCTGCTGGAGCTGATCATCTCGCTGGCCGGGTTTGGGCACATCCTGAGCAGCATGCACTACGGCGGCGCCTGGGCGGGGCTGTTCGGCGTGATGGCCAACCGCGACTACTACAAGAAGGTCATGCTCCATGACAACGGGTGGTTTTGAACTGCCTGCGCAGGCAACTTCCTGCCTACCGACACGAGAGCAAGAGTAAGAGCCAGCGTCACCGACCTTGCGAAGGGCGCAGCGCTGCATTCATGCTGCCTCAGCCACAGGGCTGCTGACCACGGTACTCAACAGTGCTGTCACTGCGGGCGCTGCGATGGGCACGAATGGTGTGCCCTTCACGTGGCCCATGCTGCTCGATGTGCTGATCCCTGCGGGCCTGACGGCGGGCATCCATTGGCGCAGCCAGGTGGCGGCCGGATTGATGCTGGCCTATTTCGTGGTGGCCAAAGCGCTCTGGGTGTGGCGCGACCTGCTGCTGCAGGACGAAGACGGCGTGGCCTTGGCCGATGTCGCCGACAGCCTGGATGCCTGCCTCAGCGGAGGCTTGGTCACCGCAGCAGTCATGGTGTGTATCTATGCCGCAGGTCTGTATGGCACCGTGGCCTGGCACAGGCAAAACCGCAGCGCGACACCCTAGGGACGGCTGCCCCGCCCTACGCCGCCGCAGGGAAACGCTGCACCAGCCAGTGGTGCAGCCGCTCGAACACCGGGTCGGCCAGTTCGGGGCTTTCGTTGAAGAGCTCGTGGAACAAGGGTTCGACGCAGTGCGACTGCACCACGCCCTTGGGCGCTGCGCTGGCAAAGGCGCGGCTGCCGGCGGGGTTGACCAGCTTGTCGCTGCCGGCCCACAGCAGCAGCGTGGGCACGGTCCAGTGTGCGGCGCGGGCTACGGTGGCGGGGCCGCCGGTGGCGATAAAGCGGGCCAGGCGCGCGCTGATGCGGTCGTGGCACAGCGGGTCGGCCAGGTAGGCCGCGACCACGGCCGGGTCGTGCGACAGGTACTGTGCGTCCAGCCCATTGCCCACGCGCAGGTCGGGCGCGATGCGCGGCAGCGTGGCCAGCAGCAGTTTTTGCACCGCGTTCAGGCCGGGGTCGAGCGCGGGAGAGGACAACACCAGCGCATCCACGGGCCGCAGCTGGAGCGCCACAAATCGCGAGGCGACCAGGCCGCCCATGCTGTGGCCGAGCAGCACCAGCGGCTGGCCCGCGGGCATGCGGGCGCGGGTGGCGTCCACCATGTCGGCCAGGTCATCCAGAAGCCGCGCATCCGAGGTGAGCCCACCGCGCGGCCCGGCCGACTCGCCGTGGCCGTACTGGTCATAGCCGCGCACCGCAAAACCCCAGTCGTTCAAGCGGCGCGCCACGGCGTCGTAGCGGCCCACGTGCTCGCCCAGACCGTGCACCAGCAGCACTGTGGCGCGCACCGGTTCACCAGGGGCCAGGGCCCAGTCGTGGATGGCGAGGTTCTCGCCATCGGCGGCGGTGAAGGTGCGCAGGGTCGAGACGGCGAGTTCGGACATGGGATTTGGAAAAAAGAAAAACGCAGTCAACAAGGGAGTGGGGGGTGGCATGCGCACGGGGCAATGCCGGCAGTGGGCCGCCAGCCGTCCACAGCGCGGGCGCCACCCCCTCGCCGAAGCGCACCAGCGGTCCGGCAGACAGGGGAAAGCGCGGCGCTTCAGGCCGTGGTCACTGGCAAGGCAGCAATCACCTGCGCCACCGCCGCCGTGAGCTTCTTCGCATACGGCACATGCAAAAACTCGTTGGGGCCATGGGCGTTGCTCTTGGGGCCGAGCACGCCGCAGACCATCATCTGCGCGGTGGGGAAGCCTTCGCTGAGCATGTTCATGAGCGGGATGGTGCCGCCCTGGCCGATGTAGCCGCAGGAGGCGCCAAAGTGGGCCTGCGATGCTGCGTTGAGCGCGTTTTCGAACCATGGTGTGGTGCTGGGCGCGTTCCAGCCGGTGGCGCCGCTTGTGCCCTGGAAGGTGACCTTGGCCTGGTAGGGCGCGTTGTCTTCGAGCAGTGCCTTGAGCTCCTGCACGGCCTGGGCCGCGTCGACCAGGGGCGGCAGGCGCAGGCTGAGCTTGAACGCGGTGTAGGGGCGCAGCACGTTGCCGGCATCCTGCAGCGCGGGGAAGCCTTCGGCCCCGGTGACGCTGAGCGTGGGCTCCCAGGTGCGCTTGAGCAATGCCTGCAGCGGGTCGGTGGTGGTGGGCAGGGCGAAGGCGGTGGCGCCGCCGCAGTCGTAATGTGCCCAGGGGAAGCGCTTGTACACCTCTTCGCCCAGGATGGCGGCCGTGGCACGGGCCTGGGCAATGCGGTCGGCGGGCACTTCGCAGTGGAAGCTCTGGGGCAGCAGGCGGCCCGTGGCGCTGTCTTCGAGGCGGTCCAGCACCTGCCGCATGATGCGGAACGACGAGGGCACCAGGCCCGAGGCATCGCCGGAGTGGATGCCTTCGGTCAGGATCTCGACCTTGAGCGTGCCGGTGGCCATGCCGCGCAGGCTGGTGGTCAGCCACAGCTGGTCGTAGTTGCCCGCACCCGAATCCAGGCACACCACCAGCGCCACGTTGCCCATGCGGGGCTTCAAGGCATCGATGTAGGGCAGCAGGTCGCGCGAGCCGCTTTCCTCGCAGGTCTCGATCAGGCCGACGATGCGCGGATGCGGCACGTTCTGGCGTTTCAATTCCTGCACGGCGGCGATGCTGGCGTAGACCGCGTAGCCATCGTCGGCGCCGCCGCGGCCATAGAGCTTGCCGTCCTCGTACTTGGGCGTCCAGGGGCCCAGGTCGTTGCGCCAGCCGCTGAACTCGGGTTGCTTGTCGAGGTGGCCGTACATGAGCACGGTGTCGGTGGAGCCGGCCTGGGTCGATTCGATCTCGAAGAACAGCACGGGGGTGCGGCCTTCCAGGCGCACGATCTCGAGCGTGAGGCCTGCGACCTTCTGCGCCTCGACCCACGCGGCGGCGTTGCGCACCACGGTGTCGAGCAGGCCCTGCTCGGCCCAGTCGGGCGAGAACATGGGCGACTTGGCGGGGATGGCGATGTAGTCGGTGAGCTGGCGAACGATGTCGTTGTCCCACGCCTGGCTGACCCTTTCAAGGGCCAGGGCGGGTTGCAGGGCTTGGGTGGGGACGCGGGCGTTCATAAGCGGCTCTCCTAAATCGGTGGGGTGGGTCTCGTGGACCCAAACCGCCATTCCAACACAACGACCGGCCCCACGCACGTCAGGGAAAAGCCCAGCGCGCCGCGGCGGCGGCGCTCAGTAGCGCTCAGTATTGCGACGTGGGATGGGTCTCGGGGTTGTCGCGTGCGGCGACCTGCGACACCGGGCGGCGCAGCGTGGTGGCCACCTCGACCCGGTTGCGGCCATTGCCCTTGGCCTGGTAGGCCGCGCGGTCGGCAGCGGCGATCAGCATGTCCCAGCTGTCGCCGGGCTCCAGGCGTCCGCCAAAGACACCAATGCTCACGGTGACGGCAATGCTCACGCCGCTGTCGGCATCGGCAGCGCCGGGCGCCGCGACGCGGCAGCGGGATTCCTCCACCGCCTGGCACAGGGCGCGCGCCAGCTGCTCGGCGCCCGCCAGCGTGGTGTCGGGCAGCACCACCATGAACTCCTCGCCGCCATAGCGCCCCACGAGGTCCTGCGCGCGCACGCGCCGGCGCAGCACGTCGACCACGTTGCACAGCACCTGGTCGCCCGCGGGGTGGCCGTAGCGGTCGTTCACGTGCTTGAAGTGGTCGATGTCCACCATCATCAGCGCGATGGATTCACGGGTGCGCACCGCGCGCGAGACATCGCGGTCGAGCGCCGCGATCAGCGAGCGCCGGTTGGCCACGCCGGTGAGCGAGTCGATCGCCGCCATGACGCGGTTGTTCTCATCGGCGCGGTCGCGCGACATGAAGACAAAGCCCACCGAGCTGACGAGCACCACCGAGAAGGTGCCCATGAAGGTGAGCGTCTGCAGCGTGCTCGATTGCAGGATGCTGGCGGCGCCGTCAGCGGGGTTCAGCGCCAGCACCAGCAGCGCACGGCCGCCCAGCACCACGGCCTCAAGCCCCAGCCCTGCCACCAGCAGCCACTGCCCGCGCCCCACGGTGGCGTGGCGGCGCTCCAGCGCCGCGGCCAGCGCCCACACGGCCTGCAGGCCGATGACCAGGCCCACAAAACTGGCACGCGCCGGGAAGTTGTCCATGAACGCCATGACAAAACCCGTGACGAGCACGGGCGGGGTCAGCAGCAGCGGCCAGCGCACGGCGCGGCCCTGGAACTGGTAGATGGCGCCGATCATGCCCACGAAAACGCAGGACAGCAGCAGGTTGCCCACCACCACCGACAGCACATCCGGCACCACGCCGCGCAGCATGACCAGCATGTGCCCGACGGCATTGACCAGGAGCGCACCGGCCCATCGACCCAGCCCGTCGCGCCGGCTGCGCCCGCCCACCACAGCCATCGACGCCGCCATCATGAGCGAGCTGACGATGATCATCGCCAGCATGGTGGGGACGTGGGCGGTCATGGCGCGTCAGAGGGGGTTCATCACCCCGCGCTGTCCAGCGGGGTGCCGCCAGCGGGGGCGTGCACCGCGGGCCGGCCGCCGGTGCCCGGGTGGCGGGCGCGTGCAGCGCAGCAGGGGCTGGATTCCGGGGGAGTGATGCATCGGTGTGGGAACGCCGGGCGGATGGGTGGGGAATCGGACCAGCATAAACGAAGGTTCCGCCCGCGAGAAATACTGATTAACCATCGCATTCCACGCCATCGGCCTCCGTTGATCTGCATCGGCCATCCGCAGGTGCGCAGGCACCCGCTGCGCGGCTTCAGCGCACCGGGGCTGCGCGGACTGGCACGCCGCTCGGCTCCTGCGCGGCAAGGCCGGCGCGGGCCGCAGATGCCGCCAGCGCCCGGCCGCGCCAGCCCAGGCCGCCCGAGGTACTGGCCGCCGGCCGGTACTCGCAGCCCACCCAGCCGCGGTAGCCCAGGGCGTCGAGGGTGTCAAAAAGGTAGGGGTAGTTCAGTTCGCCGGTGTCGGGCTCGTGGCGGCCCGGCACGCCAGCGACCTGGATATGCGCGACGCGGCCGGTGGGCAGGTAGCGCTGCAGCTTGGTGGCCACGTCGCCTTCCACGATCTGGCAGTGGTACAGGTCCATCTGCACCTTGAGGTTGGTGGCCTGCACGGCGTCGAGCAGCTCGTGGGCGTGGTCCTGCCGGTTGAGGAAGTAGCGCGGCACGTCGCGCAGGTTGATGGGCTCGATCAAAATCTCGCGCCCTGCACGTGCCGCCTCGTCGGCGGCCCAGCGCAGGTTGCCTGCGCACAGGTCCTTGAGCGATTCGCGCTCCATGCCGGCCGGCACGATGCCGGAGAGCACGTGGATGCGCGGGCAATCGAGCGCTTCGGCATACCGCAGCGCCTCATGCACCCCCGCGCGAAACTCGGCCTCGCGCCCCGGCAGCGCGGCCGTGCCACGCGCGTTGTGGTCCCATGCTGCGGCCATGCCGGCCAGGTCGGTGCCACCGGCCGGGGCGTTGAAGAGCACGAGTTGTAGCCCGTGGCCGCGCAGCCGCGCCGCGATGTCCGCCGCCGCAAACGCGTAGGGAAACTGGAACTCCACCGCCGTGAATCCGTCCTGTGCAGCGGCGCCAAAGCGCTCCAGAAAGGGCAGCTCGGTGTACATCAGCGTCAGGTTGGCGGCAAACTGGGGCATGGCGGGGGCAACGGCGTGAAAAGACAGGCGGCAGCTTATCGCGCCCGTCAGGGTCCACAGCACCTGCGGCGCCCAGAATATGAGCCAAAATGGCCTCCAGCGCTTGATATATAAGCGCTTACAGCTATTAATTTTATAGCAATCTAATGTGACGCCTGCTGAGGACCACCTATGCGCATCGGAGAACTCGCCCACCGCACCAACACCACGCCCAAGGCCATCCGCCTGTACGAGGCGCGGGGCCTGCTGGGCACGGTGGCCCGCGCGGGCAGCTACCGCGACTATGGCGAGGCCGATGTGGCGCGCGTGTTGCTCATCCGGCGTGCGCAGGCGCTGGGGTTTCGGCTCTCGCAGCTCACCGGCTTGCCCTCGCTCGATTCCCCCGAAGGTTGGGAGGATGTGGCCCAGCTCGTCGCCAACCGCCGCGCTGCCGTAGCCCACGAGCGCGCCCGCCTGGCGGCGCTGGACGCCGAACTCGCACTGCTGGAGGTCGAGCTGCGCAGCTGCGACGGCGCCCAGGCCACGTCCGCCAACGCGAGCGCGCAGGCCTGTGCAGCACCTGCCACATCACCCCCGCGGGCCCCGCAGATGCAGACCCAAAACCCCCGCTTTCTCGCCAGGGTTTGATCGCGCCGCTTGACTCTGCCCCGAGGGTCAAGGTGACCCTGCCTCCATCAACAACAAACGCCGAGCAGGCGATGGAGGTTTTGTGGCAGCGCAATGCATTCTGGTCATCCTGGGCCACCCGGCCCTCAACAGCCTGTGCGCCGGCATGGCCCACGCCTATGCCGACGGCGCGCGAGAGGCCGGCGCCGAGGTGCGGTTTCTGGACGTGGGGCGGCTCGTGTTCGACCCGCTGTTCGCAGGCTACGGCGCAGCCCAGCCGCTGGAGCCCGACCTGCTGGCCGCGCAGGGCGACATCGCCTGGGCCAGCCACCTGGTGTGGGTGTATCCGATCTGGTGGGGCGCCATGCCGGCGCTGCTCAAGGGTTTTATCGACCGCGTGTTCCTGCCGGGCTACGCCTTCAAGTACCGCCAGGGTTCGTCCCTGTGGGACAAGTTGCTGGCGGGCCGTTCGGCCGAGTTGCTGGTGACCATGGACTCGCCGGCGTGGTACTTCCGCTGGGTTACGCGCATGCCGGGCCACCACCAGATGAAGAAGGCCATTTTGGAGTTCTGCGGCATCCGGCCGGTGCGCGTGCACAGCTTTGGGCCCGTGCGCTCGGCCAGCAAGGAGCGGCTGGCAGAGTGGGTGAACCGCGCGCGGCAGCTGGGCACGCGGCAGGCGCAGCGGGCTGTGCCCCGCGGCGGCGCTCGGCCCGCCGGACTGGCGGCTACTTCTGCTACTTCTGGGGCGCCGTGAAAGCCCGCACCGCGGCACGGCCCACGGCCGGGTCGTCGGTGAAGAAGCCATCAATGCCGGCGCGCAGGTAGGCCGTGATCTCGGCCACGCTGTCGCCGCGCTGCGTGCCATCGCTTGCAGGGGCTTTCTTCAGGCCCGCGGGCAAGAACGCGTTTTCGGGCCGCAAGGTCCAGATGTGCACGCCCAGGCCGGCGGCGCGCGCACGCGCCACCAGGCCCGTGGGTTCACCCGGCACACCGTCCTTGACCGGCACCACCAGAGTCTTGAACGGGCCGATCGCGTTGGCGTAAGCCGCTACCTGCTGCAGGCCCTCGGGCGTGATCAGGTCGGCATAGCTGCGCGTGTTGGCCGCGCCTTGCGCCACGAAGTCGTACGGCCGGCCCGAGGGGGCCACCAGCTGCACTAGGCGCACGCTGCTTTGCTTGCGGATCGCTTGCAGGTTGGCCACTTCGAACGACTGCACGAACACCGGTGCGTCCTTGTGGTTCCAGCCGCTTTTCTCCAGCACCGCGAGCAGCGGCGCCTCCAGCGGTTGACCGATGGACTGGAAGTAGGTGGGGTGTTTGGTCTCGGGGTAGATGCCGATCACGCGGCCCGTCTTGGCGCTTTGTGCCTTGGCCAGGTCGATCACCTCTTGCAGGGTGGGGATCTCGAACTGCCCGTTGTAGGCCACGTTGGCCGGGCGTTGCGCGGGGATGCGTTCGCGCGCGCGCAGGGTTTTCAACTCGGCCAGCGTGAAGTCCTCGGTGAACCATCCGGTGATGGCCTGGCCGTCGATGGTCTTGGTGGCCTTGCGCCCGGCGAACTCGGGGCGGTCGACCACGTCGGTGGTCGCCTCTTTCACGGATCCATCAGGGCCCAGGATGGCAATGGCGTTTTCATGGCGCGCCACCAGCACGCCATCCTTGGTGATCACAAGATCGGGCTCGATGATGTCGGCGCCGTCGTCAATCGCCTTCTGGTACGCAGCCAGCGTGTGCTCGGGCCGCAGGGCCGAGGCGCCGCGGTGGGCGATGACGGTGGGTGTGGGCGGCCAGGCCTGCGCGGCGGCGCCCAGGGCCCAGGTGGCGAGCAGGGCGGTTGCGGCCACGGCGCGCAGCGAGATGCGGTTCATGCGGGTCTCCTACAAACAGAGCCCGCACCTTAGCCGATGCGCTTGACAGCGGCGTGTCGCGAGGAAGCCTAGGCGTGTTCGAAGTGGAACACCGCCGTGCCCGCGCGCGCGTTGGGCAGCCAGCGCACCTCCTGCCCGTCCTGCAGCCCGAAGGAGTCCAGAATGCGCAGGCTATTCTTGGTGGCCAGCACCTCGAAGTCCTTGTAGGTGCCCACGCGGATGTTGGGCGTGTCGTACCACTGGTAGGGCAGGCGCCGCGTGACGGGCATGCGCCCACGCAGGATGGACAGGCGGTTGGGCCAGTGCGCAAAGTTGGGGAAGGCCACGACGCCGGTGCGGCCCACACGGGCCGTCTCGCGCAACATTACCTCGGCATTGCGCAGGTGCTGCAGCGTGTCGATCTGCAGCACCACGTCAAACGAGTTGTCGTCGAACATCGCCAACCCCTCGTCGAGGTTGAGCTGCAGCACCTGCACGCCGCGCTGCACGCAGGCGAGCACGTTGGCATCGGCAATCTCCACACCGTAGCCGCTGCAGCCACGCTCGCGCTGCAGGTAGTCGAGCATGGCGCCGTTGCCGCAGCCCAGGTCGAGCACCCGCGAGCCCCGCGGCACCAAGCGGGCCAGCGCCTCCATGGCGGCTTTGTCGGTCATGGCCGCACCTCCTTGGCAATGCTATCGAAGTAAGAGCGCATCAAGCCCATGTAGCGCGCGTCGTCGAGCAAAAACGCGTCGTGCCCATGGGGCGCGTCAATCTCTGCGTAGCTCACGCTGCGGCGGTTGTCGAGCAGGGCCTTGACGATCTCGCGGCTGCGCTTGGGCGAAAAGCGCCAGTCGGTGGTGAAGCTCACCAGCAGGAACCGCGCCGTGGCCCGCGCCAGCGCCCGGGTCAGATTGCCGGCGTGCGCGCGTGCCGGGTCGAAGTAGTCGAGCGCACGGGTGATCAGCAGATAGGTATTGGCATCGAAGTAGTCGCTGAACTTGTCGCCCTGGTAGCGCAGATAGCTTTCGATCTGGAATTCGATGTCCTGGGTGCTGTATTTCAGCTCCAGGCCTTCTCGCAGCTGCCGGCCGAACTTCTCGTTCATCACGTCGTCGCTGAGGTACGTGATGTGGCCAATCATGCGGGCGATGCGCAGCCCGCGCTTGGGGATCACGCCGTGGCGGTAGAAGTGGCCGCCGTGGAAGTCTGGATCGGTCACGATGGCGCGGCGGGCCACTTCGTTGAAGGCGATGTTCTCGGCCGTGAGGTTGGGCGCGCTGGCCACTACCACGGCGTGGCGGACACGGTCGGGGTATTGCAGCGTCCACGACAGGGCCTGCATGCCACCCAGGCTGCCACCCAATACGGCGGCCAGCTGCTGGATACCCAGGCGGTCGAGCAAACGGGCCTGGGCGTTGACCCAGTCTTCCACCGTCACCACCGGGAAGTCCGCGCCGTAGACCTCGCCGGTGTCGGGGTGCGTGTGCATGGGGCCGGTGGAGCCGAAACACGAGCCCAGGTTGTTCACGCCGATGACGAAGAAACGGTCGGTGTCGACCGGTTTGCCCGGGCCGATCATGTTGTCCCACCAGCCTTCGCTCTTGTCCTGCCCCGCATAGACGCCTGCCACGTGGTGCGACGCGTTGAGGGCGTGGCACACGAGCACGGCGTTGGACCGGTCGGCATTGAGCGTGCCGTAGGTCTCGTACGCCAAGTCGTAGTTGCGGACGGTCGAGCCGCTTTGCAGCGGCAGCGCATCCGGGAAGTGCAGGGTCTGAGGTGTTGCGATGAACGACATAGTTAGAACTGGTGAGCCCCCATGTTCCACCGCTTGCACGCGCCGCTGCTCCGCAAGGAAGCCGCTTTTGCCTGGAGACCGCCCCCAGGGCAAAAAAATACCCGGCGTCGCTAAAAACGAGGCCGGGCACATACGTCGGACGGGTCTTTAGCAGAATTTATAAAGCGCCCGCAAGCTGTGGCAAATCGGCGCGTTCGGCAAATATACCAAAAGCACCTGCGGATGGCTCCCCTATTTCGCGCGGGTCAGCCGATCGCGGTGAAGATTGCGAGCAGCCCCAGCACCAGGAAGATGACAGCAGACACCACGTGCACTGCCCGGATCGGCACCCGGCGCGTGATGCGCTCGCCCAGCCAGACCACCGGCGCGTTGGCGATCATCATCCCGAGCGTGGTGCCGGCCACCACCCACAGGTAGGCGTTGTACTGTGCGGCCAGCATGACGGTGGCGATCTGCGTCTTGTCGCCCATCTCGGCCAGAAAGAACGCGACCAGCGTGGTGCCGAACACCCCCCAGCGCGGCGAGCCATCGGCTTCGCCTTCATCGAGCTTGTCGGGGATCAGCATCCACACGGCCATCGCGATGAACGACGCCCCGAGTATCCAGCGCAGCACCTGGGGGCCCACAAAGCTGGTCACCCACGCGCCCAGGGCACCCGCCAGGCCGTGGTTGACCAGCGTGGCTACCAGGATGCCAAGCACGATGGGCCAGGGTTTTCGAAAGCGAGCGGCCAGTACCAGCGCCAGAAGCTGCGTCTTGTCGCCCATTTCGGCGAGCGCGACGATGGCGGTAGAGATGAAAAACGGTTCCATGTGGGGGTCCTGTCCGGCCGGATGTTTTCGAAACGCATTGACTGCACCCCGACTCCGGCCAATTGGATCGGCATGCAGTCAATGGTCTCGCCCAGCTCAAGAACCGCATGCACCATAGGTTCACCGAACCCAAGTTTGTTGACGCATGCCCCCGGTGCGTTGCGCACCGGGCGGGCTACTCCCCAAAGACTGGCGGATTTTATCCGATGCCCGCTATTGACCGTGGATTTGCCTTGCGATGGGCACCGGCGGTCCCCAGTCCCGCTTTGGCCTAGGGGTTTCCCCGCAAATTAACGCGAATGTCCCTGTAGGCAACAGCACTTTGTTACGTTTGGGCAAAACGAATCGCAAATAAAGCCCCACGGCTCAGCAAAGTGACTGATAATGACTTCGCTTTTCTGCTTGCAGGAGAGCAGTTAGCTTAGCGGTGAATGGTCAGTTTCGCGTCTTTGAAGTCGTCACAGGTTTGTTGATTGCGTCGGGCTCCATCGCGTTTTCATGTTTTTTCAGGAGTCCTTCATGGGCAACAAACTTTACGTGGGCAACCTGCCCTATTCTTTCCGTGACCAAGATCTGGAACAAACCTTCGGCCAATTTGGCTCCGTGGGCAGCGCCAAGGTCATGATGGAGCGCGACACCGGCCGTTCCAAGGGCTTCGGCTTTGTGGAAATGGGCAGCGACGCAGAAGCCCAAGCCGCCATCCAAGGCGTGCATGGTCAAAATTTTGGCGGCCGTGACCTCGTTGTCAACGAAGCCCGTCCAATGGAGCCACGCGCTCCACGTAGCGGCGGCTTCGGCGGCGGCAGCGGTGGTGGCGGCGGCTACGGCGGTGGCCGTAGCAGCTACTAAGCACAAGACCTCACCGGCAGACCTTCAGGTCTGCCCCAAGGCAAAACAAGGAGCCCCTGGGCTCCTTTTTTCATGTCCGCGCGGTATCCCCACCACACCGCGCAATGGCGCTTGCTTTTTCAACGAAAGTGTGGAGCATAGTGGGTTGCGGGGCTTGCCCTCGCTTCCAAAGTTTGCGGTGATCCGTCAGTTTCACGCTGAGAGCGTCATTGAGATTAGCTGGCTGCGTTTTCGGGACTCCATCGCTTTATCCATGTGTTTTTGAGGAGTCCCTCGATGGGCAACAAACTGTACGTCGGCAACCTGCCGTACTCGGTGCGCGACAGCGATCTGGAACAAGCCTTTGGCCAATTTGGCTCCGTGACCAGTGCCAAGGTCATGATGGAACGCGACACAGGGCGCTCCAAGGGTTTTGGCTTTGTGGAAATGGGCAGCGACGCAGAAGCCCAAGCCGCCATCCAAGGCGTGCATGGTCAAAATTTTGGCGGCCGTG
>SDXZ01000206.1 GCA_004210805.1 Acidovorax sp.
GGACATCAACGGCTGGGACCTGCGCAAGGCGCTCGGGCTGCTGCGCGAGTCCAACCCCACGCTGCTGGAGTGGCTGCGCTCGCCCATCGTCTACCGCGAAGAGGCGGCCACCATGGCGCAGTTCCGCGCGCTGGCAGAGAACGTTTTCTCCAACGCCAAGGGATGGCACCACTACAGCTCCATGGCCAAGAAGAACTTCCGCGAGTACTTGCAGGCCGACGAGGTGCGCTACAAGAAGTACCTGTACGTGCTGCGCCCGCTGCTGGCTGCGCGCTGGATTCGCACACGCCCCGGCGTGCCGCCCATGCGCTTTGCCGAGCTGGCCCAGCACACGCTGGACCCGGTGGCCGATGCTGCGCTGGTCGCGGAGGTCAACGCCCTGCTGGAGGTGAAGATGCGCGCCGGCGAGGCCGCCACCAGCCCGCGCTGGCCCGGCATCCACGCGTTCATCGAGGCCGAGCTGGCGCGCAATGCGGCCGAACCCGTGCAGCCGCTGCCCGTGCCCGGACACGCCGCGCTGGATGCACTGCTGCACGACACCGTGTTGCGATACGACCACCGCGCCGAGAGTGCGGCAGCGGAGGCGTCGCCATGACGGAGCTCGCTGTATCCCCCGTCACCCTCGACGGCTCCACCGGCGAAGGCGGCGGCCAGATCCTGCGCACGGGCCTAGCCCTCTCCATGGTCACCGGCCGCCCGCTGCACATCACGCGCATCCGCGCCGGGCGGCCCAAGCCGGGGCTGATGCGACAGCACCTGGCCTGCGTGCAGGCCGCAGTGGCCGTGAGTGACGGGCACGCAGATGGCGCCGAGCTGGGCTCGCAAACGCTGCTGTTCACCCCCGGCGCGGTGCAGGCGGGCGACTACCGCTTTCAGATCGCAACGGCGGGCAGCTGCCTGCTGGTGCTGCAGACCCTGCTGCCCGCGCTGATGCTGGCCGGCGGCGAAAGCCGCGTGCAGCTCTCGGGCGGCACACACAACCCGATGGCGCCGCCGTTTGACTTTCTGGAGCGGGCGTTTGCACCGCTGGTGCGGAGCCTGGGCGTCGGGCTGGACCTGCAATTGCAGCGGCGCGGCTTCTACCCCGCTGGGGGCGGCGAGCTGGTGGCGCGCATCACGCCCTCGGCCCAGCCGTTGGCGCCAGTGGATGTCATGGAACGCGGGCTGCTGAACAACGCCTGGGGCGAGGCACTGGTGCCGGGCCTGGCGCGCAACATTGCGACGCGCGAGCTGGAGGCGTTGGGCCAGCGCATGGGCTGGACGTTCCAAGCCGGCCAATTGCGCCAACCCCCAACGCGCCAGAACGAGGGCCCCGGCAACGCGCTGATCGCCACGCTGGAATATGAACACGTGACCGAGGTGTTCTGTCAGCTGGGCGAACGCAGCCTGTCGGCCGAGCAAGTCGCGCGGCGGCTGGTGGACGAGGTGCGTGCCTACCAGCGCAGCAGCGGCGCGCTGGGCCCGCATCTGGCTGACCAGTGGATGCTGCCGCTGGCCCTGGCGGCGTGGCGCAGCGGGCGCGCCGCGCGCTACACCTGCAGCGAGGTGACGCAGCACACGGCCACCAATGCGCAGACCATTGCGCTGGGCCTGCCGGTGCGAGTGGAGATCACGCCCGTGGAGGGTGCGATGCTGGTGGAGATCACGCCCAAGCCGAACGAAGGCTCCGCCTGAGCGGGTTCGGCGGTCGGCGGTCGGCGCCACAGCCGAACATGCCCATGCGGGCGGTGACGCGGCACAACTGGTTCAGAATGCGCGTCACCCTTTCCCTTCCCCCTCTTCACCTCCAGGAGACGCCATGAAAGCTGACAACATTCTGCAAACCATCGGCAACACGCCCCATGTGCGCATCAACCGCCTGTTTGGCTCCACGGCCAACGTGTGGGTGAAGTCCGAGCGCAGCAACCCCGGCGGTTCGATCAAGGACCGTATCGCACTGTCGATGGTGGAAGACGCCGAAAAGTCCGGTGCGCTGCAGCCCGGCGGCACGATCATCGAGCCCACCTCGGGCAACACCGGCATCGGCCTGGCGCTGGTGGCGGCCGTCAAGGGCTACAAGCTCATCCTCGTGATGCCCGACAGCATGAGCATCGAGCGCCGCCGCCTGATGCTGGCCTACGGTGCGCAGTTCGACCTGACGCCCCGTGAAAAGGGCATGAAAGGCGCGATTGCCCGCGCGCAGGAACTGCAGGCCCAGACGCCGGGCTCGTGGGTTCCGCAGCAGTTTGAGAACCCGGCCAACATCGACGTGCATGTGCGCACCACGGCGCAGGAGATCCTGGCGGACTTTCCCGATGGCATCGATGTACTCATCACCGGCGTGGGCACGGGCGGCCACATCACCGGCGTGGCGCGGGTGCTGAAGGCCAAATTTCCAAACCTCAAGGTGTTTGCGGTGGAGCCCACGGCGTCTCCCGTGATCTCGGGCGGCGCACCGTCACCCCACCCCATCCAGGGGATCGGCGCAGGTTTTATCCCCAAGAACCTGGACACCAGCATCCTCGACGGCGTGATCCAGGTGGATGCCGAGCCGGCGCGCGAATACGCCCGCCGCAGCGCCCGCGAAGAAGGCCTGCTGGTGGGCATCTCTTCGGGCGCCACACTGGCAGCCATCGCACAAAAGCTGCCCGAGCTGCCGGCTGGCGCGAAGGTGCTGGGATTCAACTACGACACGGGCGAGCGCTACCTCTCGGTTGAAGGTTTTCTGCCGGCGTAGCTCCCCTGATACCAGTTGCTGTCGAAAACACAAAACCGTTCACGCTGAGCCTGTCGAAGCGCCGCGCAAGGCTTCGACAGGCTCAGCCCGAACGGTATTGGATTGAACGCGCCTCCCTCGCGGCGCTGCAAGCCACGGTGGCACAGGCGTCAGGGCGCGCCAGTTGAGGGGCTGGTGGCGCTGCCCACCATGCACACCAGGGGTGCCGAGGCGGGCTCCGAAAGCCTTTTCGGCCACCGCAGCACATGCCAACGGCCAGCCGTCCTACAGAGGCGGCACCCCTCGGCCGGAACAATCGTTAGACCCTTCGGGCTGCGCCTTTGCGGCGCTGTCCCGGGGCCCCTACAACGACTGTTCTGCCCATGGATACCACCCCGTCCCAGCCCATTGCGTTCAAGGTTCTGACCGTGAACGTACACAAGGGCTTTACCACGTTCAACCGGCGCTTCATCCTGCATGAACTGCGCGAAGCGGTGCGCGAGGTGGAGGCGGACCTGGTGTTTTTGCAGGAGGTGCAGGGCACGCACCACAAGCACGCGAGCCGGCATTCCAACTTTCCGCAGGTGCCGCACTACGAGTTTCTGGCGGACACCATCTGGTCGCAGTACGCCTACGGCCGCAATGCGGTGTATGACAACGGCGACCACGGTAATGCGCTGCTGTCCAAGTTTCCCATCACGCATTACGAGAACCACGACATCTCGATTGCCGGGCCTGAGCGGCGCGGCATGTTGCACTGTGTGCTGCAGCCACCGGGCCATCACCTGCCTGTGCATGCGGTGTGCGTGCACCTGGGCCTGCAGGAGTCGCACCGCCAGCGGCAGCTGCAGCGCGTGTGCGACCTGCTGCGCACCTTCCCCAAGGACGAACCGGTGGTGCTGGCCGGGGACTTCAACGACTGGCGCCACCGCGCCCACGCCATCCTGCACAAGGGTGCAGGGCTGGAGGAGGTGTTTGTGCAGGCCTTCGGGCGCGCCGTGCGCACCTTTCCGGCGTCGATGCCGCTGCTCGCGCTGGACCGCATTTATGTGCGCAACGCGGCCGTGCACTCACCGCTGACCCTGCCCAAGAAGCCCTGGGACAAGCTCTCGGACCACGCGCCGCTGGCGGCGGAGATCTACCTATGAGCGCGCGCCGCACCGCCTTCCCGCCGCGGTCGTCCCGCTGGGTCCCTGGCAACCATTTCGAGCTGCTGGAGAACGGCGAGGAATTCTTTCCCCGCGTGTTCGAGGCGATTGCCAATGCACAGCGCGAGGTGGTGCTGGAGACCTTCATCCTGTTCGACGACAAGATTGGCCAGCAGCTGCACGCCGCCTTGCTCAGCGCCGCCGAGCGGGGCGTCGAGGTGCATGTGCTGGTGGACGGCTTTGGCTCGCCCGATCTGCCCGACACCTTTGTGGGCCGCCTGGTCGAGGCCGGCGTGCGCTTTCGCATTTTTGACCCCGGCAGCAGCTTCATGGGCCAGCGGCTGAACCTGCTGCGCCGCATGCACCGCAAGATCGTGGTGGTCGATGGCGAGCTGGGTTTCATCGGCGGCATCAACTACTCGGCCGACCATGTGGCGGACTTCGGGCCCGAAGCGAAACAGGATTATTCGGTGGCCGTGCGCGGCCCCATCGTGGCGCAGATGCACCAGTTTGCGCGGGCAGCGGTGCTGGGCACTGCGCGGCGCAGTCTGCAGCCCCCATCACACAACGCCGCACCGGCCACCCCGCGCGGCGCGGTGCCAGGGCAGCCACAAGGCGCGGCATCGCAGCAGCTGCCACACGCTGGCTCGGCCGACGCGATCTTTGTGACGCGCGACAACGGCCAGCACACCAACGACATCGAGCGCCACTACCGCGTGGCCTTGCGCTCTGCGCGCCATCGCGTGGTGATTGCCAACGCGTACTTCTTCCCGGGCTACCGCTTTATCCGCGAGATGCGGCGCGCCGCCAAGCGCGGCGTGGACGTGCGGCTCATCCTGCAGGGCCAGCCCGACATGGCCATCGTGCGCACGGCAGCGAGCATGCTGTACGACCACCTGCTGCGCGCCGGGGTGCACATCTACGAATACTGCGACCGGCCGCTGCATGGCAAGGTAGCGCTGGTGGACGACGAATGGTCCACCGTGGGTTCGAGCAACCTCGACCCGCTGAGCCTGTCGCTCAACCTCGAAGCCAACGTCATCATCCGCGACCGCGCCTTCAACGAGCACCTGCACAACCGCCTCGCACACCTGATGGACAACAGCTGCCGGCAGATCGAAGCCACGCCCCCAGGGCGCTTTGACTGGCTGCGGCTGCTGCGCAGCTACGTGGTGTTCCACCTGATGCGCTGGTTCCCCACCTGGGCCGGCTGGCTGCCACGCCACGAGCCGACCATCACCATGGTGCGCACCGGCACAGGCGCTGCCCAAGGCAATGACACGGGCAGCGGCCAGGGCACCGCCAAGTCGGCCACCACGCCTTCCAATCCCACCGCCAACGCCACGTCCAACGCTGGTGCCGCGGCCTGACCGCGCTGAACGCCGCGCCCTCACCCCCAACCAACATGCCCATGGCCGCCAGCACCCCGCGCCCGCTCTCCCTGGCGCCTGACGTTGACCGCGACATGGGTGGCGAGGCAGAGCGCACGACCAGCGGCGGCTGGCGCGGCATCACCCAGCGGCCCTGGTGGCCCTGGCTCACGCGCGGCGTGGCACTGGCGTTTTTTGCGGTGGTCGCCTGGCTCATCGTGCGGCAGGCGCGCACGGTCGATTGGCCCGCGGTGTGGCAGGCGTTGCTGGCCCTGCCGGCCAGCGTGCTTGCGGTGGCGGGCGCCCTGGCGCTGGCCAGCCACTGCACCTATGGCACGTTCGATTTGATTGGCCGCCATTGCATCGGCCATCGGCTGTCGCGTCCCACCACGCTGGGCATTGCGATGACCAGCTACCCCTTCACGCTCAACCTCGGCTCGCTGATCGGCGGGGTGGGGGTGCGCTACCGGCTGTACGAGCGGCGCGGTGTCAACCCCGGCACCATCGGCCAGGTGGTGGGCACCAGCATCCTCACCAACTGGGTGGGCTACCTGTTGCTGGCTGCGGTGCTGGCCTGGCTGTGGCAGCTGCCCACGGTGGCGGGCTGGACGGTGGAGCTTTGGCAGTGGCGCCTGGGCGGCACCGTGCTGGGCTGCTTGCCGGTGGCGTATGTCGTGCTGTGCGCCATGCGCGCGGGCCGGGCGCTCACGCTGCGCGGCCACGAGTTTCCACTGCCGCGTTGGCCCGTGGCCCTGTGGCAGGTGGCCGTGTCGGCCACCAACTGGATGCTGATGGGTGCCGCGCTGTGGACGGTGCTGCAGGGCGAGGTGAGTTACCCCGCCGCGCTGGCCACCGTGCTGCTGGGTGCCGTCGCCGGCCTGGTGCTGCGCGTGCCCGCCGGCCTGGGCGTGCTCGAGGCCGTGGGCGTGGCGCTGCTGGCGCACGGCGCACTGGGGCAAGACAAGGTGCTGGCCGCGCTGCTGGCTTACCGCGCGCTGTACTACTTCCTGCCGCTGGTGTTGGCCGCGGTGGCATTTGGCGTCGCCGAACTGCGCTGGCGCCGAAGTGAAGCGGCCGACGACTCGAAAAATTGAGTCAAAAGCGGCCCTAGCGCTTATTCCATAAGCGCTAATAGCTATACATTTTATAGCAACGTGTTGTGGGCGCATTGTCGGCGCGTTTAGAGCCCGTGGCAGGGCCCACCGCGCCCACCCCCCCGGCCGGTAAAATCACGGCCCCACGACTTTGCACTCCGCCCGATCGACACGGGCCCGCAAGACCATGATTCGACTCTCCGAAATCCGGCTGCCTTTCACCGCGGCCGAAGCGCCTGACGCGCTGCTGCGCGCCGCCGCCGCCAAGCTGCTGGGCATCGCCCCGGCCGACATCGCCCACATGCACGTCTTCAAGCGCAGCTTTGATGCGCGCAAGGTCGACCTGCTGGCGGTGTACATCATCGACCTCACCCTCACCCAGCCTGAGCGCGAGGCGGCACTGCTGGCGCAATGTGCGAACCACCCGCACATCCAACCCACGCCCGACATGGCCTGGCACCCCGTGGGCCAGGCGCCTGCCGACCTGCCCCTGCGTCCGGTGGTGGTGGGCTTTGGCCCCTGCGGCATCTTCGCGGCGTTGGTGTTGGCACAAATGGGCTTCAAGCCCATCGTGCTGGAACGGGGCAAGCCCGTGCGCGAGCGCACCAAGGACACCTGGGGCCTGTGGCGCAAGCGCGAGCTGCATGCCGAGAGCAATGTGCAGTTCGGCGAAGGCGGCGCCGGCACCTTCAGCGACGGCAAGCTCTACAGCCAGATCAAGGACCCGCGCCACCTGGGCCGCAAGGTGATGAACGAGTTCGTCAAAGCCGGCGCGCCCGAAGAGATCTTGTACGTGGCGCACCCGCACATCGGCACCTTCAAGCTGGTGAAGGTGGTGGAGAACCTGCGCGAGCAGATCATCGCGCTGGGTGGAGAGATCCGCTTCGAGCAGCGCGTGACGGACGTGATCGTCGAAGGCACGGGCGACGCCAGGCACCTGCGCGGTCTCAAGGTGCTGAACCAGGCCACCGGCGAGACCACCGAGCGGCGCGCCGACCATGTGGTGATGGCGTTGGGCCACAGCTCGCGCGACACGTTTGCGATGCTGTACGAACGCGGCGTGGCCATGGAGGCCAAGCCGTTCTCCATCGGCTTTCGCATCGAACACCCGCAGGGCATCATCGACCGCGCGCGCTGGGGCCGCCACGCCGGCCACCCGCTCTTGGGCGCGGCCGACTACAAACTGGTGCACCACGCCGCCAACGGGCGCGCGGTCTACAGCTTTTGCATGTGCCCCAAACCCACCTGGGCCAAACCTATGGCGTGGAGCGTTTGCCCGCCGGGCAATTTCACCCGCTGTCGGGCAGCGTGCTGCAGCGCCAGCTCGAATCGAACGCCTTTGTGCTGGGCGGGCGCGACTACAGCGCACCGGGCCAGCTGGTGGGCGACTTCATCCAGGGCACGCCGTCCACGCAACTCGGCGATGTCGAACCCTCGTACAAGCCCGGCGTTGCCCTAGGCGACCTGCACGCCGCCCTGCCCGGTTACGCCATCGAAGCCCTGCGCGAGGCACTGCCCGCCTTCGGCCGCAAGATCAAAGGCTTTGATATGCACGACGCGGTGCTGACGGGCGTGGAAACGCGCACTTCGTCACCGCTCAAGATCGGCCGGGGCGAGAACCTGCAGAGCCTGAACACACCGGGCTTGTACCCGGCGGGCGAAGGCGCCAGCTATGCGGGCGGCATCCTGTCGGCCGGGGTCGATGGCATCAAGGTGGGCGAGGCTGTGGCCCGAAGTATTCTCGCGACGCCCTGAGGCGCTGCGCGCCTTCCCTTGTCTCACGCGCGCGGGGGGAAGGGCGGAGTAGCCAGCGCGGCGGGGCCGCCCTGGCCTGAGCGGCGCCTGCCTCTCAGGCAGCACCTTGTCGGCCCTCTGAAGAACAGAGACAGCCCTACTTGCGCTGCAAGAAGTCCACCGCCAACGCCGCCAGCGTGCGCGCGCCCACGGGCAACTGATCCTCGTCGATGTCGAACAGCGGCGAGTGGTTGGACGGCGCCTTGCTGAAGTCCGCCCCCTTGGGCGGCGCGCCCAAAAAGTAGAAGAAGCCGGGCGCCACTTTCTGGAACTCCGAGAAGTCTTCCGATCCGCTCACCTTGGGGATGATCATCGCCTTGCCGCCCGTGGCCAGCTTGAGTGCGGGCAGCGAGGCTGCGGTCAGCTCTGCCGGGTTGGTGGTGACGGGGTAGGCCACGGGGCCAAAGCGCACCTTGGCCTTGGCGCCACTGGAGGCGGCGATCTGCTCGGCCGTGGTGGTGATGCGCTTGAAGGCCTCTTGGCGCATGCCTTCGTCAAACGTGCGCAGCGTGCCCAGCAGTTCCACGTTGTCCGGAATGATGTTGTAGCGTGTGCCGCCGTGGATGGAGCCGATGGTGATCACCGCCGGCTCCTGGCTGATGTTGAGCTGGCGGCTCACCACCGTCTGCAGGCCCAGCACCACCTGGCTGGCGGCCACCACGGGGTCCACCGCGTTCCATGGCGACGATCCGTGGCCGCCGCGGCCTTCCACCTGGATCGTGATGTTGTCCGACCCCGCCATCAGCGGGCCGCTGCGGTAGCCCACCACACCAGACGGCAGGTTGGCCGTGATGTGCAGGCCGTAGATGGCTTGCACGTCCTTCATCGCGCCCTCTTCCACCATGGCCTTGGCGCCGAAGCTGGGCACCTTGCCGTTGGCGTCGGCCTCCACCGGCGCGCCTTCCTCGGCGGGCTGGAAGATGAACTTGATGGTGCCGGGCAGCTGGGCCTTCATGCCGGCCAGCGCCTCGGCCGCGCCAATGAGCATGGCCACGTGGGCATCGTGGCCGCAGGCGTGCATCACCGGCACTTCCTTGCCCAGGTAGTTGGCCTTCACCTTCGAGGCGAACGGCAGGCCGGTGTTTTCGGGCACAGGAAGCGCGTCCATATCAGCCCGCAGCGCCACCACCTTGCCCGGCAGGCCGCCGCGCAGCGTGCCCACCACACCCGTGCCGCCCACTTGGGTCTGCACTTCCATGCCCAGTTTTTTCAGGTGCTCGGCCACCAGCTTGGCGGTGCGCACTTCCTGGCCCGAGAGTTCCGGATGCGCATGGATGTCGCGGCGCCAGTT
The DNA here is from genome assembly GCA_004210805.1 of Acidovorax sp. Lineage (GTDB taxonomy): Bacteria > Pseudomonadota > Gammaproteobacteria > Burkholderiales > Burkholderiaceae_C > Acidovorax. The sequence continues at coordinate 9,393 of SDXZ01000206.1, forward strand.
GACCATCTTGGGCGCGACCTTGTTCACGGCGGCGTCGATGGCCTGCAGGCCGGCGGCGTCCAGCGCCTGGGCGTGGGCTGAAGAGACGGCGCAGAGCGCGCTGGCGGCGAGTGCGATGGCGGAGAGTGGTTGGTGCATGGGCAGATCCGTAGGGTGGGGGTAGCAGCGTGTTTAGCCGCGGTCTTGGGAAAAGGCAGGTCCATGCTAAAAGCCGGCACGCGCTTTATGACAAGCGAAAATGGCCATCCACCAAGCCAATATCGCCATGCTGCAGTCCCCCATGCCCTTGCCTTCTAGTGCGCCCCGGGCGCCGGTGTTTACCGTGGACATCCCGCTGCTGCCCGAATCCGCCGTGGGCAACGCGCTGCAGTTCATCGACCTGGTGCGCGGCGCCAATCTGCTGGCCGGCCTGCGCCTGGGTGCACAGGCGCCGCGCATGGCCTGGCGGCTGACGGATGCCCATGGCCAGCCCCTGCCGCCGCTGCCCGGCCCATTGGCCGCGTACACCGCAGCGCAAGAACCGTCAGCAGCCAAGAACGCAGCGGACACTCCAGCGCACGCGGTGTTCATCTCGTCGATTCACGCCGCGGACATCCCGGCCATCCGTGCGGTGGCAAGCAGGCACCGCGCGCTCTCGCGGCAGTTGGGCATTGCCATCGACGCGGGCCAGAAGGTGCTCACCGTCGGCAGCGGTGCCTGGCTCGCAGCGCAAAGTGGTCGGCTCAATGGCCACCAAGCCAGCCTGCCCTGGTTCTACATCGCCGGGTTTGAGCGGGACTTCCCGGACATCGGCTTCAGCCTGGCACAGGATGTGTCGGACGATGGCCCGTGGCTCAGCTGCGCGCTGCCCCAAAGCGTCAACCTGCTGGCCATTGCGCTGGTGCGCCACGCGCTGGGCGATGAGCTGGCTGCCGCCTGCACCACCGTGATGACCCCCGACCACCAGCGCGCCCGCGCGGCGCTGCAGGCCAATGCGCAGCAGCACATCCCGGCCACGCGCGACAGCACCCTGGCGCGCGCGATGGCCTGGATGGAGGCGCACCTGGACCAGCCCTACTCGCTGGCCCAGTTGGCAGCCGCGGCCTCGGTGAGCACGCGCACCTTGCTGCGGCACTTTCAGCAAGAGCTGTCGCAGTCGCCCCTGGACTACCTGCACGGCCTGCGCTGCGCGCGCGCCCGGGTGATGCTGGAGGTGACGCTGGAGAGCGTGCCCAGCATCGCCGTGGCCTGCGGCTATGCGGACCCGGCGGCCTTTCGCCGCAT
>SDXZ01000367.1 GCA_004210805.1 Acidovorax sp.
TCAGCCGTTGCGAAAAAGAAAGCTGTAGGCGTTGAGCGCCGGCACCCCTCCCAGGTGCGCGTACAGAACGCGAGAGCCTTCGGGGAATTCGCCCTTGCGCACCATGTCGATCATGCCGTGCATGGACTTGCCTTCGTACACCGGGTCGGTGAGCATGCCTTCCTGGCGGGCGCACAGCCGGATGGCTTCGAGCGTGCCTTCGTTGGGCAGGCCGTACTCGGGGCCGCCGTAGCGCGTGTCCAGGATCACGTCCTCGGCCGTGATCTCCTGGCCCAGCTCCACCAGCTTGGCCGTGTTCTGCGCGATGCGCAGCACCTGGGCATGGGTCTTCTCGGGCTTGGCCGATGCGTCGATGCCGATCACCTTGCGTGCCCGGCCGTCGGCCGCAAAGCCCACCACCATGCCGGCCTGCGTGCTGCCCGTGACCGAGCACACGACGATGTAGTCGAACTGGAAGCCCAGCTCTTTTTCTTGCTGGCGCACTTCCTCGGCAAAGCCCACGAAGCCCAGGCCGCCGTACGGGTGCTCGGAGCAGCCCGCCGGGATGGGGAAGGGCTTGCCGCCGGCCTTCTTCACGTCGTCCATGGCCTGCTCCCAGCTGGGGCGGATGCCGATGTCGAAGCCCGCAGCGTCCAGGCGCACGTCGGCGCCCATGATGCGGCTCATCTCGATGTTGCCTACGCGGTCGTACACCGCGTCGGAGTAGTTGACCCAGTTCTCCTGCACCAGCACGCATTTCATGCCCAGGTGCGCGGCCACGGCGGCCACCTGGCGCGTCTGGTTGGACTGGATGCCGCCGATGGAGACCAGCGTGTCGTAGCCGCCCGCAATCGCCTCGGGGATGAGGTATTCGAGCTTGCGTGTCTTGTTGCCGCCAAAGGCCAGGCCCGAGTTGCAGTCCTCGCGCTTGGCATACAGGTGCACCTTGCCGCCCAGGTGGGCCGACAGGCGCGGCAGTGCGGTGATGGGCGACGGCCCGAAGGTGAGCGGGTGGCGGGCGAATTTCTGCAGGTTCATGGCGGTTTCCTCAAGCGGTGATGGGGCGCAGACCGGGGCGTCTGCCGTGCATCCATCGTAGGAAAACACGCACTTAACGTGCTTGTGAACTTTGCGTCAAATTTGGCGTTTTGGTGCTGATCAATGAATAATGAGTGATAGGAATTTTGGTAATGAGCAAATGAGCGCAACAAAAGTTCGTGCAAAGAATGTGGGCGCGACAGAGGAAACGCTGGAGGCCCTGGACCGCACCGACAAGGCCATCCTGCGGCTGCTGCAGCGCGACGCATCGCTGTCGAACGTGGCGCTGGCCGCCAAGGTGCACCTGAGCCCGCCCGCCTGCCTGCGCCGCGTGGAGCGGCTCAAGCGCCTGGGGCTGATCGACAAGGTGGTGGCGCTGCTCAGCCCGCGCGCTGTGGGCGCGGGCATGCTGGTGATGATCGGCGTGGTGCTGGACCGCTCCACACCCGACTCGTTCGCGGCGTTCGAGAAGGCCGCGGCCAAGGTGTCCGGCTGCATGGAATGCCATGTGGTCACCGGCGAGTTCGACTACTTCATGCTGGTGCGCACGCGCGACAACGACAGCTTCAACCG
>SDXZ01000207.1 GCA_004210805.1 Acidovorax sp.
CGCGAGTGCGAGCTCAAGAGCGCCAGCGAAGAAAAGTCCGTGGTGCGCTACGCCCGCCACGCGCTCGACATCGAAGAGGTGCAGGCCCACATCGACGCCGGCAAGCTGCCCACCAAGCTTGCCATGACCTGGGACGACCGCGTGTCCTTCATGCTCACCGAAGGCTTCCAGATCAAGAAGGTGTCGTTTCTAGACACGGTGTTTGAAGGCACCAAGGCGGACGATGGTGGCTTTGACACCGACGTGGCGATCGCCACAGGCGAGCTGGTGAAGCTGATCCCCGATCTGATCGAGGCCCTGGGAGGCGAAGCGGAAAGCGGCGTGGCCAGTGCTGCCCAGGCAGTGGCGGCGGGTGCTTCTTCTTCATCAAACCCAGGTGCCGGCCTGGCTGCCACGGTGGCAGTGCCCCCTAAGGGCAAGGATGTGAAGGGCCGGGCAATCACCGGGCCGGGCACGGCACCGGTGGATACGGATCCGGAATCGGTACCGTTTTGACGCCGGTCATAGGCGCCTTCAGCGGCCCGTGAATTTCGGGCTTTGGCGCGCATGGAACGCGTCGACCCCTTGCTGGAAATCCTGGGTGCCCGCGCACTGCACGAACGCTGCGGCCTCGGCCGCCAGCTGCTCGGGCAGGCTGCGGTCCCATGAATCGCGCATCAGCCGCTTCATGGCGCCGTAGGCCAGCGTGGGGCCGCTGGCAAAGCGTGCGGCCAGGGCGGCGGTGGCCGCATCCAGCTCCTCCGCAGGAACCACACGGTTGACAAGGCCCAGGCGCAGGGCCTCGTCCGCCGTGAAGGCGTCGCCCAGCAGGGCAATCTCCAGGGCCTTGCGCACCCCCACCAGCCGCGGCAGCGCCCACGATGCGCCCACATCGCAGCTGGTGCCCAGGTTGATGTAGGCCAGGTTGAAGCGCGTTCCCTCGGCCACCAGCACGTAGTCGGCCATCAGCAGCAGGCTCAGGCCCGCGCCCGCGGCCACGCCGTGCGCCTGGGCGATGACGGGGGCGTTCATCTGCGCCAGCAGCGGCAGCGCTTGGTTCAGCGGCGTGAGGATGTCGATGGCGCCCTGCACCGGGTGGGCTTGCAGCGTGGCCAGGTCGCCACCGGCCATGAAGCCCCGGCCGTTGCCGCGCAGCACCACGGCGCGCACCGTGGGGTCGGCGGCCAGGGTCTGCACGGCGGCCAGGAAGGCGTTGGCCAGGGCCACGTCGATGGCGTTGAGCGCATCGGGTCGGTTAAAGCGCAGCGTGGCGATGGGGCCGTCGCGTTCCAGCAGCACGGGGGCGGTGGGGTCGGTTGCGGTGTTTTTCATGTCAATTGGGCTCTAGCACTAGATGGATAAACGCAAGTAGCTCCTGTTTTTATAGCACTTTCAACAGCGAGCGACGCACACCTGCGGCACTTGGCGACGATGATGCATTCCTTGATGGAGGGGGCTGCCCTTCATGGTGTTCCCGATCTCCCACGGTGTGAGGTTCTTGCCGCCGGCCGTGATCATGATGTCCTTGAGCCGGTGCACGGTCTTGAGTTGACCCTGCTCCTCGCGCACTACGCCCCCCCATGTGCAGCCAGCCGTCGATGATGCTCGTGGCCGCGGCCTCCGGGCGAGACCACCGTTGGCAACTACGACGATGCCCCCGGGCCCATGGTGCGGCGTTGGACAGGCTCTAATACGCAAATGACCAAGACGACCCCTGCTGCGCCCAAGGCACCTAGGAGGAAAAGCGCCGCGAGCCCCGCTGCCCCGGCCTCGCCGTGGCCCCCGGTGTCGCACCGCGAACGCCAGCGCGAGGCCAAGCGCAACGCCGTGTTGCAGGCGGCGGCGCAGCTGTTCAACGAGCGCGGCTTTCATGCCACCTCGCTCGACGACATCGCCGCGCGCCTGAACGTGACCAAGCCCACGCTGTACTACTACGTGAAGAACAAGGACGAGATCCTGCTGCAGTGCGTGAGCCAGGGCCTGACCATGATGCTGGAGGGCATCGACGCCTCGCGCGCAGCGGGCGGCAAGGCCATCGACCAGCTCATCACCTGCATGCAGGTCTACGCACGCATCGTCACGCAGGACTTCGGCATGTGCCTGATCCGCATCGGCGACGAGCAACTGCCCCCCGCAGCCCGCAAGGAGCTGCGCCGCCTCAAGTCCGCCATCGACCAGGAGTTCCGCCGCCTAGTGGCCGACGGCGTGCACGAAGGCTCGCTCGCGCCTTGCGACCCCAAGATGACCGCGTTCGTGATCGCGGGTGCGCTCAGCTGGATCGGCCGCTGGTACAAGCCCGGTGGCGAATACACGCCCGAGCAGGTCGCGGCGCAGTGCATCGATACGTTGATGGGTGGGGTGCTGCGCAGGGCGGACGGGGCCTTGCCGGAGGTGAAGGCCACTGTGCCGGCTCGGCGCAAGAAGGTGTCGGCGGCCTGAGGGCGGCACGCCGGGACGTCCGCGCGTGCGGTGGTGCAGCACGGGGCGTCAGTTTGAACATTTTTCGGCTCTAGCGCTTGTCTAGTAAGCACTGTTAGCTATCAAATATGTAGCGAGCAGCGTTTAGCCCGCTGCAGGCTTGGCCAAGTCATCCAGGATCGGGCAGTCTGGCCGGTCGTTGCCCTTGCAGCACGACACCAGCGTCTGCAGCGAGCGTTGCATGGCCTGCATGGAGGCAATGCGCTCGCTCAGGTCGTCAATGTGGGTCTGGGCGATGCGCTTGACCTGGCTGCTGGCGCGGCTGCGGTCGTGCCACAGGGCGAGCAGTTCGGCGATTTCTTCCATCGAAAAACCCAGGTCGCGGCTGCGGCGGATGAAGTGCAGGGTGTGCACGTCGGTCTCGGTGTACTGCCGGTAGCCGCTGTCGGTGCGGGCGACGCCGGCAAGCAGCCCCAGCGACTCGTAGTGGCGCACCATGCGCGGCGAGATGCCGGCGCTGCGGGCGGCCTCGCCGATGGTCAGGGGCCGGCCGCTGGGGATGGGCCGGGCACCAGCGGAGGTTGTGCGGCGGGGTGCCGGCGCAGTAGCGGTCACGGCGGGCGGCCGATGGGCAGGCACGCTCATGGCGCGACTGTGTAGCCTTCTTCGGCGATGGCCGCGGCCAGCGTGGCGCGCGGGGTGTTGGTGTTGCCCACCTCCACGCGGCCGGTGCTGCGGTCGATGCGCACGGTGGCCTCGGGGTCGGCGGATTGCACGGCCTGCGTCACGGCGCGCTCGCAGTGGCCGCAGGTCATGCCCTGCACGTCGAAGAGTTGGGTGGACGCGGGTTGGGTGGTGTCGTTCGTGGTCATGGTGGCTCCTGAAAGTCCTGCAAGATGGTCCGACGGGCATCGGAAAGGTTCAGGACGCCAGCGTAAACCTTCACACGATGGCAAGGTCAAGACCTGTGCAGCGACCCCATGGCCTTTGTGCAGGCCGGGTGTGGGCGTACGTGCCTTTTGCTATTAAAAATATAGCTATTGGCGCCCTTCCATCCAGCGATGGAGCCCTTTTTTATTCAAATCACTTGGGCCGGGGGCGGCGCACGCCGGCGTCGGGCTGCACCAGCCGGCCGGCGCGCAGTTCGGTGATGGCCACGGACAGCGCCTCGGCGGCGCCGCGCACTTCGGCCTGCATGGCGGTGTCGCGGTCGAGCACCTCGTGGCTTTGGGCGTAGCTTTCGTAGTAGCCGATGTAGCGGTCCAGGCGGGCCTTGGGGCCGGCGTCGATGAAGCCCATCCAGTCGAGCCAGTCCGACAGGCCCCGGCGCGTCATCTCGATGCCGGCCACGTCGCCGTGCACGGCCAGCGCGTAGGCGCGGCCGGCCAGGTGCTTGGGGTAGTCCCAGCCGGCCAGCTCCAGCGCCTTGGCTTCGGTGGCTTTCTTGCCGTGGGTGCTGGTGGGGTCGGGGTTGCCGCCGTCGGCGCACACCAGGCGGTCGATCATGAGCTTGAGCGGGCTCGGGGCCTGGTACCAGTACACGGGGGTAATGATCATCACGCCGTGCGCGGCGGTAAAGCGCTCGTAGATCTCGTTCATCCAGTCGCCGGTCTGGCGCTCGGCGTGGTTGGGATAGCAGCTGCACGGAAAGTGGCACAGCGGCATGGCGGTGGACACGCAGCCCTTGCAGGGATGGATGTGGCGCCCGTAGTCGGACGTGACGCGGCTCAGGTCGAGCAGGTCGACCTCGATCTGCGCGCCCGCCAGCACATCGCGCGTCATGTTCAGCATGCGCCAGCTCTTGGAGATCTCGCCCGGGCAGGTGCCGTCGTTGCGGGCCGATCCGCACACCAGCAGCGCGCGGGCTGGCGCGGCCTTGTTGGCCCAGCGGGTGCGGGCGGCGTCAATGCGCTCCTTGGCCTCGATCCAGTCCACGGACAGGTCGTAGTCCGGGTCGGCATAGCCCGGGCCGGCCTTGCGGGTGCGCGGGGCCTTGCGGCCTTCGTCGTAATTGCGCCAGGCGATGGCCTCGATGCGGTCGAGCGCGTCGGGGGCCTCGTCGGCAAAACGCGGGTCGCGGAAGTCCTGCAGAAAGCGCTCGCGGAATTCGGCGCGCTCCAGTGGGGGTGGGGCCTGGCCGGTGCGAGGCTGTGGCGGGGTGATGTGCTCGGTGGGTGTAGGGCCGATCGTCATGCGGCCATTGGGCGCCACACGGCACGGTGGTGCTATCGGACAACATGCCGTAAAGCGCTCGAAGCCGCTTGACCTTGCCATCATGTCAAGGTGTACCGTGGCTGCATGTCGACACCCAAAACTTTGACCACCACCACCGATCGCTCCGCCGCTTCTGCGGCCCCACCGCCCCTGGACTTGGGCATTGGCGGCATGACCTGTGCCAGTTGCGTGTCGCGCGTGGAACGCGCGCTGCGCAAAGTGCCCGGCGTGCTGGACGCCACGGTGAACCTGGCCACCGAGTCCGCGCGCGTGGCGTGGTCACCTGCCACCGCGGACGGGTCCCCCGATGCCGCAGCGGCCATGGATGTGCTGCTGCGCCGCGCAGTGCGCAACGCCGGCTACGAGCCGCGCGCGGCGGGGCCTGCTGAAGCGGCAGAGGACCTGTCGCCCTGGGCGGGCTTTCAGCCCGTGGGCGTGGGCCTGCTGCTGTCTTTGCCGCTGGTGTTGCCCATGGTGCTCGGCGCCCTGCCGGGTGCCTGGGGTGACTTCTTGGGACAGCAAATAATGCTGCCCGCCTGGGTGCAGTTTGCGCTGGCGACGCCGGTGCAGTTCATTCTGGGCGCGCGTTTTTACAAGGCCGGCTGGCATGCGTTGAAGGCACTGGCGGGCAACATGGATCTGCTGGTGGCGCTGGGCACGAGCGCGGGATGGGGGCTGTCGGTGTGGCTATGGCTCACGGCGCCCACCGACCACGCGGGGCATGTTCCGCATCTGTACTTCGAGGCCTCCGCAGTGGTGATCACGCTGGTACTGCTGGGCAAGTGGCTGGAGGCCCGCGCCAAGCGCCAAACCACCTCCGCCATCCGCGCATTGCACGCGCTGCGGCCCGAGGTGGTGCATTTGCTGACCCGCGCCGGCGAGGTGGATGTGCCGGTGGCCGAGGTGATGGTGAGTGACCGCCTGGTGGTGCGGCCGGGCGAGCGTTTTCCGGTGGACGGCACGGTGCACGAGGGCCACACGCAGGTCGATGAATCCATGCTCACCGGCGAACCGCTGCCCGTGGTGCGCGATGTCGGCGCAAGCCTTACCGGCGGATCGATCAATGGCGATGGCCGCATCGTGATGGCAGTGACGGCCGTGGGCGCCGAGACGGTGCTGGCCCACATCATCCGGTTGGTGGAAGACGCGCAGGCGGCCAAAGCGCCCATCCAGCGGCTGGTGGACGAGGTGTCGGCCATCTTTGTGCCCGTGGTGCTGGGGGTGGCCCTGCTCACCCTGCTGGGCTGGCTGTGGGTGGGCGCGGGCATGGAGGTGGCGCTGATCCATGCCGTGGCGGTGCTGGTGATCGCCTGCCCCTGCGCGCTGGGGCTGGCCACGCCCGCCGCCATCATGGCCGGCACCGGGGTGGCAGCGCGGCACGGCATCCTCATCAAGGATGCGCAGGCGCTGGAGCTGGCGCACAAGGTGGACACCGTAGCCTTTGACAAGACCGGCACGCTGACGGTGGGACGGCCTCGCCTTACCGCGTTTGAGGTTGCCAAGGGGCAGGACGAAAGTGCGCTGATGGTGGCCGTGGCCGCGGTGCAAAGCGGCAGCGAACACCCGCTGGCGCGCGCGGTGGTGGCTGCTGCCCAAGAGCGCGCGTTGGCGCTGCCCCCGCCCGATGCCGTGCGCGCCGTGCCGGGACGCGGCACCGAGGGCGAAGTGAATGGCCACAGCTACCTGGTGGGTAGCCTGCGCTGGATGGAAGAACTGGGTGTGGACCTGGGGCCCCTGGCCGCGCGCGCGCAGGCATTGCAAGCCGAAGGCGCCACGGTGTCGGCCGTGGCCCAGCGCACCGGGCCGGCGCAGGGGCCGGGGGCTTCGCTGGAGGTGAGGGCGCTGATGGCCTTTGGCGACGAGCCCAAGCCAGGTGCGCGCGAGGCCCTGGCGATGCTCAAGGCCCGCGGCATTCGCACCGTGATGATCTCGGGCGACAACCGGGGCGCGGCCGAGGCCATGGCCCGGCGGCTGGGCCTCAGCCCCGAGGCGGGCGAGGTGATGGCCGAGGTGTTGCCGGGGGACAAGGCGACAGCGGTGGCTGCTTTGCAACAAGGCCATGACGGTCGGCGCCATCATGTTGCGATGGTGGGCGACGGCGTAAACGATGCCCCGGCGCTGGCCGCCGCCGATGTGGGCATGGCCATGGGCAACGGCACCGATGTGGCCATGCACGCAGCCGGCATTACGCTGATGCGCGGGGACCCGAAGCTGGTCGCAGCGGCGCTCGAAATCTCGCACCGCACGGTGATGAAGATCCGCCAAAACCTGTTCTGGGCGTTTGCCTACAACGTGGCCGGGATTCCTCTGGCGGCGTTCGGTTACCTGAGCCCGGTGGTGGCCGGTGCTGCCATGGCATTGAGCTCGGTCAGTGTGATGGCGAATGCCCTCTTACTGAAGCGGTGGCGCATGTGATAAACACGTACTAAGCGGTCACGGATGTCTGGCAAACTGCAACGCTTTGTTGCATGCCGGTGGCCGCCTTGCGCGGTGGTGCGGCACCTCTATACCGATAAAAGGACGACACATCATGAATATCTTCTCGTTCATGCGGCAGTTCACCATCCGAATGCGCATGCTGGGGGCCATTGGCGTGGTGTTGGGGCTGCTGGGGCTGCTGGGCGGCGCGGGCATGCTGGGGATGTTTCGCATCCACGACATGAGCCAGAACTTCATGGACAACTCGTTCGCCAAGGTGGGTTACATGGCCGAGCTGCGGGGCGAGATGGGTGCGATCCGCCAGTTCGAAAAGGACATGATCATTGGCTATGAAAAGCCCGAGGCCGTGAAGGCGTCACACACCAAGTGGCTGCAGAGCCAGGACAAGGCCAAGAAGATTGCGGCGAAGTTTCTGGAGGGTGAGGATGACGCCGACAACGTGGTGGTGCGCAACATCGTGACCAAGCTGGACAGCTACCGC
>SDXZ01000368.1 GCA_004210805.1 Acidovorax sp.
ATCGGGGTGGGTGGGGCTGCATCAGCTGGCGAAGGACCGCGGCTCCACGCCCAGGCGGCGAAGTACAGGCCCAGGCCGAAGACGGCGTGGTTGGCCAGGCTGCGCAGGCGGTTGCGCCACGGCGTGGCGGTGCGGGACGCCGCGATGCCGCTGCCCATCGCGGGCTGCATCACCAACAGGGGGACGAGCACGGTGGCGATGCCAACGGCAAGCGCTGGCAGCACGGTGGGTTGGGCGGCCCAGCCGCGGCCATTTGCCAACACGGCCAGTACCGCAAAGCCGATGCCGACGGCGTAGTGAACGAGCCAGCCCAGCGCCGCTTCACCGCGCACCGGCGCCGACTTGGCGATGCCGTTGTGAAACCACCGGCCGCGCGGCATGTGCCCGACCCAGCGGCCAATCAGCGAAAAGGGCTGGGTGGGCACGCCCAACCGCCGGAGCACCACCAGCCACGCGTCCATCACCGCCGTCGCGCCGACGCCGATCCAGAGCACATGCAATACGTCGCGGGTCCATTCATTCATAGGTTCCCTCATTTCTTTCACAGTTGACTGAGTACAGATCTCTGGGTACTGTACGAATTCAAGTCAACTTGAAGTCAAGAGGTTTTTTGTGATGGACATTGCTGAAGTGGCCAAGCGCTCGGGCGTGGCCGCATCCACGCTGCGGTACTACGAGGAAAAGGGGTTGATCGCTTCCACCGGCCGCCATGGCCTGCGGCGGATCTTTGACGCGCGGGTGCTTGATCAGCTGGCGCTGATTGCGCTGGGGCGCGTGGCGGGTTTCTCGCTGGACGAGATCGCCACCATGTTTGCGCCCGACGGCCAGCCCGACATCGATCGCGCCATGCTGACCACCAAGGCGGACCAGATCGATGAGATGGTGCGGCGCCTGAAAGCCATGAGCGCGAGCCTTCGGCATGCCGCGGTGTGCCCGGCGCCCAGCCACATGGAGTGCCCGTCGTTCCGCAAGCTACTGCAATCCACCGCATCAGGCGACATTGCGCCGCGGGAGTTGATGCCCCGGCGGCGGGGGTGAGGGTGTGGCCTTAGGGCCGTGCAGCGGGCTGCCTGCAATACGGCCGGATAAGGCTCCGTCAGCCTGCCTGCAAGGCGCTGACGATGGCCTCCCATTCGGCCGGAGTGACAGGCGTGATGGACAGGCGGCTTCCCCTTTGCAGCACGCGCATCTCGCTCAGGTCGGGGTGCGCGCGCATTTCAGCCAGCGGCATCAGGCGTGTCTTTTGCACGGCCTGCACGTCCAGCAGCAGCCAGCGTGGCTTGTCGGGGGGTGAGTTGGGGTCGTTGTAAGGCGAGCTGGGGTCGAACTGTGTGGGGTCGGGCCGGGTGCCCGAGGCCACGCGGGCGATGCCTGCGATGCCCGGCGCGGGGCAGCTCGAGTGATAGAACAGCACGCCATCGCCCACCTGCATTTCGTCGCGCATGAAGTTGCGCGCCTGGTAGTTGCGCACACCCGTCCAAGGCACGGTGGCGTCGGGCGCGGCCAGGGCGTCGTCGATGGAGCATTCGTCGGGCTCGGACTTCATGAGCCAGTAGCGCGGCGCGGGGTGGGGGG
>SDXZ01000369.1 GCA_004210805.1 Acidovorax sp.
CTCATCATCTTCAGCGCCGTGTTTGCGCCCAGCGTGTCGCTGCTGCTCATCCTGCTGTCGCTGTTTGGCTGGATGGGCCTGTCGGACTACGTGCGTGCCGAGTTCCTGCGCAACCGCCAGCTCGACTACGTGAAGGCCGCACGTGCTCTCGGCGTGGGCAATGGCCAGATCATCTGGCGCCACATCCTGCCCAATAGCCTGACGCCGGTGGTGACCTTTCTGCCGTTTCGCATGAGTGCAGCCATCCTGGCGCTCACGTCTCTGGACTTTCTGGGCCTGGGCGTGCCGCCGGGTACGCCGTCGCTGGGCGAGTTGCTGAGCCAGGGCAAAAACAGCATCGATGCCTGGTGGATATCCCTTTCCACGTTTGCGGTGCTGGTCATCACCCTGCTGCTGCTCACCTTCATGGGCGACGCGCTGCGGGATGCGCTTGATCCTCGAAAGGCCGACCAATGAATGCCTTCACGCCGCCTGCCGGTGTGTCCGCGTCGTCCCCAGGCCGGGCGGCTTCCGCGCCGTTGCTGGATGTGCGCGATCTTCACGTGCGTTTCGGTGCCAAGGAAGTTGTGCGCGGCGTCAGCTTCTCCATCGCGCCGGGCGAAAAGCTGGCACTGGTGGGCGAGTCAGGCTCGGGCAAGACCATCACGGCACTGAGCCTGTTGCGCCTGGCCGGCAATGCCGCCATCACCGGCCAGGCCGTGCTGCGCGGGCAGCGCGACCTGCTGGCGTTGACCGAGCGCGAGATGCGCGGCGTGCGCGGCGGCGAGATCGCCATGGTGTTCCAGGAGCCTATGACCGCGCTCAATCCGCTGATGACCATCGGCGTGCAGATCGCGGAGATCCTCCAGCTCAAAAAGGGCCTCACGGGTGCGCAGTGCGCCCAGGCGGCCATCGAACTGCTGGCCAAGACCGGCATCCCGGAACCCGCACGGCGGGCCAACAGCTCTCCGCACCAGCTTTCGGGCGGGCAGCGCCAGCGCGCGATGATCGCGATGGCCCTGGCCAGCGAGCCGCAACTGCTGCTGGCCGATGAGCCCACCACCGCACTGGATGTGACCCTGCGCGGCCAGATCCTGGACCTGTTGTCCGACCTGCAGCGCGCCAATGGCATGGCCGTGCTGCTCATCACGCACGACCTGAACCTGGTGCGCCGCTTCGCCGACCGCGTGGCCGTGATGGAGCAGGGCGTGCTCGTGGAGCAGGGGCCTGTGGCCGAGGTGTTTGGCGCGCCCCAGCATGCCTACACCCGCCGCCTGATCGCCAGCCAGCCGCGGCGCGACGTGGCGCCTGCGGACTCGCCACCCGGCACCCTGCCTGTCGTTCACGCGCAGGACCTGCGCGTGGTTTACCCCACGCCCCTGCCCGGCATCCGTGGCTGGTTCAAGAAGGGCGAATTTGTGGCCGTGCAGGGCGCTACGCTGTCGCTGCTGCCGGGTGAAACGCTGGGCGTGGTGGGTGAGTCCGGCTCGGGCAAGTCCACGTTGGCCCAAGCCATCCTGGGCCTGTTGCCGTATGGGGGGCAGCTGCAGGTGGGCGGGCAGGCGTGGCAGCAACCGGCCATGCG
>SDXZ01000370.1 GCA_004210805.1 Acidovorax sp.
GCACCCATGATGCAGGGCCTGAATCTCAACGCCCCCGCTTACGTCAAGAACGCGAGGCTGCTCGCCTGGGTGGCCGACATGGCCGCGCTGTGCAAGCCCGACACCATTTACTGGTGCGATGGTTCGAAGGAAGAGTACGACCGCCTGTGCCAGCAGCTGGTCGATGCCGGCACCTTCAAGAAGCTCAACCCCGCCAAGCGCCCCGGCAGCTACCTTGCGTGGTCCGACCCATCGGACGTGGCACGCGTCGAAGACCGGACCTATATCTGCTCGGCCCAGAAGGAAGACGCCGGCCCGACCAACAACTGGATGGCCCCCGCCGAAATGCGCGCCACGCTGCAGCCGCTGTTTGACGGCTGCATGAAGGGCCGCACCATGTATGTGGTGCCCTTCAGCATGGGCCCGCTGGGCAGCCACATTGCTCACATCGGCGTGGAGCTGAGCGACAGCGCCTACGTGGCCGTGAACCAGCGCCTGATGACCCGCATGGGCAAGGCCGTGTACGACGTGCTGGGCGTGGAAGGCGAGTTCGTGCCCTGCATGCACACCGTGGGCGCGCCCCTGGCCGAAGGCGAAAAGGACACCACCAGCTGGCCCTGCAACCCCAAGGTCAAGTACATCGTCCACTACCCCGAAACGCGCGAGATCTGGTCGTACGGCTCGGGCTACGGCGGCAACGCGCTGCTGGGCAAGAAGTGCCTAGCCCTGCGCATCGCATCGACCATGGGCCGCGACCAGGGCTGGCTGGCCGAGCACATGCTCATCCTGGGTGTGACCAACCCCGCTGGCAAGAAGTACCATGTGGCAGCTGCCTTCCCCAGCGCCTGCGGCAAGACCAATTTCTCGATGCTGGTGCCGCCCGAGGCAGGTTTTGCCGGCTGGAAGATCACCACCATCGGTGACGACATCGCCTGGATCAAGCCCAACGCGGACGGCAAGATGGTCGCCATCAACCCCGAAGCCGGCTACTTTGGCGTGGCCCCCGGCACCAACATGCACACCAACCCGAACTGCATGCTCTCGCTGGGCAAGGACGTGATCTTCACCAACGTCGCTCTGACGGACGATGGCGACGTGTGGTGGGAAGGCATGGAAAAAGACACCGGCAAGCTCCCGGACCACCTGATCGACTGGCAAGGCAAGGACTGGACGCCCCAGATCGCCAAGGAAACCGGCGCCAAGGCCGCGCACCCCAACTCGCGCTTCACGGTGGCTGCCGCCAACAACCCGGCGCTGGATGCGCAGTGGGATGACGCCAATGGCGTGGCGATCGATGCGTTCATCTTCGGTGGCCGCCGCTCGACCACCGTGCCGCTGGTGACGGAAGCCCGCACCTGGACGGAAGGTGTGTACATGGCCGCGACCATGGGTTCGGAGACCACCGCCGCCGCGTTCGGCGCCCAGGGCGTGGTGCGCCGCGACCCGTTCGCCATGCTGCCGTTCTGCGGCTACAACATGAGCGACTACTTCCAGCACTGGCTCGACATGGAAGGCAAGATCGCCGCCACCGGCAAGGCGCTGCCCAAGGTCTTCTGCGTGAACTGGTTCCGCAAGGACGA
>SDXZ01000208.1 GCA_004210805.1 Acidovorax sp.
GCCCAGGCCGTCCATGCCGGTCATTGCGATGTCCAGCATCACGCAGTCGGGTTTTTCTGCCTGTACCAGCTCCAGGGCCTGCTCGGCGCTGTAGCAGGCCGAGGCGTTGTGGCCCATCAGCGACAACAATACTGCCAAAGAGTCAGCCGCATCCTTACAGTCATCCACTACATAGACCGTCATGCGCGACACGGGGAACTCCCACAATGGTTATCAAAGTTTCACGATTGTGAAAAAAAGTATTGTGCACGTGCACTGAACCAATGCCAACAGAACCCATACCCCACGACCAAGTTTTGCAACACACGTCGCCGCACCCCGCTGCAGACGAGAGCCACATGGACCGGTTTCGGCTGCTGGTGGATGCTGTGCAGGACTACGGCATTTTCATGCTCGACCCGGCGGGCATCGTCCGGTCGTGGAACCTGGGTGCTGCGCGGCTCAAGGGGTATGAGGCTTCCGAGGTGATCGGCCAGCATTTTTCCATCTTCTACCCCGATGATGCGCGCGCGGCGCGGTGGCCGGATGAAGAGCTGCGCATCGCCACCCGGGTGGGCAAGTACGAGGAAGAGGGCTGGCGCGTGCGCAAGGACGGGAGCCGGTTTTGGGCCAACGTGGTGATTACCGCGCTGCGCGACCCCAGCGGCACCATCGTGGGGTTTGGCAAGGTCACGCGCGACCTGACCGAGCGGCGCGAGCACACGGAGGCACTGCGCCAGAGCGAGGAGCGTTTTCGCCTGCTCATCGAAGGCGTGCGCGACTATGCGATCTACATGCTCGACCCACAGGGCATCATCCAAAGCTGGAACAGCGGCGCAGAGCTGATCAAGGGCTACTCGGCGCAGGATGTCATTGGCAAGCACTACAGCATGTTCTTTCGCAGCGAGGACGTGGCCGCGGGCCTGCCCGAAAAGGAGCTGCATGACGCCTTGAAAGGGGGACGCACCGAGGAAGAGGGCTGGCGCGTGCGCAAGGACGGCTCCACCTTCTGGGCCAACATCGTGATGACGCCCATCCATGTGGGGGGCGCGCTGCACGGCTTTGCCAAGGTGACCCGCGACATGACCGAGCGCATCCGGCTGCGCGACCTGGAGCATTCGTCGCAGCGCATGAATGAATTTTTGGCCATGCTGGCGCACGAGCTGCGCAATCCGCTGGCGCCGATTCGCAATGCGGTGTCGATCCTGCAGCTGGAGCCGGCGCCCAGTACCACGGTCAGAACCAGCCGCGACATGATCGACCGCCAGCTCTCGCACATGACCCGGCTGGTCGACGATCTGCTCGATGCCGGGCGGCTCACCAGCGGCAAGATCCGCATCAAGCCCGAGCAGACCTTGTTCAACCAGGTGGTTGCCGTGTCGGTCGAGGCGCTGCGCCCCGAGATGGACGCCCGCTCGCACACCTTTGTGCTCGACATGCCGCCGGACAATATCTGGGTGAACGCTGACCCGACGCGGCTGGCGCAGGTGCTGCAGAACCTGCTGGGCAATGCGTGCAAGTTCACGCCCCACGGCGGTCATATCCGGCTGACGGCGCGCATTGCCAATGCGCGCCTTCGGGTGGAGGTGTCGGACAACGGAGTGGGCATCGAGCCGGCCGCGCTGGAGCATATTTTTGAGCTGTTCTCGCAGGGCGACGGCCTGGCCGCGTCGCGGCAGTCGGGGTTGGGCATCGGGCTGTCGCTGGCGCGGTCGCTGGTCGAAATGCATGGCGGCACCATCTCGGCGACGAGCGGCGGCACGGGCAAGGGCAGTGTGTTCAGCTTTGAGCTGCCAGGCGCGACGCACGACAGCGATGCGTTGTCGGACGGCGGCGCTGGCGATGACGGCCCCGGGGGCGGCGTCCTGGTGGTGGACGACAACCGGGACGCGGCGGACAGCCTGGCCGAAATACTGCGCCTGCTCGGGTTCAAGGTGCGCACCGCCTACGACGGGGCGGCCGCCCTGACGGCCGTGCGCCACGAGACGCCGGCGGCGATGCTGCTGGATATCGGCATGCCCGACATGGACGGGCCCGCCGTGCTGCGCGCGGTGCGCGAATTGCCCGGCGGCGACACCGTATTTGCCTGCGCCGTCAGCGGCTTTGGGGCCGAGGACGAAAAGGCCGGGCGTGCAGATTTCCGAGGTTTTGATGCGCGCCTGCAGAAACCGGTGGACCTGGAAGACCTGCGCGTGTTGCTGGAGAAGTCGCAGGCGGTGCCGTTGCCCGGCGGGATGTAGCACCAAGCGTCAGGGCACCACGGCAGGCACGCACGGCCAGTGTATCCAGCGCCGGCTTTCCCGCTTTCGACTTGCTTTCACCGCCCCTCGGTGTAAGCACAGTGGCTGGCCGGCACCCCAGGCGGCATCATTGCCGTCATGAAATTGCTGTTGGTCGAGGATGACTTTGATCTGTCGGGCGCGTTGAGCCGAAGCCTGGTGGCGCGCGGCTTTGAGGTGCTGTGCTGCGCCGACGGCAAAGAAGCGCTGCTGGCCGCACGCCGAACGGCGTTTGACGTGATCACGCTCGACCTGTCGCTGCCCAGTCTGGACGGCCTGGAAGTGCTGCGGCGCCTGCGCGACGGCGGCAGCAGCACACCGGTGCTGGCCCTCACCGCGCGGGGCGCCGTCAACGACCGCGTGGCGGGGCTGGAGGCGGGCGCCGACGACTACCTGGCCAAGCCGTTTGACCTGGACGAACTGGTGGCCCGGCTGCGGGCGCTCACCCGGCGGGTGGGGCGCGACGGGCAGTTGCGCTGCGGCTCGCTGTTTCGCGACCCGGACAGCGGGGTGTTCTTCAAGGATTCGACACCGCTTGATCTTTCGCCGCGCGAGGCCGAACTGCTGCGCCTGCTGATGTCGCGCGTGGACCGCGTGGTGGGCAAGGAAGAGTTGCGCACCCAGGTGTTTGCTGGCGCCGATGAACAGGTGCAGGCCGATGCCATCGAGGTGGTGGTGCACCGCCTGCGCAAGAAGCTGGCTGGCACCAACACCGAAATCATGACCCTGCGCGGCGTGGGATACCTGCTGTGCGACGGCGACAGCCTGCTGGCGCAAAAGGGTGTCAAGTGAGCCGATCTGCCGCTTCCGGCACGCCAGGCACGCCCGGCCTTCCCGGCACTTGGAGGCGCTGGCACCCGCGCGGCGGCTCGCTGCGCCGCCTGCTGTTGGTCTGGCTGCTGTCGGGCTTGTGGCTGGCGGTTGCCGTGGTGACGGCGGTGTACTGCGTGCAGCAGATGGCGCGCCAGTCCGAACTGCAGGACAACACCTTGCGGGTGGCACTGAGCTTTTGGCCCAGCGCCCGTGCCAGCGTGGCCTGGTCGCGCGAGAGCCGGCTGGACGGCGAGCGCCTGGCGGGCCACCCCGACTTGCCGCCCGTGCCGTCGACCGAGCTGCCGCTGCCTGCCGCGCAGGGCGCCGTGCATTTCTACACAGGGCAGGTGGATGGGCGCATGGCCCGCGTGGCGGCGGCCCTGCACCGGGCTGCGGGCGATACCCCCGCCGTGGTGCGCCAGGTGGCCAGCCCGTGGAGCGAGCGCTGGCCCGACCTTGGCGCCCTGGCGCGCGATCCCGGCCTGCGCACCGTCTATGCACTGGCCGCGGCCCTCAGCGTGCTGATCGCGGTGGTGGCCCAGGTGGCGGCCACCTGGCTGCGCGATGCCGACGTGGCCCTGACCCGTGGCGAGGGGGGCGACGCCGCCTACGCGGGCCCGTCCGAACTGGCCCCCTCGGTCACACACCTGCGCGAACTGCAGCAAAGCCAAAGCCGCTGGATCGAAGAGCAGCGGCGCTTTCTGGCCGATGCCACGCACCAGCTGCGCACGCCCATGGCGGTGCTGCGCACCCAGCTGCAGTCGGCCATCCACGGCGATGTGCTGGCCGCCGATGCGCTGCAGCAGATGCTGCACACGGTCGACCGCGCCTCGGGCCTGGCCAACCAGTTGCTGAGCCTGACCAAGGTCGAGCAGCTCAAGCGTGTGGGGCAGCTGCCCCAGGTTGATCTGCACGCCATGGCGCGCGACGCAGTGATGGAGCTTGCCCCGCTGATTGCTGCCAAGCGGCTGGACTTTGCGCTGGAAGGGCCCGAACTTTCTGCCCCCGGCGACCACGCCCTGCTGGGCGAGCTGGTGCGCAACCTGCTGGCCAACGCCATCCACCACACCCCCGCCCACGGGCGCATGGGCGTGTTGCTGCGCGACGGCACGGGGCAGGTGGAACTGCTGGTGTGGGACGAAGGCCCCGGCGTGGACGACGCGGTGCGCCCCCGGTTGTTCCAGCCGTTTTCTGCGGCCAAGGGTGGCGTGGGCCTGGGCCTGTCAATCTGCCGCCAGATCGGCGAAGCCATGGGGGCCGAAGTGGATCTGTTCAACCGGCTGCAGGACGGCCGGGTCATCGGCGTGGACGCCGTGGTGACCTGGGGGCAGGGGCCATGACGCCCGTGCCCGCGACGCGCAACAACGCTCTTTTCTCAGGTCATTTCGCAGTTCATTTTTACGAACGCAGCGCAGGCCCGGCCTGCGACTGCGGCCGCCCGTGGGCCCGACAGCAACGGCTGGGGCGACGCACGCCTGTTCCCGGACCCGCCCTGGCTTTTGCCCCTTTAATCACCGTGATCCAGCATGAAACTCCATAACAACCAACCCATCCTGGCGTGGTCCGCCCTGGGGCTTGTGGCCTTTGCGCTGCTGCCCTGGTATGCGCTGCCCGACGGTATTGGCAGCCTGCAAGGGCTTGGCCACCTCATCGGCGATCCACAAAGCGCCACGGGCCTGGCGCAGGTGCTGGTGCACCACCGCCACTGGCTGTGGCCTGCGCTCCTGGTGCTGGCGGCGGCACTGGCCAGCTGTGCGCTGCCCGCGGGGCGCCGGCAGGGTGCCATCCTTGCCGCGCTGGGCTTTGCCGGGGTGGCGGCCATCGTGGTGCAGGGCGCACTGATCGGCCTGCCGGACATGGGCCACAACCCCCTGGCGCAGTGGTTTGGCACGCCCACGCAGCCGGCGCTGGGCTGGGGCGCGTTTGGGGTCCTGGCGGCGATGCTGATGCTGGGCGCGTTCGGTGTGGCACGCATGGGCGCTTTTCGGGGCGACCTGTTTGTGGCCGCCGCGGTGGTGGTGTGCGGCGCGCTGCTGGTGACGTTTGTGGCCTACCCGGTCACGCGCACGTTGGCCGGTGCATTCTTCAATGAGCAGGGCGCTTTGGACCTTGCACAGGCCTGGGCGCGCATTGCCAACGAGCGTATCTGGGGCCTGGCCTGCCTGGCGGGCAACCAGCGCTGTGGCGTGGCCTGGAACACGCTGCTGCTGGCGGTGATGACCGGCGCCGGCACGACTTTCTTGGGCACCTTGCTGGCGCTGATCGAAGACCGCAGCAACTCGCGCCTGCGCGGCGTGCTGCGCATCCTGGCGCCGCTGCCCATCATCACGCCGCCCTTCGTGGTGGGCCTGGGCCTCATCCTGCTGTTTGGCCGTGCCGGGCTGGTCAACCAGTTTCTGGAATGGGCGTTTGGCATCGAGCCCGGGCGCTGGTTCTATGGCTTCTTTGGCGTCTGGCTGGCGCAGATGTTCGCGTTCACGCCCATCGCTTTCATGATCGTGCGCGGCGTGGTGCAGGGCGTGAGCCCGTCGCTCGAAGAAGCCTCGCAGACCCTGCGGGCGGACCGTTCGCGCACCTTCTGGCGCGTGACCTTCCCGCTCATCCTGCCGGGCCTGGCCAATGCCTTTTTGGTGGGTTTCATCGAGAGCATTGCCGACTTTGGCAACCCCATCGTGGTGGGCGGCCAGTTCTCGGTGTTGTCGACCGAAATCTTCTTTGCCATCGTGGGCGCCCAGTTCGACCAGGGCCGCGCGGCCACGCTGGCGTGGATCCTCACCGCCTTCGCGCTCGCCGTGTTTGCACTGCAGCGGGGCGTGCTGGGCAAGCGCAACTTCACCACCATGTCAGGCAAGGGCGACGCGGGGGTGCCCATGCAGTTGCCCAATGGCGTGCGCAACGTGGCGCTGGGCGTTGCCGGGCCCTGGCTGCTGTTCACGCTCATCGTCTATGTGTTTGCGTTTTGCGGCGGCTTTGTGCAGACCTGGGGCCGCGACTACACACCGACACTGGCGCACTTTCGCACCGCGTTCGACATCGGCCTGGAGGGCGGCATCACCTGGCTGGGCGCCGCGTGGCCGTCGCTGTGGGTCACCGTCAAGCTGGCGGCCATTGCCGCGCCGCTGACGGCCGTGCTGGGCCTGTTGATCTCGTGGCTGCTGTCGCGCACCCAGTTCAAGGGGCAGGGCGCGTTCGAGTTCTCGGCGCTCATGGCGTTTGCCATCCCGGGCACGGTGTTGGGGGTCAGCTACATCCTGGCCTTCAACGTCCCGCCGCTTGAGCTCACCGGCAGCGGGCTGATCATCGTGCTGTGTTTCATGTTCCGCAATCTGCCGGTGGGCGTGCGGGCGGGCTCGGCGGCGTTCCGCCAGCTCGACAAGTCGCTGGATGAAGCCTCCATCATGCTGCGCGCCTCGACCGCCCGCACGCTCTGGACCGTGGTGCTGCCGCTGCTCAAGCCCGCCGTGGCGGCGGCGCTGATCTACAGCTTTGTGCGCTCCATGACCACGGTGTCGGCCGTGATCTTTTTGGTAACCGCCGAGACCGAGCTGGCCACCACCTTCATCCTGGGCCGCGTAGGCCAGGGCGACTATGGCGTGGCGCTGGCTTACAGCACGGCGCTCATCGTGCTGATGGCGCTGGCCACCGCGCTCATCAACTGGACCGTGGGCGACCGCAAGACCGGCCGCCGCGCCATGGGGGCTTCGGCCCACTGACCTCTTTCATCTCTCTATTCACTTACCTCCTCTGGTGATGACCATGAATCAAACTCCCTACGGTATCGAGTTCCAGGGTGTCAGCAAGCGCTACGGCGCCTCGCCCAAAGACCCGCTGGTGGTGGACCACATCAGCTTTGTCGTGCCCCGCGGCACGCTCACCACCATCCTCGGCCCCTCGGGCTGCGGCAAGACGACCACGCTGCGCATGATCGCGGGGCTGGAGTCGCCCTCGGGCGGGCGCATCCTCATCGAAGGCCACGACGTCACCACGCTGGGAACGGCCGAGCGCAATGTGAGCCTGGTGTTCCAGAGCTACGCACTGTTTCCGCACATGAACGTGCTCGACAACGTCTGCTATGGGCTCACGATGTCAAAGATGAAGAAGCCCCTGGCGCGCGAAAAAGCCCGCGCTACGCTGGAGACGGTGGGCTTGCTTGGCCTCGACCAGCGCATGCCCAACGAGCTGTCGGGCGGCCAGCAGCAGCGTGTGGCCCTGGCCCGCGCGCTGGCGCTGGAGCCCGCCGTGCTGCTGTTCGACGAGCCGCTGTCCAACCTGGACGCCCGCCTGCGCCGCGCCATGCGCGAGGAGATCCGCAGCATCCAGCAGCGGCT
>SDXZ01000209.1 GCA_004210805.1 Acidovorax sp.
TTCCGCACCGCCGCCGATCATCATGACCTTGACCTCGCGGTAGATGCGTTCGCTGACGGTGCCGCGCATGAAGCCCATGCCGCCCAGGATCTGCACGGCCTGGTCGGCGCAGAACTGCATGGTCTGGGTGGCGTGGTTCTTGAGCAGGCACACGTTTGCTACCCACTCGGGTCCGGTGTGGCCTGCATCGGCCTGCGCAGCCACGGACTCACACCACGCTGCCGTGGACTGGATGCGCATCTGCATGTCCACTAGCTTGTGGCGGATGACCTGGTGCTCGACCAGCGCGGCGCCAAAGGTCTTGCGTTGGCGGGCCCAGGCCAGCGCTTCGTCGTAGCAGGCCTCGGCAAAGCCCAGCGCCGATACGGCCAGGCCAAAGCGCTCGCTGTTGAAGTTGGACATGATGATCCGAAAGCCCGCGCCCTCTTCGCCCAGCAGGTAGCGCGCCGGCACACGCACGTTGTCGAAGCGCAGGTGCGCGGTGTCGGAGCAGAGCCAGCCCATCTTGTCCAGGCGCGTGCGCGAGAGGCCTGCGCTGTGGCCGGGCATGAGCAGCATGGAGATGCCTGCACTGCCCTTGCTGCCTGCATCACCGGTGCGCGCGGCCACGGTGATCCAGTCCGCACGCATGCCCGACGTGATGAACACCTTCTCGCCATCGACGATGTACTCATCTCCCTCGCGCCGCGCGGTGGTTCTGAGCTGCGCCACATCCGAACCGCCGCCGGGTTCGGTGATCGCCAGCGCGGCGATCTGCTCGCCGGCCAGCACCGGCGGGATGACCTCGGCGCGTACCGCGTCGCTGCCGTGGGCCAGCACGGGTGGCAGGCCGATGTTGTGCGACAGCAGGCTGGCCAGCACGCCGCCGCTGGCGCCGTGGCGGCTGAGCGTGCGCCACAGCGGCAGGCGCAATGCGTAGCTGGCGGGCGTGCCGCCGTACTGCTCGGGGTAGCCCAGGCCCAGCAGACCCAGGTCGGCCGCGCGGCGGTACAGCGCGCGCGGAAACTCGCCGGCCGCGTCCCAGGCAGCGACATGCGGCGCGATCTCGGTGCGGGCGAAGCGGGTGACGGTGTCGGTGAGCGCCTTCCGGTCTTCGTCGCTCTCCGACGTTGTATAGGTCGGGGCCGTCATGCGGGTGCTCCCGGCAGAGCAGGCGCAAAACGCACCAGCACTTGCCCAGGCGACACCTGCTGGCCGGGCGCGACCAGCAGCTCGGCCACCGTGGCGGCCACGGGGCTGGTCAGGCTGTGTTCAAGCTTCATGGATTCGATGACCACCACGGTGTCGCCCGCCGCCAGCGCCTGGCCCGCGGCCACGGGCAGCGCGACCACCTTGCCGTTGAAGGGCGCGCGCAGCTCGGTGGCCCCCCCGGCGGCGCCCGCGCGGGCTGCCGGCTCCCACGATGCGTCTTCCACCCAGCCATCCACGCCACCGGTTTGCCAGTGCCAGCGCAGTCGGCCTACAGGCACGGCGTGCACGGTGTGGTCGGTGAACGGCGCGTCGCCGCCGTGGATGGTGGCGCGCACGGCACCGCCGGGCTGCGGGGTCAGCTGCACCGTGGTGGTGGTCGTGTCTGCGTCGTTCGGCCCTTGCGAGATGTCGGCAGGATGGGCGGCGTCGGCAGGCAGGGCACCCGCGCGCTCCACCTGCAGCCACCCGGCCCCCAGCTCGCGCACCGCCAGCGGCAGCACCGCGCCCTGGTGGCGTAGGCGCAGCGGACGCGCCAGGGCGCACGGCAGGCTGGCGGAGGCTGGAGCGGTGGAAATTGAAGCAAAAATGGCCGCCAGCGCTGAAGGGATAATCGCTGATAGCTCATCTTTTAATAGCAAACCCTGCAAGCCCGATGCATGCTCCGCGAGAAACGGCACCAGCGCTTGCCCACCCTGGAACACCGGGTGGCCCAGGCACGCCGCCAGAAACGCACGGTTGGTGGGCAGGCCCAGTACGCGGGTGCCGTTCAGCGCGCGGACCAAAGCGTCGATGGCCTCGGCCCGCGTGGGCGCGTGCACGATGAGCTTGCCCAGCATGGCGTCGTAGTGGGGCGAGACCTCGGCGCCTTCCTCCAGCGCGTGGTCAAAACGCAGCGCACCCGGCGCGGCACGTTCAAAGGCCGTGGCCGTGGGCGCGCTGAACTGCAGCACACGGCCGGTGTGCGGCCGAAAGTGCGCGTCTTCGGCGCACAGACGCACCTCAATGGCGTGGCCCTGCAGCACGACCTGCGACTGCGTAATGGGCAGTGGCTCGCCGCGCGCGATGCGGATTTGCCACTCGACCAGGTCCACGCCGGTGAGCGCTTCGGTCACCGGGTGCTCCACCTGCAGGCGGGTGTTCATCTCCATCAAGTAGAAATCTTGGCCGTCCAGCAAGAACTCCACCGTGCCCGCGCCGATATACCCAGCAGCCTGCGCCAGCGCCACGGCACAGGCTCCCGTGCGCGCACGCAGCGCGTCGTCCACGGCCGGGCTGGGGGATTCTTCGATGATCTTCTGGTGGCGCCGCTGCACCGAGCAATCGCGCTCGCCCAGGTGGATGCACGCGCCGTGGGCGTCGGCAAAGATCTGCACCTCCACATGGCGCGGCTGCAGCAGCGCGCGCTCGATCAGCAGGTCGCCACAGCCAAAGCCTGCCAGCGCTTCGGACCGGGCGCTGGCAAGTGCGGCGGGCAGTTGCGCCGCATCGGTGACCAGCCGCATGCCGCGCCCTCCCCCACCCGCCACGGCCTTGACCATGGCGGGGTAGCCGATGCGCGCGGCCTCCTGTGCAAAACGTTCATCACTCTGGTCTTCCCCTGCGTAGCCCGGCAGGCACGGCACCCCGTGCGCCGCCGCCAGCGCCTTGGCACCGGCCTTGCTGCCCAGCGCGCGGATAGCTGCTGGCGGCGGACCGACCCAGGTCAGGCCTGCATCGATCACGGCCTGGGCGAAGTCGGCGTTCTCGCTGAGGAAGCCATAGCCGGGGTGCACGGCATCGGCGCCGGTGGCACGCGCGGCGGCCAGCAGCTTGTCGGTGCGCAGGTAGGTGTCGGCGCTGGCCGCGCCACCCAGCGCTACGGCCTGGGTGGCCTCGCGCACGTGCTGGGCGTTCGCGTCGGGGTCGGAGTAGACGGCGACGGTTTCGATGCCCATGCGGTGGGCGGTGTGGATGATGCGGCGAGCGATCTCGCCGCGATTGGCGATCAGTATCTTTTTCATGGTTTCGCACTCCAGGGCGGTGCCTCGCGCGCAGCGAACGCCGCCAGCCCTTGAGGCGCCTCGGGCCCGCGCAACGCCTGCGCAAAGGCGATGGCCGCCGTATCGAGCAGCGCGGGCAACGGCGTTTCCAGTTGAGCAAGCAACAACCGTTTGGTGGCGGCCACGGCCTGGGGCGCTGCGGCGGCGTGGCGCGCAATGGCGGTCTGCACAGCGGCATCCATGTCGCCATGCACCACGTCATCGACCAGGCCATAGCGCTGGGCGGCTGCGGCATCCCAGCGTTCACCCGTCAGCAAACACCGCCGCGCCGCCGCGGGGCCAAGGCGCCGCACCACAAAGGGCGCGATCTGCGCAGGCACGATGCCCAGCGTGACCTCGGGCGTGGCGAACTGCGCGCTGCCGTGGGCCAGCACACGGTCGGCGCAGCACACGAGGCCAAAGCCACCGCCCATCGCAGCGCCCTCCACCGCCACGATGAGCCACTGCGGCAGCGCGCACAGCGCCTGCAGCAGCGTGCCGAATCGGCGGTTCAGGGGTATGAGCGGATCGGCTTCACCCGCAGCCAGCGGCTGGCCGATGGTCTTGGCAAAGCCACCCAGGCTGCCGCCTGCGCAGAAGTGCCCGCCCGCACCGCGCAGCACCACGCCGCGCAGGCCGGCATCGGCAGCGGCGCGTTCGCACGCGGCCAGCAGGGCGTCCACCATCGGCTCCGACAGCGCGTTGCGGCTGGCGGGGTCGTTCAGCGTCCAGGTTTCCACGCTGCCGCTGGCCAGCGGCGCGCGGGTTATCTGTAAAGGCATGTCAGGTCTCCACCGTGATGCGCGCTACGCACGACATACGAAACTGGCGCGGCCCAGTGCCACGGCAGCAAGCCAAGGTCCACCCCGCAGCGAGGGCTGCGTCCCCCTGCCCGCATTGCGCAGCGATGCGAGAGCGGGGGGAAGCGACGAAGTCGCTCAGGGGGGTGTTCATCTCTTGGCGATGCCCATGAGCTTGGCGAGGATGCCCAACATCACTTCATCCGCACCCCCACCAATCGACGCCAGCCGCCCGTCGCGGTACATGCGCGAGACCTTGTTCTCCAGCGTGTAGCCCATGCCGCCCCAGAACTGCAGGCAGGTGTCGGGCACCTCGCGGTTCAGTCGGCCGGCCTTGAGCTTGGCCATGCTGGCCAGCTCCAGCACGTCCTGCCCGTTCACGTACAAGTCGCAGGCGCGGTAGGTCAGTGCGCGCAAAGCCTCGACCTCGGTCTTGAGCTCGGCCAGCTTGAACTGCACCCACTGCTGGTCGGCCAGCGTGCTGCCAAATAGCTTGCGCTCCTGCGCGTAGTCGATGGTCCACTGGATGCAGTGGTTCAGCGATTCGAGCGTGCTGGCGGCGCACCACAGGCGCTCTTCCTGGAACTGCTGCATCTGGTAGATGAAGCCCTGCCCCTCCGCGCCAATGCGGTAGCGCTGGGGAACGCGCACTTCGTCAAAGTAGATCAGGCCGGTGTCGCTGCTGTGCATGCCGATCTTGCGGATCTTCTGCGCCACCTCGACGCCTTTCGTCAACTGGCCGCCGGGCCCATCGCGCAGGGGCACCATGACCAGGCTCTTGTTCTTGTGCACGGGTCCGTCTCCCGTGTTCACCAGCATGCACATCCAGTCGGCCTGCAGGCTGTTGGTGATCCACATCTTCTGGCCGGTGATCACGTAGTCGTCGCCATCCTTGCGCGCTACGCTCTTAATGCCCGACACGTCGCTGCCCGCCGCGGGCTCGCTCACGCCGATGCAGCCCACCATGTCACCCGCGATGGCCGGGGCCAGAAACTGGCGCTTGAGCTCTTCGCTGCCGTATCGCGCCAGCGCCGGGGTGCACATATCCGTCTGCACGCCAATGGCCATGGGCACGCCGCCGCAGTGGATGTGGCCCAGCGTCTCGGCCATGGCCAGGCTGTAGGAGTAGTCCAGCCCTTGCCCGCCGTATTCCTCGGGCTTGCACAGACCCAGCAGGCCCAGGTTGCCCATCTTCTTGAAGACCTCGTGCGCAGGGAAGATCTCGGCCGCCTCCCACTCGTCCACATGGGGGTTGATCTCTTCGTCGATGAAGCGCTTCAAGGTCTTCTGGATCTCGCGGTGCTCGTGCGTGAACTGCATGGTGTTTGTCTCCGGTTTTTTGTTGGTGTGGACCTCGATCACGACAACTGAAACTGCCCCAGCGGCTGCGGCCGCCCGTTGAGCACCAGCTCGACCTGGTGCGCGCCGGGGTAGTGGGTGCGTGTGGTCATTTGCTGCAGCGACAGCGTCTTGCCCACGGCCACGGTCGCCCCTGCAGGTATGTCCAGCGTCTGCAGCTTGAACACCTTGGGCGCTGCGCCGCCGTGGGCCTTGACGTAGTGCACCTTTAGGTCCGCAAGCACGCGCTGGGGCTTGGGTGTGGGGTTGTGCAGTTCGACCTCGATGCGCACCTTGTCGCCGATGCGCGCGCGCTCGGGCAGCACGCGCGCGGCCCGCACATCCAGCGCCACGGCATGGCCCACGCCCAGGGCATCGAGCGCACCAGCGTCGCCGCGTTTGATGAGAAAACGCAGGCCGTGGCGTACCAGGGCTGCACGCGGCGCGGGCGCGCCCTGCAGCCAGGTGCGCGCGGTGCCTACGGCCAGATCGGGGTGGTCCTTGGCGATATCGCCCAGGTGGTTGCCGACCGAGCGGCGCACGTAGGACGACGGGTCGTCCTTGAGCGCATCGAGCAGCGGCAGGGCCAGCTGCGGGTCCTTCTGGAATGCGGGCAGGCGCGGCGCCCACGGCAGGCGGGGCCGCGTGCCTTCGCTCACCAGGCGGCGCACGTGGGCGTTGTCGTCCTGCGCCCAGTCCCGCAGCCGCGCGAGCGTGGCCTGGGGGTGGTGCAGCAGATAGGGGCGTATGCAGAACTCGGCCGTAAAGCGCTGGGTCAGCGCATGCTGCGCAGCCATCGCTGCCTCGAAATGCTGCAGGCCGTGTGTGCCGATGTAGATGCTGTGCGGCAGGTACAGGAAGGCGCTGTAGGGGCGGTCACCCGCTTCGGGCTCACCCGCCGCGTCAAGGCCCATGGGTGGGTCCATCGATTCGACCAGCACACCCAGCGCGCGCGGCACGTCTTGCGGCAGGTGGGTCTCCAGGGCCTGCGCAATGCGATGGCCGCGCGCCATTAGCTCCAGCGATTCGTAGCCGGGCTCTACCTGCTGCAAAAACGCAGTGGTATCGAACTTGCGCCACGCGCGCCGCACCATGGCCGCGATGCGCGGCGGCACGGTGTCGTTCAGCAGGTATTTGAGGGGTTCGGCCATGCTGCGTACTTGCGACTTGTTGCTTACATCCGCGCCACGCCAAAGCTCAGGGGCCGCAGCGTGCGGGCCTGTGCATCGGCGCA
The DNA here is from genome assembly GCA_004210805.1 of Acidovorax sp. GTDB lineage: Bacteria > Pseudomonadota > Gammaproteobacteria > Burkholderiales > Burkholderiaceae_C > Acidovorax. The sequence continues at coordinate 6,582 of SDXZ01000209.1, forward strand.
GGTATCGAGGCAAAAGGCCAGCACGGCACGCGTGTCGCGCGGGTCGATCACACCGTCGTCCAGCAGCAGGCCGCTGGTGTAGAACGCGTCGGCCTGGGCTTCGAACATGGCGACGATCTTGTCGAACTGGGCTTGCGATTCAGCCGGGTCGGGCGTGATGCCTTTGCGCGCCAGCGCCGCCTCGGTCACGATCTGCATGGTGCGCGCGGCCTGCTCGCCGCCCATCACGGCCGTCTTGGCCCCAAGCCAGCTGAACAGGAAGCGCGGCGCATAGCCCCGCCCGCACATGCCGTAGTTGCCTGCGCCAAAGCTGGCGCCGCACTGGATGGTGATCTGCGGCACGGTGGCGTTGGTCACGGCCTGGATCATCTTGCTGCCGTGCTTGATCATGCCGCCCTGCTCGCTGTCCTTGCCCACCATGAAGCCCGTGGTGTTCTGCAAGTAGATGATGGGGTGGCCCAGCTGGCACATCCACTGGATGAAGTGCGTGGCCTTGTTAGCGCCCGCCACGTCGATGGGGCCGTTGTTGCTGATGAAGCCCACGGCATGGCCGCCGATGCGGCCCTGAGCGCAGAGCGTGGCCATGCCGTAGCGGGCCTTGAACTCGAGCAGCTCCGAGCCATCCACCAGCCGCGCGATCACCTCGCGCATGTCCACGGGCTGGCGCAGGTCGCCGGGCATCAGGGCCAGCAGGTCGTCGGCGGGCAGCGTGGGGCCGGGAGCGCTGGGCCGCGCGGGGGTGGTCCACCCCAGCTGCGCGATCACGTCGCGTGCCATGCC
>SDXZ01000371.1 GCA_004210805.1 Acidovorax sp.
GCCACGGTGTTGCCTTTTTCGATCTCCCAGTTGCCGGACTGCACGCCCACCACGGTGATGTTGGCGGCCTTCATCGCGTCCTGGTAGCCCAGGGTGCGCTGCTGCGCATTGAAGGTGGTCGACACGCCTTCGATGATGCCTACCTTGTCGCCGGCCTTCAGGCTCTTGGCCAGGTGGTCGCCCACCAGCTTGGCGCCTACGCGGTTGTCCGGGCCCACGAAGGGCACGGTGATGTTCTTTTCCTTCAGCGCATCGGCATCGAGCTGGTTGTCGATGTTGATCACGATCACGCCCTTGTCGATGGCGGCCTTGACGGCGGGCACCAGGGCCTTGGAATCGGCCGGGGCGATCACGATGGCGCTGGCTTTTTGGGCCACGGCCTGCTCGACCATCTTGATCTGGGCTGCCGTGTCGGTCTCGTTCTTGATGCCGTTGGCCACCAGCGTGTACTCGCTGGCGTGCGCCTTCTGGTGCGCCTTGGCGCCGTCTTCCATGGTGCGGAAGAACTCGTTGGCCAGCGATTTCATGACCAGGGCGATCTTGGGCTTGTCTTGCGCCAAGGCGGGGCTGGCCAGCAGGCCGCCCAAAACGGCAAGGGCGGCGGCGGTTTGAACGGAACGGCGGGTGAACTGCATGGTGTCTCCTGTTGGAATAGTGAAAGCAGGCAACCGACAGCGGCGTGAAGAATCCGGACGTCGCCCACCAGCGTGGTGTTGCACGCTACCCGGCACTTCAAACCGCGTCTTTTCGGCCAGGGCTGCGTTGCAAATCCTCGCGATACCTACGGGTATCGCTGTGGTTTGCGCCTTGCCCTGACCAAAAATCCATCGGCTTTCAATGTGCCGTCAAGCATGCAACACCACACCAGGGGGCCACGGTGGATTCCGAGGTGCGTGAACCCTGGGCTTGGAGCCTGGATGCGCGCACCGATCGCCTTGTCGCCCGCGGATCATATCGAAAGCAAACGTTTGCGCAAACGTTTGCGGATTGGTGAAAACCCGAAGAATTGGGGGAATGTGATGAATCCCAGTTGACGGTTTTCGACAGACGCCGCGGTGCAATTCAGCTCGTGGGTGCCATCCGAGCGGAAAGGGGCGGGCAACGGAAAAGGGCGCCGAAGCGCCCTGATGTGTGAGGTTTAGCGGACCGACCAATGGCCGCGCCTGAGCCCAGCTCCCTATGCCTTGCGCAGCTCGCGCCGCAAAATCTTGCCCACGTTGCTCTTGGGCAGTTCGTCGCGGAACTCGATGTACTTGGGCCGCTTGTAGCCGGTCAGGTTCTCCTGGCAGAAGCGGGCCACGTCCTCTTCGCTCAGGGTCGGGTCGTTCTTGATGATGAACACCTTGATCGCCTCGCCCTGCTTCTCGTCCGGGATGCCGATGGCCGCGCATTCCACCACACCAGGGCACAGGCTGATGACCTGCTCCAGCTCGTTGGGGAACACGTTGAAGCCGCTCACCAGGATCATGTCCTTCTTGCGGTCGATGATGCGGGTGTAGCCCTGCGCGTCCATGATGCCGATGTCGCCCGTGCGCATGAAGCCGTCGG
>SDXZ01000210.1 GCA_004210805.1 Acidovorax sp.
CGGTTGCCCTCGGTGAACCAGGGCGAGTTGTAGTACTGCTCCTGGAAGATCACCTCGGCATACTGGTCCAGCCGATGCCGCAGCAGGTTGCACCAGGTGCGGCGCACACGCGCCCGGTAAGGCATGCCAGGCTCTACACCTTCCATCAAACGCGCGGCTGTCACCGTCTTGGCGTCTTGGTAGAGCTGGCTGATGAGTTCGTCCTTGGATGGGTAATAGACGTACAGCGTGCTGGTCGCCACGCCCGCAGCCCGTGCGATCTCGGCCAGGGTCAGGCCGCTCAAGCCCGTCTGGGCCACCAGTTCAAAGGTGGCCTGGGCAATCGCACGCTGCTTTTCGTCGTCTTTGGGCTTCATCGGTGCGGCAATATAAGCGAATATCCATTCGATAACAACGGGGCCTCGAAATACCCGGCAGTCGTTCGCTCCGGCATGCATTCTCTGCCCCGGGTTGCCCATGCACAATCATGCGCATGACCACGACTTCCATCGCCGACCTTCGCAAAAGCTACGAGCGCGCCGAACTCAACGAAGACGCCTCGCACGCCCAGCCGCTGCAGCAGTTTGACCAGTGGCTCAAGGAAGCCATCAGCGTCCAGGTGCCCGAACCCAACGCCATGACCCTCGCCACTGTGGGCGGCGATCTCAGGCCCAGCACGCGCATCGTGCTCATCAAGGGCTACGACGAGCGCGGCATCGTCTGGTTTACCAACTACGACAGCCGCAAGGGCCGCCAGATTGCGGGCAATCCGTTTGCGGCGCTGCAGTTCCACTGGGTCGAGCTCGAGCGCGTGGTGCGCATCGAAGGCACGGTCGAAAAAGTCAGCGACGAGGAGAGCGACGCCTACTTTGCCAGCCGCCCGCTGGATTCCCGCATCGGAGCCTGGGCCAGCCCACAAAGCCAGGTCATCCCCGGCCGGGGCACGCTGGTGGCCAACGCCGCCAAGTACGGCGCGCAGTTTTTATTGCAACCACCCCGCCCGCCGCACTGGGGCGGCTACCGGCTCAAGCCCGAGCAGTGGGAATTTTGGCAGGGGCGCAAGAGCCGCCTGCACGACCGATTGCGGTATCGGCTGGACCAAGGCGTGTGGGTGCGGGAGCGCCTGGCGCCTTGAGCGCCTCCCCCAGGCGCCCCTTTTCGACAGGTACCCGGCCCCACGCCGGAACCAGGCCACTTCAACGGCATACACGCAGGTCCAAGTTCCGCCGCCACCAAGCTTGCAGGGCTTGCCATGCTCCGCGGAACGTTTGAACTGCCGGTGTCACCCAGCCTGCACTCCTGCTCCTAGCGCATGAGTCACCCCATTTGCATACAACAACGCATCATTGTATGATGATCATCATGCGAAAAACACCCATCAACCAGCGTACTGCCGCCAAAGAGGCTTCGCACGAACGCATTGTGGATGTCGCGTCGCGTGCCATCCGCCGCAGCGGCTACGGCGGGACGGGCGTCGCCGACATCATGAAAGAAGCAGGCCTCACCCACGGTGCCTTCTACGCCCACTTCGACTCACGCGAAGCCATGCTGGCCGAGGCTGCCGACCGGGCCGGCGCCGCTGCAAATGCTGCCGCCGCCGACATCGTTGCGACCGTGCCGCCCGAGCAATCTCTGCGGGCACTTGCCGCGGCTTACCTCTCCAAAGAGCACGTCCAAGGCATCGAGAACGGCTGCCCGGTGTCGGCCCTGGGGTCTGAAATGCCACGGCAGTCGCCCGAGGTGCGCCGCGCGGCCACGCTGCGCATCAAGGAGATGATCGATCTGGTCGCGCGGCAGATGCCCGACTGGGGACAGCCCGGCGCCCACGAGCGCGCCCTGGCCACGGTCGCCGCGATGGTGGGTACGCTGATGCTGGCCCGCGCGGTGGATGAACCTGCGCTGTCCGACGCATTCTGCGCAGCGACCCTGAAAAGACTGGACAGCGCAGACGCGTGATGGAGTCCAGCTCCGCACGCGTCTTTTTTCCTTATTAATATGACGATCATCATGCGGATGTCCATGGTGAGCCATCCGCAACGTTTGCCAAGTCACATCCATTCCAGCGAGCACCAAAAATCATGAAAGCATTCATCGTCGAGCGCTATGGCAAAAACCACAGCCTCAAGGCGGCCGAAATACCCGATCCAGAAATGGGTGAAGACGAGGTACTGATTGAGGTCCACGCCGCCGGTGTCAACCTCCTGGATTCCAAGATTCGCAACGGCGAATTCAAGCTGATCCTGCCCTACCGCACGCCCTTTGTTTTGGGACACGATGTTGCGGGAGTCGTCACCCGGGTGGGCCGCCGCGTCACGCGTTTCAAGGTGGGTGACGAGGTGTATTCCCGGCCTGACGATTTCCGCATCGGCACCTTCGCAGAATATGTGGCGGTCAAAGCGGATTCAGTCGCCATGAAGCCCCGCAACCTGACCATGGAAGAGGCTGCCTCCATCCCGCTGGTGGGGTTGACCGCATGGCAGGCCCTGGTGGAAATGGCCCAGCTGAAAAAGGGGCACAAGGTATTCATCCAGGCAGGCTCTGGCGGCGTCGGCACCTTTGCCATTCAACTGGCCAAGCACCTTGGGGCCACCGTGGCCACCACCACCGGGCCAGCCAACGTTGCGTGGGTTCAAGGCCTGGGTGCCGACACCGTCATCGATTACCGAAAGGACGATTTTGAGAAAGTCCTTCACGACTACGACTTGGTGCTGAACAGCCAGGACGGCAAGACGCTCGCAAAATCCCTCAAGGTACTCAAGCCCGGCGGGCGCCTTATTTCCATCTCCGGCCCGCCCGATCCAGCGTTTGCAGACTCGATCCGTGGCCCCTGGTTTCTGAAACTCGCCACCCGCATCCTGAGCTATGGTGCCCGTAAAAAGGCCCAAAGCCGCAACGTGAAATATTCATTTCTCTTCATGCGCGCCCAAGGCAGCCAGTTGGGCCAGATCACGTCGCTCATCGAATCCGGTGCCATCCACCCGGTGGTGGACAAAGTTTTCCCTTTCGCTTCGACCAACAAAGCCCTGACTTACGTCGAAAGCGGGCGCGCCAAAGGAAAGGTGGTGATCAAGCTGCGGTAATTGACGCCACTTCAACCATTGGTTTTGATTTTTTATATGACGTCCGTCATATCTCATTGATTTTCAGTCTTCGCAGGAGTTTTCATGAATATCCAGAACGCAGTCGTTCTCGTCACAGGTGCCAACCGCGGAATCGGTTTGGCGTTTGCCCGCCAGTTGCTCGCGCGGGGTGCCCGCAAGGTTTACGCGGCCGCTCGAGACCCGTCCACCGTCACGCTTGCGGGCGTACAACCTTTGCAGCTGGACGTGACCTCGCTCGAACAGATCCAGGCGGCCGCACGGCAAGCGTCGGATGTGACCTTGGTTATCAACAACGCAGGCATCGCCCAGCCCGGCGGTTTTTTGGCAGAAGACAGCGAGGCGGTGGCGCGCCGCGTTTTTGACACCAACTTCTTCGGCGTGCTGAACATGATCAAAGCGTTTGCGCCGGTGCTCAAGGCCAATGGGGGTGGCGCGCTGCTCAACGTACTGTCGGTCGCATCGTGGTTCAACGCGGGGGATCTGGCGGCGTATTCGGCCAGCAAGTCGGCAGCATGGTCCTTGACCAACGCTCTGCGCCACGAACTGGCCGGCCAGAAGACCCAGGTGCTGGGCTTGCACATGGGCTATGTAGATACCGACCTGACGCGCGGGTTGGATGTACCCAAAACCAGCGCTGAAGACATTGTCCAGCGCGCGCTCGATGGCCTGGAAGCCGGCGCCGACGAAGTGCTCGCCGACGAGATCACCCAGCAGGTCAAGCAAGGATTGACGGCGCCGCGCCCTGCCTACCTACCACCGGTTCAGTAAGCGAACTACCGCCCCGACAACACCCACGCTCCCGCTCCGGGTGGCACCAGGGCGTTGCGCCCCACCGTCAGTTCGCCACCCAGCGCGTCACACCCAGGATCACCACCGGCACCGTGATCAACGCCAGCGTGGTCGACACGGCCACGCTGGCCGTTACCTCGTCCTCTGCCACCTGGTAGCGCTGGGCAAATAAGAACACGTTAGCGCCCACGGGCAGCGATGCCGCCACGATCATCACCGCCAGTGGCATGCCCGACAGGCCCAGCGCCCAGGCCAGCCCCGCCAGCACCAACGGGTGCACCACGCACTTGACCACCGCGATGCGCAGGGCGGCCTTGAAATGGTGGCCCACCTTGGTGAACGCCAGCGTCACGCCCACCAGCAGGAGCGAGATGGGGCCCAGCGCCTGGCCCAGCAACTGCATCGGTTTGTCCACCACCGCGGGGATGGCGAGTCCGGTTTGCGCGAACAGCAGGCCGGCAATGATAGGCAGCGGCACCGGGTGCACGATGCCGTTGCGCACCGCCTGCAGCACCGTGCGCCACATGGCCTGCTGCGGCCCGCCCGCGCGGCCGGCGTGTTCGCGGGCTGAGGCCAGCTCGAACACCACGGTGGCCGCGGTCAGCAAGATGAGCGCGTGCACCGAGATCAAGGTGAACAGCGTCACCAGCCCGGCTTCGCCAAACACCAGGCCCACCAGCGGCACGCCGATCATGATGGTGTTGCTGAAGGTGTTGGCCAGCGCGCGGGCCGCCGCCAGACTGGAGAACCCCAGCACCGCCAGGGTGGCCGCAAAAACCAGCATGGCCGCCGCGAAGTAGATGGCGATGGGGCCGAAGTCCAGGTCTTCGATATGGACCGAACTCATGGTGCGAAACAGCAGCGCGGGTGTAAGCACCATGAAGACGAGGTTGGCCAGGTCCTTCACCGCCTCCGCGCGTATCCAGCCGCGGCGCCCCACATAAAAGCCGATGGCAATGAACAGGATGACGGGAAGCAGCGAGGTGACGACGGGCGAATTCATTGCGAAACAGCAGGCAGCGGCGCAGGAAAAGCGTCTATTGTGGCCGTTGGCGCAGAGTGCAATTGCGTGGGTTGCTATTGTTTATATAGCTACTAATGCTTATGGATCAAGCGCTGGAGGCCAATTTGACAAAAATTTGGCCCGTATGACCTGCTGACGGGGGCCAGCGCCAGGGAGCACCGATGAAATTCGCCGCCTTCTTTCGCAACCTCAATCTCGGCCACGGCAACGCGCCGTCGCGTGCGGTGCTGGAAGACCTGTTCCTGCAGGCTGGCGCGGAGGCCGCCGCGTCCTTTCAGACCAATGGCACGGTGGCGTTCGACGCACGCGGGGGCACGCGCCGCGCCCGCAGCATCCTGCGCGGCGTGCAAACGGCTTTGCAGTTGCAGCACGGGTTTGTCGAGCCGGTGTTCTTGCGGGACATGGCGCACTTGGCTGCGCTGGCAGACAGCGATCCGTTTCGCGGAATCGCGGGCGATGCGATCTACGACTTCTACGTCACCTTCTTGCATGCCGAAGCTGCAGTGCCGCTGGGCCTGCCGGTGACGAACGCACGGGGCGATGTGCACGTGGTGGCCTATGCGCCGGCCGAGATGATGAGCTTCAACCACCTACGCGGCAAAAGCATGGGCAACCCGCAGGTGTTTGCCGAGACGCTGTTCGCCCTGCCTGCCACCACCCGCACCTGGGGCACGGTGTGCCGGCTGGTGGACAAGCATGGATGAGCCCGCCGGGCCACACTCGACAGTCATGGTCGCCCAACGACTGGAGTCCAAAAGCGCGCGCCCCGCGGCAGAAATAGCCGGTTTTTGCCCTTTTCCTTCGGCGCTTGTGTAGCGGCCAAACCTACGAAGCTAGGCGCTGGCCTGTCGACGCATCGCCAGTTGCACCTCGGAACCCGCAACCTGCAGATCAAAAACTGCGCGATCGGCCACGGCGCTTCAACGCGCCCTGCCCCGCCCCGCACGCCGCGGCTCGGGGTGGTTGCCAACCCAAAGCCACATCTGGAGGGATCGATGCTTTACTCAGAAACCGAAATCCACGCCGCCGTGAAACGGCTCATTGAACAAGGCTACGCCGCGCTCACCGTGCGGCAGCAGCTCATCGTGGATTCGCTCTCGGCCGTCTGTTGACTCGGCCGCGGGGGGCGGGCTGTCGCCCCTTTTTTGATGGGACTGCGGTCGACCGGCTTCAGGCCCACCGCAACCGGCTACGCACGCTCGTGCGCCGTGGCCACCAGTTTCAGCACACCGCCCAAGCCTTCCACCCGGTGGTCGGCTTCATCCCATGGCCGCACGCCCGGCCGCACGGTCTGCACGGTGGTCATGCCCAGCGCCTGGCCCACGCCCAGCTCGGACAGCGGGTTGTCGCCAATCACCAGCACCTCGTCGGCAGCGCAGCCTTCGGCCTCCAGAATCTGCTCAAACAGGGGCCGCTTGCCGTGCGGGCCATCGCCCTCGTCGATGGCGTCGATGTCCACGCGTTCAAACCACGGCCCGATGCCCAGCGCGCGGATCTTGCTCGCCTGCAGCCGGCGAAACCCGCTGGTGACCAGGTATCGGCGCACCGGGATGGTGGGCACCAGCGCCAGGTCGGCATAGCCTTCCAGCCGGTCGCCCACCTGCATTTGCGAAAACGCGTTCCACCCAGCCTCGCGCATGGCCGGTGTGTAGTGGTAGCGCTTGGCCACCAGGTCAAAGGCGGTGTACCAGCACTGGTGCAGCGACTGCTCCAGCACCGCGGGCGTGAGCATGCCATGGTTGGCGCGGCGGATGGCGTCAAACGCAGGCTCGAACAGCGGCCCCACGACGCGGGCGTCCATGAGGCAGTTGTCCAGATCAAAAATGGCGACTTGGTAGGGCATGGCGGACCTCACCCGGCAACGACCGACACGCCATGGCTGGCCAGGCTCAGGCTGACCGGCGCGCCCACGTCCAGCGGGGTCTGCACCTGGGGCGACACCACAAAAATCTCGCCCAGCGCGCTGGCAAAGGTGTATTCCATGATGCTGCCGAGGTAGGTGCGTTTGGTCAGCCGCGCGGCCAGGCCTTGTGCGGTGGCCGGGCCGATAAGCCAGGCCTCGGGCCGCACGGCGATCTTGACGGTGCCTGATGCCAGCGACGCCGGTGACGGCACGCGCAGCGGGCCCAGCTCGGCATAGCTGCCTGCGCCATTGTTGGCTGCCTCGCCCGCGTGGTTGCGGCCCTCGAACAACATCGCCTCGCCCATGAAGCCCGCCACAAACTCGGACGACGGCTGCTCGTACAGCTCGCTGGGGGCACCACTCTGGGCGATGGTGCCCTTGTTCATCACGATGATCTGGTCGCTCACGGCCAGGGCCTCGCTCTGGTCGTGGGTGACGTAAGCCACGGTGAGCTGCAGCCGCTGCTGGATGCTGCGGATCTCCTCGCGCATGGCGCGGCGCAGGCGGGCGTCCAGGTTGGACAGCGGCTCGTCGAACAGCAGCACGGCGGGCTCCAGCGC
>SDXZ01000211.1 GCA_004210805.1 Acidovorax sp.
TGATGGGCCACAACGCCTCGGCCTGCTACAGCGCCGAGCAGGCCCTGGAGCTGGTACAGGCAGAAAAACCCGACTGCGTGATGCTGGACATCGCAATGACCGGCATGGACGGCCTGGGCCTGGTGCGTTGCCTGCGCGAACAGTTTGGAGACGACGTCGTGCTGGTGGCGGTCACGGGCTCCCCGAGTGACGACCCCAGGGTGCAGGCCACCTTTGTGGAAGTGGACCACTACTTTGAAAAGCCGGTGACTCTGGAGCAGGTGCGCAAGCTGTTTCCGGAGTAAGAGGGGGCGGGTGCCGCAGGCGCCCTTAGTGCCGCGAGGTTGCTTTCAGATGCTGGCTCGTCGGCCCAACACCATTGCCGCACGGCTTGGCAACGATGCTATTAAATTAATAGCTATCAGCGCTTGCCAATCAAGCGCTGGAGGCATGGAAAGGTTTGAAATGTTGGGTGAAATGGGTGCCATGCCATGGTCCCAGTCCCCGTCTTAGAGCCCCGGACCTTTAAGGCCGACTGTCTGCTTCGCCTCTGAATCGCCAAGGTCAAGCAGAGGGTAACGACTGGTTTGCCTATGGCCCTGTTTTGGCGCCCGCCCACCGCCCCGAAGGCGGCCGCAACTTGATTTGGCGGCGAAATGCAGCTTCGAAGGTCCCAACCAAGCGCGGGGGCCGTGCGATCTTTCCCGCAATACGCGTTCAGGGGTGCGCTGTGCAGCTCTATCCCTGCAATGGTTTGCATCCCGGGGCGCGGAATTTGGCAGAGCTATGAACACTTGGCACCGGCGTCCTGCTATCGCAACCCTGTTCTCACTTCTTATTGGTTTTTGATGTCTTCAAAAGCGAATTAACAAGCCCCTTATTCAAAACCAATGCATTATGGGCAGGATTTATAACAATTCCATCACAAATTGATGAGAGCGTGCCGTTAAAAAAATCCCACGCATCCTTCGATGGAAGAATAATACCCTTGAATTTCTCGTTGGGATGATCCCGTTCAAGGTACTTGTTTGCTGCACTCCAGTCCGTGAATAAAAGCAGATATTTTTTGCCCCCTTTTCCGGTCAGCAGGAGATCAAATTTGACGCCTGCCGGCAAGATGATTTGATTTTTGGAATTGGCTAAGGGGTCACTGGTCGGAAAATTCATTGCCAGTGCAATGTAATTGGCTTTATTGAGCTCTGAAAATAAAACGTCCTGTGCACTGTTTGATTTTTCGACTTCTAACCTATCCATTGCTGCCGTAAGCCTTGGATTGGTGACAGGCTTGGATACATCGATCACTTCTTGCGCATGGGCAGTCGCTGACATACTCAAGGCCAGTAGAATCGCGTGGAGGTATTTTGACAGGTAGCGCATGTGTATTTTCTTTCTATTTTTAGCAAAATATTTTGCTGAGCCGATGGATTTTTTATAGAGATGCATAAAGCCCATCGTATTGATGCGCTCAGGAAAATCGCTTGCGGCTCGCGCCCACATCATCTTGATTTACAAGACGCCGGGAACAAATAATTCAAAAACGCCCGGATTTGAACTGGACGAACTATAGTCTGCAATCGCGTGAAAATCATCAAATGCAAAGGAAAATATCCCGACGCCGCGAATGAAACGACCTGGGGGAATTTAAAGGGATGTTGCCAGCCAAGTAACCTTGCGCTTGAAGACCACGCTGCAGCGGCTCACCACCGCGCAGCAGCCATGGCTGACGCCTGCGCAGATGCAGAGAGGCAGCACCAAAGAAAACAGCGCTCCGGCCCAACGCCTGGCAGTTAGCAACCAAAGTACAAGGCAGCCCAGGAGTCAAAACGAACCGCGGTGCTTGTGCATGGCTTGCGCGGTGCCACAGCAAGGCCCGCTGGGGTGGAGCCCCTCAGTTGGGCAAGGACGGCACCTTCGACCAGCGTGGCACCCGCTTTGGGGGTTGCCGTCGCTGTGCCCGTGGTGCTTACCTCTTTTTTATAGCCGTGGCGCCCCTTGTGAAGCACACCTCAAAAAAGGCCGTCCCGTAGCAAGAAGCACAGTATGGCCAGGGTGCGCAATGCACTCGCAGTGCATCAAAACGCCACCTTCACCCCCACAGTGATATTGCGCCCCATCAAAGGCGCCGCGTTCTTGATGAACGAGGTATGCGCATACGCCAGACGGTCCGTCAGGTTGTTCGCCTTCAAATACACCTGCCACGGCGTGCCGCCGCTGAATTGGCTGCTGTAGCTCACGCCCACATTGAGCATGCCGTAGCCCGGCGTGGCGGTTTCAAACTCTGCGACGCGGTTCTGGCGGGCGACCTGCACCCATTCGACCTGGCCTTCCCACGAATTCCAATTACCGTCCAGACGGATGCCAGCGCGGGTAGCGGGGATGCGGGGCAGCAGGCCGCCGCCGGCCAGCCGGGCGCGCACGGTGTCGCCGAAGAGCGTGATGCCCAGGTTGCGGTTTAGGCGCTGGCGCACCTGGCCTTCGATGCCGGTGAAGGTCGCGTCGGCCTGGCTGTACTGCAGCAATTGCAAGCCATCGACTTCATCGAGCGTGCGGCCGTAGATGTAGTTGTTGATGCGGTTCTTGAACACGCTGACGCCAAAGGTGGTGTCGCCGCTGGTTTTCTTCAGGCTCACGTCGATGTTTTGCGAGATCTCGGACTTCAGGTCCGCGTTGCCGCGTTCGTAGGTGCTGGTGGCCATGTGCAGGCCGTTGGCGTACAGCTCTTCGGCCGACGGAGCGCGGCTGGCGCGGGTGAACGAGGTGCCCACCTGGTAGCCGGGCGTGAACTTCCACACCGCACCCAGCGATGCGGAAGTGCCGTTGTGGCTGCGCTCGATGCTGCTGGTTTTGGCTTCTGCCGTCTGGCGGTCGTGGCGCAGGGCGGCTTCAAAGCGCCAGTCGCCCAGGCGGTATTCCTCCAGCGCAAAGAAGCCGAGCTTGCGGGTGATGGTGGGCTCCACATAGGCCTCTTCGCCGTCGGCGCTGAACTTGCGTTGCGAGGTTTGCAGGCCGATCAAGCCCTTGAAGCCGCCGATGGGCTCGTGCTGCAGCTCGATGCGGGTGTCGTAGGCCTTGTTCTTGAAGGTGGTGCTGATGGCGCCGTCCTCGACCTCGTCGTGCACGTAGTCGGTGACGCCGGCGCGCAGGCGCAGGGCCGAAAAGCCAGCGAACGGGTTGCGCAGTTCGCCGCGGATGTCAAAGCGTTCGCTGCGCAGGTCGACCACGGGCACGTCGCCCGCCTCGGCGCCGTGGTCGTGACCGTCTTCTTCATCACCCGCATGGGCGCCGCAATGCAGGTGGTCTCCGTGCGTGTGGCAGCCTTCAAAGCTGTGGTTGTGGCCCGGCAGGCCGTACTTGGCGTTCTGGCGGGTGTAGGCGGCGCCCAGGTAGCCGCGGTCGCCCACCCACGACAGGCCGACGCTGCCGGTGTCGGTGCGGTTGAAGCTGCCCAGCACTTTGCGGGTGGGTTCGCCCTCGGGCGCCCAGCCTTTGCCGACGCGGTAGTCACTGGCGTCGCGCGCCACGCCTTCGACGTGCACGGCCAGGTTGCCAGTGCCGCCTGTGAGCGAGAAGGCGCCCGCTTTTTCACCCGCGCCGGAGTTGGCGCGCAGCTCGGCACTGCCCTCGTAGCCCTTCTGGGGGATGGCGGTGGGGATTTTTCCGTCGAGCACATTGACCACGCCACCCACGGCGCCGTTGCCATACACCAGGGCCGAGGGGCCGCGCAGCACTTCGATCTGAGTGGCCAGCAGCGGTTCGGACACCACGGCGTGGTCGGGGCTGATGGTGGAGGCGTCGTGCAGTTCGGCGCCGTCGCTCAGCACCTTGACGCGTGGGCCGTCCATGCCGCGGATGATGGGGCGGCTGGCGCCCGCACCGAAGTGGCTGCTGGTGATGCCGGGCTCGCTGTTGAGCGTCTCGCCCAGCGTGGCCTCGCGGCGTCGCACGAGTTCGTCGCCTTCGAGCACGGTGACGGGGGTGGTCATCTCGTTGGCGCCCAGCTGCAGGCCGCTGGCCGAGACGGTGACGGGCGGCAGGCTGGGTGCGGCGTCGGCTGTGTTGGTGCTGGAAGGCGCGGACGGGGCCGCAGCCGGTGCAGTCTGTGCGTGGGCGATGCCGGTGCCCGACAGCGCCAGCATGGCGGCCAAGGCCACGGGGCGAAGGGCTGGACGGGGGCGGCGGGCGGCGGTGTGGGGAACGGCGGAGGTCTTGGTCATGGTGGTGCTTGCATCAGGGCAGGTGCGCGCCGCGATGGCAGGGCCAGGCACGCGGCGCGCGGCTTCGCGCCATAGGGCGGAAGCCATGAATAAAAGTGCCTCTAGCGCTTGATAGACAAGCGCTGTCAGCTATGAAATCAGTAGTAAGAAGAAAAAAGCGCCGGCAGCAACCCCGAGGGCGACGGCTTCCGTCCCGGCCTGCGGTCGCGCTGGCAATGCAGCGCTGCAGGTGCATGGAACAAAAGCGGCCTCTGAGGCGCGGCACTTTAGGCCCGGGGCGGGCCACGCGCCTGGAACAGCGCAACATGCGCTGCGGCGATGCGCCCGGCATGGCGCGTGGGCAATGCGTGCGCTGGCACCGCCGGAGGCAGCGCCACGGGGGCGCTGTGCAAGGTGTCGCCCAGCGCAAGCTGGTCGAGCAAAAGGCAATCGACGGGGGCGTGGCCGGCCAGGAGCAGCGGGAGCCACTGTGCGGACTCATGGCCGTGGCCGTGGTCACGGCTGTGAGCGGGGCTGGTGGCCTGCGCGGCAGCATCGACCGCGGCGGACGCAAATGGTTCAGAAGAGGAAGAGGCAGCCGAAGCACCCGCCAACGCCCCGCCCTGCGCCAGCGCCTGGCCCGCATGCACCCGGTCGAGTGCGCCACCGTGCGCCACCTGGTGCAGGCGCCCCAGCGTGGGCACTGCCACCAGGGCCAGCAGCAGCCAGGCCAGTGCCATGTGCACCATGTGCGCGGGCACGCGCCCGGCCAGCCTGCGCCACGGCGCGCCCTGCCCCGCGCTGCGCTGGGCGCGCGAGGGCTTGGGCTGACGGGGGCGCGAGGCGGAAGTCACTGGGGAAGAACTAAAGAGCGAGGGGCGCGTGCAAAGAAAGCGGTGGCAACCCGGCGATTATTTCACCGGCACGGCATCCACCACGCGGTAGTACAGGCCGTACTGATCGTTGGTGAGCACAGTGAACTTGCCCTCGACCACCACCGGCTCCAGCGAGTAGCGCACGGGCGTCTTGGCCTTGACCTCGACCATGCTCTCGGGCCCACCGGGCAGGCAAAACGAGCAGGTGAGCGGCACCGAGGTGAGCAAAAAATGCGTTTGGGTTGTTTTGGCGTCCAGCGGCATCATGAAACCCTGGATGCGCTGCACCGTCTTGTCCATGCCCTTTTGCACCTCGCTGAACACAGGGAGGATGCCGTCCTTGGTGGTCTTCTTGGTCAAGTCGCTCAGCACCGACCACGGCACCACGTCGTTGCGCTGGGGCAGCGGCGCAATGGGGCTGTTGGGGCTGTGGTAGCCGGGGCCGGAGCCCGCAGGCATGCCCGCTGCAGGGGTGCTGGCAGCGCCGGCCGGTAACGGCGAGCTGAGCGTGGGGGCGGCAGAAGGCTTGCTTTGGGCCAGGGCGCTGCCAGCGATGCCGGCACCCATCGCCAGCGTCAGGGCGGTTAAGCCCCCGCTCAGGAACCGAGGCAACGAACGATGGTGCATATCAATACCCTTCAGTGAACACCCTACGAGCACAGCGCAGGTCATGCCATGTCTGGATCAGCGCCGTCGATGAACGGATCTGATTCCCCAAAAAAATTACGCGCCATGCCCTTCGAAACCGGCGCGCCCTCAGCCCAGTGCCCCCGTGGAACCGGCTCTGCCGGGCCACCGGGGGCGTCCCCCCCCAGGGGGATGGCGCGCAGCGCCTCAGGGGGAGCGTTAGTGGCTGTGGCGCATGCCGCAGTATTTGCCAATGCCCAGACCCTTGCACGCGGTCTGGAGTTCCTTCTGGCAAGTGTCGTGGCCCTTGCCGGATTCGAGGCACTTGGCGGCGGCCTCGTGCGCGGCGGCCATAGCGCGGTGGCGTTCGATGTCGGCCTTGGTTTCTTTATCGGAATGCGCGTCCTGGGCATGGGCCAGGGCGCCAAGCAGCAGCAAGGGGGCCAGGGCCAGGGCGGTGAGCAGTTTTTTCATGGTGATCCTTGGAAGTTGAAAAGTGGAAGCGGAAGTGGATCGAGCGAACTCAAGACGGCAAGCTCAGTAAATCGGCAACGTCCGTGCGGTACGCCTGCATGGCCGGCAGCAGCGCCGCCAGCGCGGCAACGGCGGCAGCCAGCAGCGGTACGCCGGCTTCAGCGGGCAGCCAGACAAGGCCCGTGACCGGCAGGAGGCCCTGCCCCTGCAGCACCCAGCCCAGTAGGTGCGCCAGGCCGTGGCCCAGCAGCAGGCCCAGGGCCGATGCGATGGCCGCCAGCCACAGCGCCTCCCACAGCACCAGCCCGGCCACGCGGCCCGGGGGGGCGCCCAGCATGCGCAGCATGGCCAGGTCGGCGCGGCGCTCTCGCACGGCGTTCCACAGCGCAATGAACACGCTGAGCGCCGCCACGGCCAGCAGCACGCCGCCAAAGGCGCGCAGTACATCGGCGCCCACGCCCAGCAGGCGCAGCAGGCGGGTGACCTCGATGGCGGGCGCGGCGGCCTGCATGGCGGTGTCGGCGTTGATCTGGCGCGGCAGCGTGATGGCGGCCATGGGGGTGCGGTAGCGCACCAGGGCCACGGTCACTTCGCGCTCTTCCTTCAATATCTCCAGGTCTTCGGGCTCGGTGGCTGTGGCGGCCTCGTGCACCATCCAGATGGATTCGGTGCTGGTGAGGATGAGCCGGTCGAGCACGCAGCCGCAAGGCGCAAGCACGCCGCTGGCGCGGTACGGGTGGTCGCCGTGCGCGTGCCCTCCTGCGCCCAAGCCGTGGCTGCCGACAAAGGTGGCACCGGCCAGTGGCGCGTCGCCGTGGCTGGCTGCCACGATGCTGCGCGCCACGTCGGCGCCCAGCACGGCGTCCATGGGCTGTTGCCACAGCGCGCCTTGGGCCAGCATGGCGCCGTAGTGCAGCACATAGTCGGGCGTGGTGCCCACGATGCGAAAGCCCTGATAGCTGTCGCCCAGGCTCAACGGGATGACCTGCGCGACCAGCGGGTTCTTTTGCAGCGCCTGCACCTCTTGCAGCGGAATGTTGCCGGTGGGCACATCGATGTGGAAGACGCCCGCCAGGATGAGCTGCAGCGGGCTGCCCTTGGCGCCCACCACCAGATCGATGCCCTCGAGGTCACGCTCGAACGCTTTGTCGAGCTGCGTGGCCACCAGCAG
>SDXZ01000212.1 GCA_004210805.1 Acidovorax sp.
CCGGTGATGCCATACAGCATGGACACGCCGATGAGAAACAACGACGAGGCTGCAAGGTTGATCGCGATGTAATGCAGCCCCGCCGACACGCGCGGACGGCCCGAGCCGTGCAGCAGCAGCCCGTACGAGGCCGCCAGCATGATCTCGAAGAACACGAACAGGTTGAACAGGTCGGCCGTGAGGAACGCACCTGCGAGGCCCATGAGCTGGAACTGGAACAGCGGGTGGAAATGCACCCCAGCCCGGTGCCAGCGCGCCGCCGAAAACAACACGGTGGCCAGCGCCACGGTGCTGGCGAGCACCAGCATCATGGCCGACAGCCGGTCCACCGCCAGCACGATGCCGAACGGCGCGGGCCAGTTGCCGGGCAGGTACACGCCCAGGCTGTTGGGAAGCGCGGGGTCCTTGGCCTGTATCAGCAGTAGCACTGCGATCACGAGGCCCATCAGGGTCGAGACGATGTTGAGCGTGACCTTGGTGCGCTGGCGCTCTTCGCGCAGCAGCAGCATGAGCCCCGCCGTGAGCAGGGGCAGCGCAATGGGCGCGAGGATCAGGTGCGGCATCAGCCGCTCCAGCAGCATTTGGATGGATGTCATGTGAGTCGTCCAACGCGCTGCGCACAAAACTGGCGCGCCCCAGGCGAGGGCAGCCAAGCAAGGGCCGCCCCGCAGCGAGGGTTGCGTCCCCCTGCCCGCAGCGCGCAGCGCTGCGAGAGCGGGGGGAAGCGGCGAAGCCGCTCAGGGGGGTGTCCGAAATACATCACGGCATCTCCTGCGCATCCTTGGCGCGGGCACCATCCACATGGTCGGTGCCGGCCATGCCACGCGATGCCAGCAACACCACCAGGAACAGCGCAGTCATCGCAAAGCCGATCACGATGGCCGTGAGCGTGAGCGCCTGGGGCATGGGGTCGGCGTAGTGCGCCAGGTCCTTGGGCAGGCCGGCCTGCAGCACCGGCTCCTTGTCGATGGCCAGGCCCAGTCGGCCCATGCTGAAGATGAAGAGGTTGACCGCGTACGACAGCAGTGACAGCCCCATGATGATCTGGAAGGTGCGGGGCCGCAGCAGCAGCCACACGCCGGAGCCGGTGAGCACGCCGATGGCCAGGGCCAGTATCAGTTCCATGGGCCTTCTCCTTGCGTTGCGACGGCCGGCGCTTCAGCGGCCAGGTCTTCATCGGCCGAGCGCGCGTTGTTGTAGCGGTGGCTGCGCACCGACTGGTGGGCGATGCCGGTGAGGATGAGCATGGTCGAGCCCACCACCAGGGTGAACACGCCGATGTCGAAGAACAATGCGCTGGCCACGTGGACCTCACCCACCACCGGCAGGTGCAGGTGGGCCGTGTGGCTGGTCAGGAACGGATAGCCCCACACCCAGGCGCCCAGGCCGGTGGCCAGCGCGACCAGCAAGCCGACGCCGATCCATCGGCGTGGGTACAGGGGCAAATGCGCCTCGACCCACGATGTGCCCGAGACGATGTACTGCAGCAGCAGCGCGACCGAGAACACCAGACCCGCCACGAAGCCGCCGCCGGGCTCGTTGTGCCCGCGCATGAAGAGGTACATCGACACCAGCGTGGCAAACGGCAGCATCAATCGCACCAACACGGCGGGCACCATGAGGTAGCCCACGGCGGTGTCGGCGGTCTGGCGCGGGTTGGACAGGTCGGTGTCTACATCGGCGGGCAGCGCGCGTTGTTGGGGCGGCAGGTCCATCACCTCACGCGCCGGGCGGAAGCGCCGCAGCAGCGCATACACCGTGAGCGCCACGATGCCCAGCACCACGATCTCGCCAAAGGTGTCGAAGCCGCGAAAGTCCACCAGCATCACGTTGACCACGTTGGTGCCGCCGCCTTGGCTCAGTGCGTTTTCCAGGAAAAAGGTCGAGGTGCTGTCCGGGAAGGGCCGGCTCATCATGGCAAAAGACAGCAGGGCCATGCCAGCACCCGCCGCCAATGCGAGCGCCATGTCTCGGTAGCGGCGCAACTGTGTGCGGCGCTCTTCGGCCAGCGTGGGCTTGCGCAGCGCCTCGTCGCGCCGCGGCAGCCAGCGCAGGCCCAGCAGGATGAGGATGGTGGTCACGATTTCCACCACGATCTGCGTGAGCGCGAGGTCTGGGGCCGAGAACCACAGGAAGGTCAGGCACACACACAGGCCTGCGCCGCCCAGCAACGTGAGGGCGGCGAGCCGGTGGTACTTGGCCTGCCAGGCGGCTCCCATGGCGCACAGCGCGCCCAGCAGCCACAGCAGCGCAAAGGCGGGCGACAGCGGAAGGGGTGCGCGCTCGCCAATCGGCAAGCCGCGCGACCACAGCGGCACGATGCAGGCCAGCAACGCCGCACTCACCAGCCAGAGCATCTGCCACTGCAACCGGTCCGTGCCCAGCATTCGGCGGCCGTGGCGGCCGGCCTGGGTGAGGGTGGTCAGGGTGATTTCGAACACGCGTTGCCCGCTGATGCGGTGCATGAGCGGTGGTGCGTCCACAGCGCCCGTCTGGCGCTGCCTGCGCAGCAAGGCGTACAGCGCCATGCCGCCGCCCAGCGCGATGAGGCTCATCACGAAGGGTGTGTTGAAACCGTGCCAGACCGCCAGGCTGTAGGTGGGCAAGTCGCCACCCACCACCGGTTGCGCCGCGGCAGCCAGGTACGCGCCCACGGACCACCCGGGCAGCACGCCCACTACTAGGCAGGCCAGGACCAGCAGCTCGACCGGTACGCGCATCCAGTGCGGGGGCTCGTGAGGGGTGCGGGGCAGGTCGGTTGCAGACGGGCCCCAGAACACGTCGACCGTGAAGCGCAGCGAATACGCCACGCTGAACACGCCCGCCACCGTGGCCGCCACGGGCAGCAGCCATTCAAGCCACGGCGTGGTGTTGACGTACACCGTTTCGGCAAAAAACATTTCCTTGGACAGGAAACCGTTGAGCAGCGGCACGCCCGCCATGGCGGCGCTGGCCACCATCGCGAGCGTGGCGGTGATGGGCATGGTGCGCCGCAGGCCTGAGAGCCGCCGGATGTCGCGTGTGCCACTTTCATGGTCGACGATGCCCACCGCCATGAAGAGCGACGCCTTGAAGGTCGCGTGGTTCATGATGTGGAACACTGCGGCGACAGCAGCCAGCGGGCTGTTCAGGCCCAGCAGCAATGTGATGAGCCCCAGGTGCGAAATGGTCGAGTAGGCGAGCAACCCTTTGAGGTCGTTCTGAAACATGGCCGCGTAGCCGCCCACCAGCAGCGTGCACAGGCCCGCACCGCCCACCAGCCAGAACCATTGCTCGGTGCCTGCCAGCGCAGGCCACAGGCGCGCCAGCAGAAACACACCGGCCTTGACCATGGTGGCCGAGTGCAAATAGGCTGACACCGGCGTGGGCGCGGCCATGGCGTGCGGCAGCCAGAAGTGGAAGGGGAACTGCGCGCTTTTGGTGAGCGCCCCGAGCAGCACCAGCACCAGCGCGGTGGTGTACAGGGAGTGGCTCTGGATGAGCTGGCCAGCGGCCAGCACGTGGTCAAGGTCGTAGCTGCCCACGATGTGGCCCAGCACCAGCATGCCGGCCAGCATGGCCAGGCCACCCGTGCCCGTGACGGTGAGCGCCATGCGCGCACCACGCCGTGCGTCCTTGCGGTGGTGCCAGTAGCCGATCAGCAAGAACGAGAACAGGCTGGTCAGCTCCCAGAAGAACGCCAGCTGAATGATGTTGCCCGACAGCACCACGCCCACCATCGCGCCCATGAAGGCCAGGAAGAACGCGAAGAAACGTGGCACCGGGTCGGCGGCCGACATGTAGTAGCGCGCGTACAGCACCACCAGGCTGCCCACGCCCAGCACCAACATGCAGAACATCCACGCAAAGCCATCCATGCGGATGACGAGGTTCAGGCCCAGTGCCGGCAGCCACGCGATGTCTTGCCGGAGCACGCCGCCGTCTGCAATCTGGGGGAAACACAGCGCCACCTGCACGGTGCAGACCACGGCAATAAGCCCTGCCAGTGTCGATTCGGTGTTGCGCGCGTTGGCCGGCAGCAAGGCGGCCAACAGGCTGCCGATGAAGGGAAGAAGAATGAGCGTGATCAGGGGCATGCGCGAACAATTTTAGGGCGTGGCCCCAAAGACCCTGCCGAGCCCTTGCTGTCGGGCCGGACGCGGCGCAAAACAACCAGCCCGCCGAGGCCGGCTTGCAGCTTGCGAGACTTGCTTAGTTTTTGGTAGCGCTGGCGGCGGCAGGCGCGGATGAGGCGGGCACCGCGGGTGCCGCGGCGGGTGCTTGCGGGGTTGCGGCTGGCGCTATCGCATCGTTGCCTGCCGTGGCGACTGGGGTCTTGCGGTCGGTAGCCGGGGTGCTGCGGGCGTGTTTCTTGGCGCTCTTCGCTTCGGCCTTCGCAGCCGCCGCTGCGCTGAACTTCTTGCCGTTGACGGTCAGGCCTTCTTTGGAGAAACCCACCGCGCTCTTGTGTCCCACGCCGCCCACGCGGCTGACGAAGTCGCTCCAGTCCTGGAAGGGGGCGCTCTTGCGCTCTTCAAGGATCCGGCCCGAAAGCCCTGGGCCGATGCCCTTGATCCCATCAAGTTCGGCCTCGGTCGCGGTGTTCACGTCCACGGCAGCCAACGCAGCGGCGGCGCACAGGAGGGTGGTGAAGAGGGTGAGCAGTTTCTTCAGCATGGTGGATTCTTTGAGCGGTGGGGAGGCGGCGACCAGAAGGAAACGAGGGCACTCACGCCGGCGCAGCCATGGCGGTGGTTCAGAGTTCCTCGACCCGGCGCGCGGGGTAGCTGTCCCAGGTCTGGCAGCCGGGGCACTGCCAGAAGTGCTGGCGCGCCTCAAAGCCGCACGCAGCGCAGCGGTAGCGTGTCAGGGGCTTGACTGCATGCTCCAGTGCACGCTGCACCTGGGGGTGGAATTCTTCGTGCTCCAGCTTCTCGTCGGCCAGCCATTTGGCGGCAGCGACCAGCGAGCGCTCTTTGTCCAGGTGCTGCACGTAGCGCTGGCGCGCGGTGCCCCGCGTGGCCTCGTCGGCGGTTTCCATGGCGACGATGGCTTCCAGCACATCCAGCGACGGTGCTTGCGCATAGTGGGCCTGCAGCAGCGCCTGTACTTCGGGCACGCGCTGGGTGGCGTTGGCGGCCTCGACCATCATGGGTGCCGCCAGCGGCAGTGCGCCGGGGTTGCGCTCGCCCAGGGTGCGCAGCGTGGTGAGCACCTCTGCGGGCCGGCCCATCATGCGCTGCAGCCGGGCCAGCTCGATGCGCGCACGGGCGGCCTCGGGCGCGGCAGAGACAGCCTGCTCCAGCAGCGCCTGCGCGCCCGTCAAATTGCCCTGGCTGCTGAGCGCCAAGGCTTGCTCGCACAGGTAGTGCGCCTGGCGCGTGCTGAAGTCGCCCTGGTCGGCGTCGTGCATCTTGCGGGCAATGGTGGCGGCATGGGGCCAGTCGCGGGAACGTTCGTAGATGGCCAGCAGCGCCATGCGGGCCTGGGCCTCAAAGGGCGTGCCTTCCAGCCGGTGCAGTGCGTCTTCCGCGCGATCGAGCAGGCCGGCCTTGAGGAAGTCCAGGGCCAGCGCGTGCTGGGCGCGCTCGCGGTCGGTGCGGGAGAGGTCGCCGCGCGAGAGCAGGTGCTCGTGCACGCGCACCGCGCGGTCGTACTCGCCGCGGCGGCGAAACAGGTTGCCCAAAGCGAAGTGCAGCTCCGAAGTGTCGGGGTCGTTCTGCACGGCCTCGATGAAGGCATCAATGGCCTGGTCCTGCTGCTCGTTGAGCAGGAAGTTCAGGCCCTTGAAATACGCCTTGGGCGCGCGGCGGTTTTCGGCGCGCAACTGGCGCAGGTCAAAGCGCGATGCCAGCCAACCCAGCACAAACGCGACGGGCAGGCCCAGCAGGATCCAGGTCAGGTCAAATTCCATGGACGGAGGGCAGGTCGGGCGGTGGAGGAGGGGCGGTCGGTGTGCTGTGGGCGGCCGGCGTGGCAGCGGCCAGGGGCGCAGTGCTGCTTCTCGCTGTGGTTGCCTGTGCACGCCGCGCGGCTGCGCGGTGGCGCCACCAGCGCGGCACCATGCCAAGCACACCCACCGCCAGTCCGGCGGAAAAGGCGGTCAGCACCACCAGCACGAGGGGCGCGCGCCATTGGGTGCCAAAGAAAAAATGCACGGTCGCGTCCTGCTGGTTGTTCAGCGCGAAAGCGAAGAGGGTAAAAAAAATGGCTGCCTTGAGCAGCCACAGGAGATATTTCATCGGTGTCCCCAGTGGTGGGGCGATTCTAAGAGCCTGCTCGGGGACTTTTGGGGCATGGCCTTGGTGGGCGGTGTCACTCGATGTCGGAGGTGCACGGGCCTTGTCGGGCCGTGTCAGGGGGCGCTTGAACGAGCTTGAAAGGAGCTTGAGAGGGCGCTACGAAGCGCTCCAAAAAGCTTTGAGGGGATCAAATTTGAATCAAAAAGGCTGCCAGCGCTTGTTGTATAAGCGCTTTATGCTATCAATTTTGATTGATCTTCGGCCTTGGCCGGGCTGGCACGTTCTTCCATCTCCGCAGTGCGCTTGTCGACGGCTTCGCGCAGCGCCTTGCCGGGTTTGAAATGCGGCACACGCTTTTCCGGGATGGCCACGGCTTCGCCACTGCGGGGGTTGCGGCCCATGCGGGGAGGGCGATGGTTGACCGAGAAGCTGCCAAATCCCCGGATCTCGATGCGGTGCCCGCGCACCAACGCCTCGCCCACAGCGTCCAGAATGGTCTTGACGGCGTATTCGGCATCGCGGTGGGTGAGTTGGCCAAAGCGTGCGGCCAGTTCTTCAACCAGGTCTGAGCGGGTCATGGAGTCTTGGGACATAGGCAGGCTGCCCGGGGGCAAGTGGTTGTCTCGTCTTCTTCAAAAAAAGAGCGGGCGCCAAGGCGCCCGCTGTCTGACCGTATACAAAGCGCCTGCACGAAACTTCATCGCGCAGAGGCTCGTTGACGGGTCAGCGCTTTACTTTTCCGAGTTGTCCAGCTTGGCGCGCAGCAGGGCGCCCAGGCTGGTCGTGCCGGCGCTTTCGCGGCTCGATTGCTGGCTCAGGTTGGCCATGGCGCCTTGTTCGTCGGCCATGTCCTTTTGCTTGATCGACAGCTGGATGTTGCGGGTCTTGCGATCCACGTTGACCACCACGGCAGTGACCTCGTCGCCTTCCTTGAGCACGTTGCGGGCATCTTCCACGCGGTCGCGGGAGATTTCCGAAGCGCGCAGGTAGCCCACGATGTCTTCGCCGAGGTCGATTTCAGCGCCACGGGCGTCCACGGTCTTGACCTTGCCGGTCACCGTCTGGCCCTTGTCGTTCACGGTCACGAACGTGGTGAA
>SDXZ01000213.1 GCA_004210805.1 Acidovorax sp.
AGAAACGGCAGCGCCACCGCTGAGATGCCCTTTTCCGTTGCACCGTTGTTCGTGATTGCGGTGGCGCTGCCGTTTCTTTTTGCCTTTACCGATTCGCCCACGGCCAACTTCTGGCCGATGCTGGCGTCGTGGGTGTGCGGCGCTGCGCTGCTCCTGGTGGCCGCAGTGCAGCCCGCGTGGCCCGGAGTGGACGAGCGCCAGGGCCGCCAGGAATGGGCGCGGCGGCTGGCCTGGGGCCTGGCGCTGGCGGGCGTGGTGGCCAGCGTGATTGGCCTCGTCCAATATTTTGTCGGTGACCCCGGGCTGGCGCCGCTGGTTCCGGCGTCGGCCCCCGGACAGGCGGCCGGCAGCCTGCGGCAGCGCAACCAGCAGGCGTCGCTGTTGAGCCTGGGGCTGTGGGCGCTGTTGTGGTGGACGCTGCACAGTGCCCGTTGGAGCGCGCCTTCGGGTGACCCATCGGAACTCTCTTCGCGGCGGCGCTGGCTGGCCAGCGCCGGCAGCATGCTGGTGGTGTCGGCAGTGGCCTGGATGGCCCTGGCCGAGGCTGCGACCGCATCGCGCACCGGCGCTGTGCAGTGGCTGCTGATCGTGGCACTGGTGGTGTGCTGGCGACGGACGGGCGCAGGCCCCTCACTGCGCCTGGCGCTGGCGGCGCTGCTGTTGTTTGTGGCCGCGGCCTGGGTGCTGCCCGAGCTGCTGTGGCGGCTGGAGGGCGTGCGGGCCGACGCGCTGTTCCATCGCTTCGCGGGCGACCCCAGGGCCTGCACCAGCCGGCGCGTGCTGTGGTCGAACATGCTCACCCTCATCGCGCAGAAGCCCTGGCTCGGCTGGGGGTGGGGCGAGCTCGACTATGCGCACTACGTCACGCCGTTCGCTGGGGAACGTTTTTGCGTGCTGCTGGACAACGCGCACAACCTGCCCCTGCACCTGGCGGTGGAGCTGGGTGTGCCTGCGGCCGCCGCGCTGTGTGGCGGCGTGCTGGGCTGGGTGCTGTACAGCCAGCCTTGGCGCGAAACCGAGCCCGCGCGCCAACTGGCGTGGGGCGTGCTGGCCATCATCGGCCTGCACAGCCTGCTGGAGTACCCGCTCTGGTATGGCCCGTTTCAGATCGTGACCCTGGCGGCGCTGGCGCTGCTGCTGTGGCCCCGGCAGGCCGCGGCAACTGCGCGCGGGGCCTGGGCGGGTGTGGCGGGCGCACTGCTGATCTGGGCTGTGTGCGCGTTTGCCGTGTGGGACTACCACCGCGTGAGCCAGCTGTACAAACCCGCGAACGAGCGCGCAGCGGCCTACCGGGACGATACGCAGGCCAAGGTCACCCGTTCCGTGTTGTTTTCTGCCCAGCTGGACTTCGCGCGCCTGACCACCATGGCGCTCACCCCCGACAACGCTGGCCGAATGAATACGCTGGCCCACGAGCTGCTGCACTACTCGCCCGAGCCGCGTGTCATCGAAGCGTTGATTGAAAGCGCCACCGCCTTGGGTAAAGCCGACGAGGCCGCATTCCACACCCGGCGCTACCGCTTGGCCTACCCGAGCGAGCACGAACGGTGGCTGCGCCGCCGGGCGGCCGCCTCGGCGCCTGGCTGAGCCGGGGCGCGCTAGGCCAAAGCCAGGAACTCCGCCACAGCCGGCAGGTGCTCCTCGAAATTCAACAGCGCGTGCTCCCCGCCTTCCAGCAGCACCACCCGCGCCGCGGTGTAGCGCGCCACCATCTCGCGCCAGTCCAGCACCTCGTCGCCTTTGGCAATGATGGCCATCTCGCGGGCTGCCGGCGGCCGGGCGGAGGTGTCCAGAGCCTGCAGTTCGTCAATGTATTCCGGCCGAAAGTAGAACCGCTCGGCCGGATCGTGCCAGGTGGTCTGTTCGCCGATGTAGCGCGTGAGGTCGCGGGCGGGGTGGACGGCGGGGTTGAGCATCACGCTCGCGCAGCTTTTGTGCTGCGCCACCCAGCTGGCGTAAAAACCTCCAAGCGACGAGCCCACCACCCCCATTGCCTCACCAGACCAGTCGGCAATACCTTGCGCCACCAGCGCCATGGCAGCCTGGGGCGAAGGCGGCAGCTGCGGGCACCAGAAGGTCACCCCGGGGTGGTGCCGCGCCACGTGCGCTGCCATCTGGCGGGCCTTGGCCGCCTGGGGCGACGAGCGAAAGCCGTGCAGGTACAAAAGATGGGTGGTGGTCATGGAGAGGGAAAACAACAGGGCAGGGGAATCACTGCTGCGAAAGGGGACATGCGGGGCCTAAGATGATTGGCATGGGCGCCGTGCCGAAGGCCCCGCTGCATTGATCCCCACCATGACCGATTTTGCCCCGCTTTCTACCGCCAAACGCTGGGCCCTGGGAACCGCCGAAAAGCCACCGGCTTCGGTGGGCCGGTTCGAGCTCAAAAGGATGCTGGGCCGCGGTGCCCAGGCCACCGTCTGGCTCGCGCTCGACCCGCGGCTGCAGCGCGAGGTGGCCATCAAGCTCATGCGGCCCGTGCAGGACCAGGACCCCTCGGTACTTGAGCAGTGGCTGCGCGAGGCGCGGCATGTGGGCCGCCTGGCGCATCCCTTTATCGTGCCGGTGTTTGAAGCCGATGTGCAGGGGCGCCAGCCCTACATCGTTTTTGAATACGTGCCCGGCAAGACACTGGCCGAACACCTGGCGCAGCAGGGCCGGTGCACCCCGCACGATGCGGTGGCGCTGATGGTGGATGTGCTCGATGGCCTGCAGGCCGCGCACCAGGCCGGCATCGTGCACCGCGACCTCAAGCCGTCCAACATCATGATCGACACCCAGCGCCACGCGCGGGTGATGGATTTCGGCATGGCGGCGCCGGTCCAGGCCCAGCCGGATGCCCAACTGGCCAGCGGCACCCCGGCCTACTTGGCACCCGAGGCCGCGTCCGGGGCATCGCCCGCACCGGCCATGGATGTGTATTCGGCTGCGCTGGTGCTGGTAGAAATGCTTACCGGCCAGCCACTGATCCACCAAAAAGACACCTGGCAGGCGCTGTACCGCATTGCCAATGAGCCGCTGCGACTGCCTCCGGACCTGGGGCCGGGGGTGGACGACGGATTGCGGGCCATCTTGCAGCGTGCGATGGCCCGCGAGCCTGGCGAGCGCTACGCCTCGGCCGCGGAGTTTCGCGATGCCCTGCGCGCCTGGGCTGCGCCGGCCAGTGCGCCCACTGCCGCCAGCAATGCCACGCTCGACTTCCTGCTGCGGCGCATGCGCCACAAGAGCGACTTCCCGGCGCTTTCTGACTCCGTCGCGCGCATCCAGCGCGTGGCCAATTCCGAAGACGACAGCATCAGCGACCTCACGCACGAGATCCTGAAGGATGTGGCGCTGACTAACAAGCTGCTGCGACTGGTCAACAGCGTGCACTTTGCCCATGCCGGACGCGGCACGATCAGCACCGTGTCGCGTGCGGTGAGCCTGGTGGGCTTTACAGCCGTGCGCAACATGGCGCTGAGCCTGGTGCTGCTCGACCACATGCAGGACAAGACCCATGCAAGCCAGATGCGCGAGGAGTTCCTGCGCGCAATGATGGCGGGATCTGTGGCGGCCGAGCTGTGTGCGTCGGCGCAGGGGGCGGAAGAAGCGTTCATCTGCGCCATGTTCCAGAGCCTGGGACGCATGTTGTGCGAGTTCTACTTTCCTGAAGAAGCCCGGCAGGTGCGCAGCCTGGTCGCTTCCGGCCGCGTGGAAGGGGGCGAGGAGTCTGCCGCCTTGCAGGTGCTGGGCCTGGGGTTCGAAGATCTGGGCGTGGGCGTGGCCCGGGTCTGGGGGCTGCCCGACAGCCTGCAGCGTTGCATGCGCAAGCCCATGGGCTCGCCCATGCAACGCGCGCCGGAGCAGGGGCCGGAGCGGCTGCGGTGGGCCGCCATGGCTGCCAACGAGGTGGCCAGCACGATGCTGCTGAGCGAGCCCGGGTTGCTCGAAGGGCGCCTGGCCCAGATCGGCACCCGCTATTCCCGCACGCTGGCGCTGTCGGCCGAGGCCATTGCCGACGCCACTCTGCGGGCCCGGCACAAGCTGGTGGAACTGGCCGAGGCGCTGGACCTGCACGTTGAACCCGGCGCGCCCGCCGCCCGGCTCCTGAAGCTGCCGCCCGCGGCAGGTGCTGCTGTCGCCCAGGACGATCCCCTGGGATCGCACGAACTGCGGGCCAACGAAACACAGCCCCTGCCGGCCGTGCTGGAGTCGCAGGCGGGTGGCGCGGTGTCGGTGGCGCAGGTCAATGAGGTGCTTGCAGCGGGCATTCAGGACATCACCAATGCCATGGTCGAGAGTTTTCAGCTCAACGACGTGCTGCGCATGATCCTGGAGACCATGTTCCGCGCGCTGGGGTTCCGGCGCATGGTGTTTTGCCTGCGCGAGGCGCGCACCGATCTGCTGACGGGGCGATTCGGCCTGGGCGAAGGCAGCGAAGCCGCGGTACGGGCGATGCGCGTGCCGCTCAAGACCCCGGGCGACCTGTTTGCCGCTGTGTGCCTGCGCGGCGCCGACACCCTCATCAACGACGCCACGGAACCCAAGATGCAGGGCCGCTTGCCTGAGTGGTACCGCACGGGGATCAACGCGCCGTCGTTCCTGTTGCTGCCGCTTCAGATCAAGGGGCAGGCGTTTGCGCTCATCTACGCTGACCAGTCCACTGCAGGGGGCATCGTGGTGGATGACAAGGCCCTGGGCCTGTTACGCACCCTGCGCAACCAGGCGGTGATGGCCTTTCGCCAGGCGGGGTGACCCCGCGGCGCTGCGCGCAGGCTGCGGGGCCCGATAATCTCGCGATGGCCGTTGTATTTGAAAAGCCCACGCTCGCTCAGCGTGTTCTCCCCCTGTTTCGCGGGTTCGATTTGCCGCTGCTCATGATCGTGCTGCTGCTCGCCTGCGCCGGGCTGCTTGCCATGTATTCATCGGGTTATGACCACGGCACGCGCTTCATGGACCATGGGCGCAACATGCTCATTGCCGCAGGCATCCTGTTCGTCGTGGCGCAGGTGCCACCGCAGAAAATCATGGCCTTTGCCGTGCCGCTGTATGTGGCGGGCGTCGCGCTGCTGGTGGCTGTAGCTGTGTTCGGCATCACTAAAAAGGGCGCGCAGCGCTGGGTCAATGTCGGCATCGTGATCCAGCCCAGTGAGATCTTGAAGATCGCCATGCCGCTGATGCTGGCCTGGTGGTTCCAGAAGCGCGAAGGCACGCTGCGCCCGCTCGACTTTGCAGCAGCCGCTTTGCTGTTGGCGATCCCGGTGGGCCTGATCATTCTTCTTTGCGGGGCTGCCTTGGAAGCTGGTGCTGCCGCCCGTGCTTTTGGGCGGCCTGGGCATCTTTACGCTGGTCCTCCTGGGCGATCAGCTGTGCGCAGACGGGGTGCGCTGGTCGATCCTGCACGACTACCAGCAGCAGCGCATCTGCACCTTGCTCGACCCGACGCGGGACCCGTTGGGCAAAGGCTTTCACATCATCCAGGGGATGATCGCCATCGGATCGGGTGGCGTGTGGGGCAAGGGCTTCATGGCCGGCACGCAGACCCACCTGGAGTTCATTCCCGAGCGCACCACCGACTTCATTTTTGCGGCGTTTTCCGAAGAGTTCGGTCTGGTCGGCACGTTGTTCCTGAACGTGTGTTTTCTGATGCTGGTTTGGCGGGGCCTGGCGATCGCGGTGGGCGCGACCAGCCTGTTCGGGCGCCTGATGGCCGGCGCGGTGTCCATGATCTTCTTCACCTATGCGTTCGTGAACATGGGGATGGTCAGCGGCATCCTGCCGGTGGTGGGCGTGCCGCTGCCGTTCATCAGCTACGGCGGCACCGCCATGGTGACCCTGGGGATGGCGCTGGGCATTCTGATGTCGGTGGCGCGGGCTCAAAAGCAGGACTCCAAAGATGCGCGGCCTGCGCTGCTGGGCTCGTCGGCGTAGCGCGCTAGCGACGGGCCCTGACGCGCTGCCGGTTGCGCCCTGTGCCTTCTTGCCAAACGGGGGTCCCGAGACCGTTCCGGGCGCCACGGCGCTTGCGGCCCTCCGCCTTGACCTCATGCGTTGCGCTCGCTGCCGCGGCAGGGTACAACTCGCCTGTTCCTGCGTTCCTTGTCCAGTGCAACCGGAGGGCATCCCATGGCGGCGAAGTTCGAGCTGAAGAAGTCGAAGAACGACAAGTTTGTGTTCAACCTGCTGGCCACCAATGGCCAGGTCATTCTCACCAGCGAACTGTATGAATCCCGAGCCAGTGCGCTGAACGGGATTGAGTCGGTTCGCAAGCACGCGCCGCTGGACGGCCGCTTCGGGCGCCTGAGCGCCAAGGACGGGTCGCCCTACTTCACCCTCAAGGCGGGCAACGGCCAGGTCATCGGGCAGAGCCAGATGTATGGGGGCGCCAAGGCGCGCGATGCGGGCATCGAATCCGTGCAGGACCACGCCCCACAAGCCGGCGTGGACGACCAGACCGCGGCCTGAGCGCACATCGCTCCGTCGGCGGTAGGTCCACCACGGTGGCGCAGGGGCATGTGAGGCGGTGCTCTTGGGGGCACGGGCTGCGCGCCTAAAATGTGCCGATGACCCTCCGCACCCCCACTGCCGCCCCCCAGCGCGCGGCGACCAGCCAGCGCATTGATGTTGCCCGCGAACTGCTGTTGACCCCCTTTGGTCTCGATGAAAGCCACCTGGCCCGTGCCCTGGCTGAAATCCGCACGCACCAGGTGGACGACGCGGACCTGTATTTCCAGTACACGCGCAGTGAGGGCTGGAGCCTGGAGGAGGGCATCGTCAAGACCGGTTCCTTCAGCATCGACCAGGGTGTGGGCGTGCGCGCGGTCAGCGGGGAGAAGACAGCCTTTGCGTATTCGGACGACATCTCCGAAGCGTCGCTGCTGGACGCGGCCCGCACTGTGAGGTCTATTTCGGCCTCAGCGCAGGCAGGTAAAGCGCGAGTAGCTCCCAAAAAGATAGCGGCTGGCCGCAGCCTGTATCCCGGGGTCGATCCGATTGCCTCGCTGGACAGCACAGCCAAGGTGGCATTGCTGGAAAAGCTTGAGCAGCGCGCCCGCGCCAAGGACCCGCGCGTGGCCCAGGTCATGGCGGGCCTGGCCAGCGAATACGACGTGGTGCTGGTGGCGCGCGCTGACGGAACCCTGGCGGCAGACGTGCGGCCGCTGGTGCGGCTGTCCGTGACGGTGATCGCCGAGCAAAACGGCCGCCGTGAGGTGGGCTCCGCCGGCGGCGGCGGCCGCTTTGGCCTCGCGTACTTCGATGATGAGCAGATGGGCAAGTATGTGGACGAAGCGGTGAATGCCGCCCTCGTCAACCTGGAGTCGCGCCCGGCACCTGCGGGCGAGATGACCGTGGTGCTGGGCTCGGGCTGGCCCGGCATCCTGCTGCACGAGGCCATCGGCCATGGCCTGGAAGGCGACTTCAACCGCAAGGGCTCGTCCGCCTTCAGCGGCCGGATCGGCCAGCGCGTGGCGGCCAAGGGCGTCACGGTGCTGGACGACGGCACCATTGCCGACCGGCGCGGCTCGCTCAACGTGGACGACGAGGGCAATGCCAGCCAGCGCAACGTGCTCATCGAGGACGGCATCCTGAAGGGCTACATCCAGGACTCGCTCAACGCCCGCCTGATGGGCGTGGCGCCCACCGGCAACGGCCGGCGCGAAAGCTATGCGCACATTCCCATGCCGCGCATGACCAACACCTACATGCTGGGCGGCGACAAGGACCCCCAGGAGATCATCGCCAGCATCAAGAAGGGTCTGTACGCCTCCAACTTTGGCGGCGGCCAGGTGGACATCACCTCGGGCAAGTTCGTGTTCTCTGCCAGTGAAGCGTATTGGGTGGAGAACGGCAAGATCCAGTACCCCGTGAAGGGCGCCACCATCATCGGCAGCGGCCCGGAATCGCTCAAGAAGGTGACGATGATCGGCAACGACATGCGCCTTGATAGCGGCGTGGGCACGTGCGGCAAGGAGGGCCAGAGCGTGCCGGTCGGGGTGGGGCAGCCCACGCTGCGTATTGAGGGGCTGACGGTGGGCGGAACCGCCTGACCGGTTTGCGCACCAGGGCGCGGGCGGCGGCGGTTCGTCTGCGCCCAGCATCCTGTGGCGCGGAGCTGTTGCAAGCAGCCCCAACTGGCGGGGCGTACCGTGCATAAATTGCGCTGCCACCTGCAGGGCAGCGCAAAATGACGCCCATGCCCGCCACGCGCCCGAGCCAGCTGCTGACCCTTCAATCATTCGGAGACATCAGCCGCTTTTTGCGGGAAGGCGTGGCCGATGAAGACTCCCGCCAGCTGCGCGACAGCCTGAGCGCGCTGTCCACACACATCGACGATGCCGTGCGCGAGCGGCGCACCACCACAGACACCGCCGCCATCACACGCCGTGTGGTGAGCTTGGCGCAATGCGCGCGCGAGCACCAGTTGTTCCTCACGGGTTTGGGATCTGCCTGGCATGCGCTCTACGAGTTCGGCGCCTACCAGCGTGCGCTGCGCGAGCTGCGGCATGCGGTGGCAGACTGGCAGCAGATGCTGGAGCGCCGCAGTGCCAAGGAAAGCGCGTGTTTTGACCAGTTCGAATTGCTGGCCTGGCGCACCTTGGGCGAGGCTCTTTTGCTCATCGACATGTACGAGCACCAGAGCGACCCGCTCAGTGATCTTTCCGACACCGAGCGCCGGCGCCCAGTCCCCACATTGCAGCGATTGCGTAACTGGTTTCGCCGCTGGACGCGCTGAGAAAAGCAGGCGTGCTTGGCTCTTTTTCAAGGTCCTTGGATGCGTGGGCTGCCACCGCGGCGCCCCCCAAAACACCTTGGAGAAAACCGCGTTGAAGCCGTCACGCTCGGGGTTTTGAGCGATCCGCCTGTTGCGCAACTGCAACGCACACGGCTTGCTGCGGTGCCGCAGTCCTGTGCTACATTGCCCTCCATGCAAGTTCGCAGCGCGTTTTATTTTTGGTTTTTTATCTCAGTCCCAGGCGGATGAGAGGAAAACGCGCAAGCAAACACACCTCCCCATACCAACCGCCGACGCTGCAAAGCCCGGCGGTTTTTGTTTTTCTGCCCTCCCGTTTTCTTTCCCTCTCACTCTCTCCCAACGACTCCACGAGGAAGCAACCATGACGGTCTCCACCACCCCCACCAGCGATTCCTGGTACCGCAGCGTCGAGAAAACCAGCCAGACCGACGACGAACGTATCAAGGACATCACCGTGTTGCCTCCTCCAGAGCATCTGATCCGCTTTTTCCCCATCAGCGGCACGCCGGTGGAAACGCTGATCACCCAGACCCGCAAGAACATCCAGAACATCATGGCCGGCGAGGATGACCGCCTGCTGGTCATCATCGGCCCCTGCTCCATCCACGACCCGGCCGCCGCGCTCGAATACGCGCGCCGCCTCAAGGTGGCCCGCGAGCAGTACAAGGACACGCTGGAGATCGTGATGCGCGTGTACTTCGAAAAGCCCCGCACTACCGTCGGCTGGAAGGGCCTCATCAACGACCCCTACCTCGATGAAACCTACCGCATCGACGAGGGCCTGCGCATTGCGCGCCAGCTGCTGATCGACATCAATCGCCTGGGCATGCCTGCGGGCAGTGAGTTCCTGGACGTGATCTCACCCCAGTACATCGGCGACCTGATTGCCTGGGGCGCCATTGGCGCACGCACCACCGAAAGCCAGGTGCACCGGGAGCTGGCCTCGGGCCTGTCGGCGCCTATCGGCTTCAAGAACGGCACGGACGGCAACATCCGCATCGCCACCGACGCCATCCAGTCGGCCAGCCGCGGCCACCATTTCCTGTCGGTGCACAAGAACGGCCAGGTCGCCATCGTCAACACCAACGGCAACAAGGACTGCCACGTCATCCTGCGCGGCGGCAAGGCGCCCAACTACGACGCCGAGAGCGTGGCCGCCGCCTGCAAGGACCTGGAAGCTGCCAAGCTGCCTGCCACGCTGATGGTGGACTGCAGCCATGCCAACAGCAGCAAGCAGCACCAAAAGCAGATGGACGTAGCGCGCGACGTGGCCGGCCAGATCGCCGGCGGCTCGCGCAGCGTCTTCGGCCTGATGATCGAAAGCCACCTCACGGCGGGCGCGCAGAAGTTCACGCCCGGCAAGGACGACGCTGCGGCGCTGACCTATGGCCTGAGCATCACCGACGCCTGCCTGGGCTGGGACGATTCGCTGCAGTCGCTCGCAGAGTTGTCCGCCGCTGTGACGGCGCGCCGCGCCCTCTGATGCAGTGAGGGGCCGCGGCGAGTGGCCCTAAACTGAGGAGCCTAGGAGCGTGCGCGGCAGAAGGCATCGAAGCGAAACGCGCGAAAACCGAGGATCGTGTGGTGCTACCGAGAAGCCCAGGGTGGGCCCCTGGGCGCAGGAGGTAGGACTGCACGAGATCGGTTTCTCGCGCGTTGCAGCCGATGCTCCTTCTGCCGCGCAGGCTCCTGGACTAGGCGCAATCGTTGCGCCGCGGCCCTGCGCTACGGTCTCAGAGAAAGAAAGGTAAATCACCATGCACAGCGAAGTCTCCGTCCGCCTGGCCGGACACCAGGAATTCCGTGTTGACCTGAAGTCCGCCGAGCCCATGGGCCACGAGGCTGGCCGGCGCTGGCTGGATGAGCAATTCATCGCCCTCGATTGCGAGCCGCTGCGTGCCAGCGGCAAGGTGCTGCTGGCCGACAAGGTGCTCACCGTGGCCCGCGCGGCCGGGGCATCGCTCCTGGCGGACCCGGACTGGTCGCTCAACTTTGCGCGGGCCGCCAGCGCTGCGCTGGCCAAGCCTGTGGTTCGCGTGGACGTACCTGGCATGGCCGTGACGTTCTGATTTGATAAGAAATTGGCATCTAGCGCTTGTTGGACAAGCGCTAGATGCTATTTATTTTGTAGCGATTATGGCGCTTGCAGCGTTTGCAGCAGCTTGGTGTGCACCCCGCCAAAGCCGCCATTGCTCATGCAGACGATGTGGTCCCCGGGCCGGGCGGCCGCGCAGACCTGCTGAACCAGCGTGTCGATGTCTGCCGCCGTCTGGGCGCGCTGCCCTGGGCCTACGCCCAGCGGCGCCAGCGCCTGCGCAGCGTCCCAGTCCAGCCCGGCCGTGTGGCAGAACGCGAGGTCCGCCGGCTCCAGCGACCAGGGCAGCTGGGCCTTCATGGCGCCCAGCTTCATGGTGTTGCTGCGCGGCTCGAACACGGCCAGGATGCGCGTCCCGTCACCCTTGCCGATGCTGCGGCGCAGCCCGTCGAGCGTGGTGCGGATGGCCGTGGGGTGGTGGGCAAAGTCGTCATACACCGCAATGCCGCCGACGGTGCCGCGCAGTTCCATGCGCCGTTTGACGTTCTGAAACGCACCCAGGGCAGCTGCTGCCTGCTCAGGGCTCACGCCCACGTGGTGCGCCGCCGCAATCGCCGCCAGCGCGTTGAGCTGGTTGTGCACACCGGTCAGGCTCCACTCCACGCGGGCGGTGCGTTGGCCACGGTGCAGCACGTCAAACGCGTGGGGCGGGCCGTCGGCCGAGAAGTCGCTCACGGCCTCGCCAAAGCTGCTCACCTCGCTCCAGCAGCCCATGTGCAGCACGCGGACCAGGCTTTCCTCCAGCCCGTTGACCACCACCCGGCCGGACGGCGGCACGGTGCGCACCAGGTGGTGAAACTGCCGCTCGATGGCGGGTAGGTCGTCAAAGATGTCCGCGTGGTCGAACTCCAGGTTGTTCAGCACGGCCGTGCGGGGGCGGTAGTGCACGAACTTGCTGCGCTTGTCGAAGAAGGCGGTGTCGTATTCGTCGGCTTCGATCACAAAGAGCGGCGACTCGCCCAGCGTCGTGCTGCCGGGGGTGGGGCGCTTGGCGGCCCCCAGACGCGCCGACAGGCCGAAATTCAGCGGCACGCCACCGATCAGAAAACCAGGCTGCTGCCCGGCGCTTTCCAGAATCCACGCCAGCATCGACGTGGTGGTGGTCTTGCCGTGGGTGCCGGCCACGGCCAGCACATGCCGGCCTTGAAGCACGTGTTCGGCCAGCCATTGCGGGCCGCTGGTGTAAGGCAGGCCCGCTTCCAGAATGGCTTCCATCAAGGGGAATTTGGGGCTGCCATCCGGCAGGCGGGCGCGGCTCACCACGTTGCCGACCACGAACATGTCAGGCTTCAAGGCCAGCTGGTCGGCGCCAAAACCTTCGATCAGATCGATGCCGAGGGCCCGGAGCTGGTCGCTCATCGGCGGGTAGACCCCCGCGTCGCAGCCGGTAACCTTGTGGCCCGCTTCACGCGCCAGCGCCGCCAGGCCGCCCATGAACGTGCCGCAGATGCCCAGTATGTGTATATGCATGGGCGCAGATTCTAAGAGCCGGCCCATGCATATACACATACTGGGCATCTGCGGCACGTTCATGGGCGGCCTGGCGGCGCTGGCGCGTGAAG
>SDXZ01000214.1 GCA_004210805.1 Acidovorax sp.
GCTCAGCCTGAACGGTTGGGGTTGCGCTGGCTTCGACAGACGCAGCCCGAACGGGGTTGGCGGTGGGCGCGGGCTCGCCGCGCCAGGCGGCGACGGTGGCGGCGATGCGGTCGATGACTTCGTCGGTCAGCTCGCCTTGCACGCGGCTGATCATGGTGGCGAGTTTGCGGGCGTCGATAACCAGCACTTCGCCCTGGCGCTTTTTGCTCTTGGCCAAGAACCACAGGCAAGCCGGGATTTGCGTGTTGAAGAACAGCTGGCCGGGCAGGGCAATCATCACTTCCACCACGTCGGCATCGACCATGGCGGCGCGGATTTGGCCCTCGTTGTTCTGGCTGCTGCTCATGCTGCCGTTGGCCAGCACGATGCCTGCGCGGCCCGTGGCTTTGAGGTGGTGCAGCATGTGCTGCAGCCAGGCGGTGTTGGCGTTGCCGTGGGGTGGGTCGCCATACACCCAGCGTGCGTCGCCCTCCAGGCTGGGGTGCCACCAGTCGCTGATGTTGAAGGGCGGGTTGGCCAGGATGAAATCGGCGCGCAGGTCGGGGTGCTGGTTGCGCACAAAGGTGTCGGCGGGTTCGCGGCCCAGGTTGAAGTCAATGCCGCGAATGGCCAGGTTCATGGCTGCCAGGCGCCAGGTGGTGGGATTGCTCTCTTGCCCGTAGATGGAGACATCGCCCTTTTTGCCGCCGTGGGCTTCGATGAACTTTTCGCTCTGCACAAACATGCCGCCGCTGCCGCAGCAGGGGTCATATACCTTGCCGGTGTGCGGGTTGAGCACGGCCACCAGGGTTTTGACGATGCTGGCGGGGGTGTAGAACTGCCCGCCGCGTTTGCCTTCGGCGCTGGCGAACATGCCCAGAAAGTATTCGTACACCTGGCCCAGGGTGTCGCGCGCTACGTCGGGGGTGTCGCCAAAGCCGATGGCGGACACCAAATCGACCAGCTCGCCCAGCTTGCCGTCGGGCAGCTGTGCGCGGGCATAGCGTTTGTCGAGGATGCCTTTGAGCGTGGGGTTCTCGGCCTCGATCAGCGTGAGCGCGTCGTCAATGCGTTTGCCAATGTCGGGCTGCTTGGCGCTGCTGCGCAGTTGCTCCCACCGGGCGGCTTCGGGTACCCAGAAGACGTTGGCTTCTTTGTAGTAGTCGCGGTCTTCCAGCTCGGCCTCGATATCGGCAGGGTTAGCCTCGCCGTAGTAATAGGCATCGTCGGGGTTGGTGAGGCGCACCGTGAGTTCGGTGCGGTGGGCGGCGAAGGTGTCCGAGATGTATTTGACAAAGATGAGACCTAGCACCAAGTGCTTGTACTCAGCCGCGTCCATGTTGGCACGCAGCTTATCGGCGGTGGCCCACAGGGTTTTCTTGAAGTCGGCGTTCATGGAATGCAAAAGACGCGGGCCGCCTGTGTGAAGGCAGCCCGTTGAGAGGAAGCGTATCAGGGCTGGTAGCCAGCTGCAGCGCCTACGCGCCGCTGGTGTCCAGCCGGTGAGAGAACGACTAGTGGATCGCCGCAGCCACAATGATGCTGATGCCCAGGCACATCGCCGCGACCACCAGGGCCAGGGCCTGGTTCTGCTTCTCGACGATTTCGCGCCACAGGTCGTAGGGCGTGATCTTGTCCACGATGACGAAGCACAGCCAGAAGATGACCACGCCGATCAGTGCGTACAGGATGGACCCGAGGAACGCCGCGGGCCTGAGCCATTCGATTCCCATCATGATGTGATCTCCTTGAAAACGGTTGTCTGTCTGTCGATTGAAAAAGGGTGTGCGGCGGGCGCCAGCGGGTCTGTCTGCCGCGCCCGGCCTACTTGTGGCTGCCGCCCGAGGAATACCCGCCGTACGAGCCGCCCGAGCTGCGGGAGCTGGACGAGGAGCAGTTCTCTACCCGCGGGTCGCAGCGCGAGCAGCGGCTGAGCAGGATCAGCAGGACCAGGATCACCACCGCAATCAGGATGATGGTGCCGCAGCCCAGGCCCGACTTGGCCACGAACGGGCCGGTGTCGTCGCGCTTCAGGGCGTCCGCCTTGTCGTCGAGCTTGAAGGCCTTGGCCACCGCGTCGCTGGCAATCTTGTCGCCGGCAGACCAGGTGATCTCGTTCGGGCTTTGCTCCATCGACAGCACGCCCTTGCTGCTTTCATAGTCGCGGTTGCTGGTCTTCTGGCCGCGCGTGACCTGCCAGTAGAACTCGCCCAGCACGTAGGTGGTCTCGGCCTCGTAGCTGTATTTGAGCTTGTACGGAGTGCCGAGGTAAGTGGCCGTGCTGCCGGTGCCGCCCAGTTGCGGCGCGCCGGTGGTGGGGCGCACCATGCTCCAGCCTTCTTCCGAATCGACCAGAAAGGCGAAGCCACGCTTCTGGTTGTAGAGCAGGTATTCGCTCCAGCCGAAGTGCTCGTCGTCGCCGGGCTCCACGCCCATGCGGTGCTGAAAGCCCACCACCTGCCAGTGCACGCCTTGCAACTGGCCTTTGGCCCCGAGCGGGATGAGGGGCTGCACCGGCTCGTCCTGCTCGGCCGAGCTGAGCTCGGCGCCCACGCCGCTATCGAGGTTGATGATGCTGGCGCAGGACCCGCAGGTGATGCTCTTGGTGCTGGACAGCTGCACCTGCACCGGCGCGCCGCAGTGCGGGCAGTTGAACTGGCGGCCTTTTTCGTCCTTGGCGGATTCGTCCTTCAGGCCCTGGAGCTGCAGGTCTTCGAGCAACACGGACTTGCCGCGCTCCACATTGGGCGGCGTGTGGCCGTAGTCGATGCTGACCACTTCGCCGTCGGCGCTGCGCAGCTCGACCATGCCAAAGGGCTCGCCCAGCGGTGGGAGCTTGGGCAGCTCGCCCTGGGCGGAGATGAGCGATGCCTGGCCGGTGTAGGCCACGCTGTAGGGCTTGCCGTTGATCGCCGTGGTGCTGCCCACCCGAAAGCGCTCGGCTGCGGGCATCTCGCGGCCCGGGTCGATGGTGCGGGTGAAGACATAGGCGCCGTTGTCCTCGCCCAGCGTAGCCAGGGTGCCGTCGTTGAGGAAAGCCGCCCATTCGGTCCAGACGCCCGCGGCACCCTTGTATTGCAGGCGGCCCACCAGGGTGAAGGGGATGTCCTTGCCGTCGAGCTCGATGCGCCCACTGGCCATGAGCTGCAGCGGGCTGTGGTCGTCGAACAGCTCGGCCATCTTGCCCAGGCGCTGCAGCACGTCGCCATTGCGCACCACCGTGCTCTGGCAGTAGCCGCAGACGGCGTGGGTGGACTGGGCGCTTTTGAATTCAACCGGCGCGCCGCAGCCAGGGCAGGGCGCGCGGTAGTACCGCTGTGTCGGGTCGGTGGCCATCGTGTGGTGTGTCTGCCTGCGCCTTTTCAGCGCGTATTTGAAGCCTTATAGGCCTCCCGCGCTGGTCCCTCAAGCACTTGCAGCTATTTTTTTGATAGCAACCGCGTTAAATCAGCTTTTTGAGCAGTTCGGCCTTCTTGGCGTCGAACTCTTCCTGGGTCAGGATGCCCTTGGACTTGAGGTCCCCGAGCTTCTCGAGCGTGGCCATCACGTCCTCGGGCTTGACGCCCAGGGGCGCAGCGGCGGCCTGCGCCGCTGCTGCGGCCGCGGGTGCCACGGGCGTCTGCAGGCCCTGCTGCAGGTTTTGCGCGAGCACTTGGCCCAGCGCCACACCCGCACCGAGGCCCATCGCGTCGCCGGCAATCCCGCCGCCGCCATTGCCCGAGCCTTCGGCAAACTTGGGGATGGCCTGCGCCGTCTGGTACTGCATGAACTTGCCCATGTCGTTGCCGACCATGCCCATGCCGATCTTCTGGTCGAGGATCTTCTGCAGCTCTTCGGGCAGCGAGACGTTCTGCACCGTGAGCGACTCGATCAAGATGCCCAGCTTGGCGAAGATGGGCGCAAGTTCCTTGACCAGCGCGTCGGCAAACATCACCTGGTTGGCCGCCAGATCCAGGAACGGCAGGCCGCTGCTGGCAATTGCGTTGCTGATGTTTTGCAGCACCATGCCGCGCAGCTGACCTTCCAGGTCGGCCACGGGGTAAGACTCGCGCGTGCCCGAGATCTCGGTGTGGAACAGCTTGGGGTCGGCAATGCGGAAGGCGTAGTTGCCGAAGGCGCGCAGGCGCACGGCGCCGAAGTCCTTGTCGCGGATCGTGATGGGCTGGGGCGTGCCCCACTTCTGGTCGATCTGCTGGCGCGT
Source organism: Acidovorax sp. (assembly GCA_004210805.1). Classification (GTDB taxonomy): domain Bacteria; phylum Pseudomonadota; class Gammaproteobacteria; order Burkholderiales; family Burkholderiaceae_C; genus Acidovorax. The sequence continues at coordinate 4,181 of SDXZ01000214.1, forward strand.
GCTGAAGAAGTACACGTCGCTCTTGAAGGGGGACTCGAAGAGCTTGTCCCAGTTCTTCAGATACGTCAGGACCGGCAGGGTCTGCGTGGTGAGCTTGTAGGTGCCGGGGCCAAACACGTCGGCCACCTGGCCTTCGTTGACGAAGATCGCCATCTGCGACTCGCGCACCACCAGCGTGCCGCCGTTCTGGATTTCCATGCCGGCCATGGGGAAGCGCCAGGCCAGGGTTCCGTCCCCCTCTTCGGTCCATTGAAGGATGTCAATGAACTGTTTCTTGATGAAGTCCATGAGGGCCATGTGTGCTCCCAAAGCAAAAGGGGGGTTGAAAAGAGCGGCCATCATAGCAACGGGGCTGTGGCGCCCAGGGGCTTTTTTCAGGCGGCGGGCGTGAAGTAGTTCACACACTGGGCAGCGCGACTTGCGCTAGGCAGGCGCTTCACGATCGCGCATCGCGTGGGCACGCAGATCGGGCCGGGCTGAGCAGCTTGAAGCGCCGCCATGGCGACTGCCGTGGCGATGGCCAGCCATCTCCACGCAGCAACCCGCCCCGAGCCCTTCAATGCGGGTGGCACAGGCCCGCGGCTATCTCCGCGGTAGCGGCAATCAATTGGCCCGCGCTATTGCGAATGCCTACCATTTACCCATGCAATCCTTTGTCCGTCTTATTAAGAGTCAGGACCCGCCATCCCATCCCAGGAGCACACCATGTCCCGCATCCGCCACGCCGCCCACCAGAACAAGCACATGCTCATGAAAACCGGCAGCTACTACGTGGTCCACATTTGCGTGGCCGCGATGGTGGCCTACGCCGTGACGGGCAATTTCTGGGCGTCGCTCACGCTCAGCCTGCTGGAGCCTACGGTGCAGGCCGTGGCGTTTTTCTTCCACGAAAAGGCCTGGGACCGCAGGGCGCAAAAGTCGGCCGCTGCGGTGCCTGCAGGCCCCAACGCCGCGCTGGCCCCTCAAGCCGGTTGAGCAAGGGCCACCGCCTACCGCGACACGCAACGTACCGCCGCAACCAAGGAGTTCGCCATGTCCAAGATTCCCCTGCACAGCCGTTCGGCGGCGGGCCTGGCCTTTCAGCGCTGGCTGGTCAACCGCCTGGCCCGGATGGCGCCGGCGCACTGAACAAAGATCAAAACCGAGCCGCCCATAAAACCGAATGCCCCGGCGAGCGGGGCATGGAGCGGCGACGGGTCGGGACGGGCGCCCGAGTGCGAGGTGCGCTGCCGGATGGCCGTCAGGCCTTGATATCGAGCAGCGACCCCATCATCTGATCCTCTGTCTTGATGGTCTGCAGGTTGGCCTTGAACGCGTAGGTGGCCGACATCTGCTCCACCGCCTCTTTTTCCAGCGCCACCCCTTCAACCTCTTGCTGGCGCTGCACCGTGGCCCGCACGCCAGCGCTGTCGGCGGCTTCTTCCTGCGCCACCACCTGGCGGCGGTAGTTGGGGGTGTTCATGTTGGCCACGTTGTTGGCCGATGCGTCCAGCCGCAGCTGGGCGGCCTGCAGGCCCGAACTACCAATGGAAGAAATGCTTGCCATCATGTGCTCCGCGCGAGGCGTTGGGGGTGGATGGGGAAACCGAAGGCCCGATTGTCCGCCTGCACGGCCGCGCCCGCAAGAGCGTGGGGGCGTTCAGGCGCCGTGCGCCTGCACCAGGCACTGCGCAAACGCCTGCGCCGCCCGCGGTGGCTGGGGCGACTTGCGCAGCACGCTCACAAACTGGCACCGGTAATGGAACTGCGCCGGCAGCACCGCCTGCATCAACCCCTGGCGCTCGAAGCTTTCGGCGTAGTGGTCGGGCAAAAAACCCAGGTAGCGCCCTGACAGGATCAGGGTGGCAATCGACTCCTGGTCAAACCCCGTGGCCTTGCGCGGCAGGCGGGTGCTGTGGCTCAGTTCCATATTGGGCGAGTGGTAGCCCAGCCCCGCAAACTGGTAGGCGCGCAGCGATTCCCAGGTGAGCGCGGCATGGTCGGTGCCGTACAGCGGGTGGCGTGCACCGCAATACAGCAGCATGGTCTCGGCAAACAGGTCGGCGTAGACCAGGCTTTGCGACGTACGGTGCGCGGGGATGATGCCGACGTGAAACGTGCCGTCGATCAGCCCGCGCTCGATGGCCGGGATGGACGCCACATGCATCTGCAGGCTGACCTCGGGCGCCTGGCTGGCAAACAGCGCAATCGCGTCGCCGATGTGCGCGGCCGGGTTGCTGGCGGTTTTGTCGAACACCGCCACCTCCAGCCGGCCGCCCATGCGCCGGTGGATGTCGTCGATGCTGCTGCGAAACGCATCCACGGCCGACAGCAGGCGCAGGGTTTCGTCGTACACGCGCTGGCCCTCGGGCGTGAGGGCAAAGCCCGCGCGGCCCCGGCGGCACAGGGTCAGGCCCAGGCGCGTTTCCAGGTCCTTGACGTGGCGGCTCACCGTGCTGGTGCCGATGTTGAGCTCCAGCTCGGCCGCTGCCATGCCGCCGCACTCCACCACCGCCTTGAAAACCTGCAACAGGCGCAGGTCCATGTCGGAAAGCTGGCCCAGCACGGCGCGCTGTCGGGATGGCAGAGGAAGTGGGGTGGTTTTTACTTGCATAAATTGTCAAGTAAACATTGATATTGGTCTATTTGAGAGATTAACAGAGGGCGCAACAATGCCCGGAGTCAAGCCTTGTTTCGCTCGGCTGATCGCCCTTTTCCGCCGCTTTGCACTGGAGACCCCCATGAGCTTCGTCCACATCGAACAACCCGCCGCTGGCGCAGACAGTCCCCGCATGGATGCCGAATGGCTGGATGCCCACTGGATGCCGTTCACTGGCAACCGCAACTTCAAGGCCAAGCCACGCATGATCGTGAGCGGCCAGGGCGCCTACTACACCGACGCCGAAGGCCGCAAGATCTTCGACGGCCTGTCGGGCCTGTGGTGCTCGGGCCTGGGGCATGGCCGCAAAGACGTGGCCGAAGCCATCGGCAAGGCGGCGGCCACGCTGGACTACTCGCCCGCGTTCCAGTTCGGCCACCCGGCCTCGTTCGCGCTGGCCAACAAGCTCAAGGAGCTGACGCCCGCAGGCCTGGACTACGTGTTCTTCACCGGCTCCGGCTCCGAGT
>SDXZ01000023.1 GCA_004210805.1 Acidovorax sp.
GCCCCACCCCCGCCCACGACGGCATCGTGGTGGGCGAGCCGCCCATCGTGGACATCACGGCCCTGCGCAAGTCCTATGGCAGCAACGAAGTGCTCAAGGGCATCGACCTCAAGGTGCAAAAGGGCGAGGTGGTTGCCATCATCGGCAAAAGCGGCTCGGGCAAGAGCACGCTGCTGCGCTGCGTGAACGGGCTGGAGGTTTTTCAGGAAGGCGCGCTGAGCGTCAACGGCAAAAAGCTCATGCACGACAGCCCCACGGCCATGCGTGAGCTGCGCCAGCAGGTGGGCATGATTTTTCAGAGCTTCAACCTGTTTCCACACCTTTCGGTGGGCCGCAACATCATGCTCGCGCCCACGCTGGTGAAGTCGCGCGATGCCGCCACGGCCGCAGCGCAGGCGCGCAAGCTGCTTGACCGCGTGGGCCTTGCCGAAAAGTTTGACGCCATGCCCGAGCAGCTCTCGGGTGGGCAGCAGCAGCGCGTGGCCATAGCGCGCGCGCTGGCCATGGAGCCGCAGGTGCTGCTGTGCGACGAAATCACCTCGGCGCTGGACCCGGAGCTGGTGGGCGAGGTGCTGCGCGTGGTGGAGTCCCTGGCCCTCGAAGGCATGACGCTGATGATGGTCACGCACGAAATGGCCTTCGCCCGCAAGGTGAGCGACCGCGTGATCTTCATGCACCAGGGGCGTGTGCATGAAACCGGCACGCCGGCTGAACTGTTTGGCAATCCGCAGACGGCAGAGCTGCAGCAGTTTCTGTCGTCGCTGCACGATTGAGTGACCCGAATCCGATTCTCTCCCCTTGGCAAACCCACGCACAAGAGCCCGCCCACGCCCTGGAGTTCCAGCGTGGGCGGGCTCACGGACCTCATGCTGATGCAAGGGCCCGCTAGCGCGTGGTAGTTGGCACCGTCGCTACGGACTTGGCGGCCCGTTGTAGCGTTGCCAGTGGAGGGTCATCAGGAGTTCGCACCTTTCTCGAATTCGGAGCGGGACAGCGTGCCGTTCTGGTCGGCATCCAGCTGCTTGAAGCGTTGGCTGATGGCGGGCAGCTTGGCGGCTTCTTGGGCGCTGAGCTGTCCATCTTTGTTGGCGTCGGCGCGGTCAAACGCTGCAGACGCGGTCGTGGCCTGTGCGGCGGGTGTGCTGCTCGGGCCGGCGGTGAATTTAGAACCTGTCTGGGGAGCGGTCTTTTCGGCCGGGCCAAACTGAGGTGAAGGAGAAGCGGTCTGTGCCTGCAATGCACCCACACCACCCAGAGAGAGGGCGGCGAAGAGCATCACGCTGCGCGTGTCGAACTTGTAGCTGCGTCGTTGCAATGCTTTCATGGAAGCTAAGCTCCTTTGAAGTTGAACAGGACCTTATTGCACTGCAGCATGGCGCCTGACGCCAGCACTCTTGCCTGCTGTTGCCCTCGCCAACATTTGCCAGCCCGGTGTAACGCCCAGGGCCCCCTTTGTGTCGCAACGCCGTGGGGATGTACCCAAAGGTAGAGAGCGTCGCCAGTGCGCGCAGCGGCAAGACCCTGACGCCGCTTGGCGGACCCGGGATGACTGCCATGGCGGGGCATGTCCTACAGGCCCCCTGCCGCTTCTTCAAAACAATGAAGTTCAGCATCCCGCTGGGGATGTTCCTCTTCATTGTTTTGTCAGCCAAAGGAGTCACCCATGCGCAAGCACACCCTCATTGCCGCCCTCGCCACCCTGGCCTGTTCCGCCGCCTTCGCCCAGGCGCCCGCCGCCACCAACGCCCGCCCACCTTCTGAAGTCAACCCCGCAGCATCGGGCGGCCCCGCCGCCGCCAATGCACAGAACAAGGCCGACAGCCGCGCGAGCAACAGCGCCGCCGCCCCGATGGACCCTGCTAAGGGTGATGGTCGCGGCAAGCCAGCTGCCGAGATCAACCCCAGCGCATCGGGCGGCAAGGCCGCTGCCAACGCAGACGCCCGTGTGAACGCGCGCCTGATGGACACCAATAACGACGGCATGGTCTCGCGCCAGGAATGGGACGCGTACCACACCAGCGCCTGGAACAACATGAAGCCGACCAACATCGGCGTCTCGACCGCGGATGTGGACAAGGCCAACCGCACGTCCAGCACCCACTGACGCTGACGCCATCGCAGGCACTGCCTGCGAACGCGCAATCCGGCGCCCCTTGCATGGAACACGTGCAAGGGGCGCTGTGCTTTGAGGGGCGCGCGCAAGGCAAGCATTGGTCGCCCGGGGCCCCGCACTGCCCGTGCCAACGCGTGTTGGCGGAAAATCAGGCGGCTTCTTCCGATCCTTTTTCGCGCACGCCGCATGGGCGGCGCACCACCCACCACCAAGGCAATCCATGGGCAACCGACTCACACAGATCGCCACCCGCACCGGCGACGCCGGCACGACCGGCCTGGGCAACAACGAACGCGTCTCGAAGGACAGCCTGCGCATCCATGCGCTGGGCGACGTGGATGAACTCAACTCCCACCTCGGCCTGCTGCTGTGCGAGCCCCTGCCCGACGAAGTGCGCGCCTTGCTCGTCGAGGTGCAGCACCAGCTGTTCAACCTGGGGGGTGAGTTGTCGATCCCGGGCTTCGAGCTGCTCAAGCCCGCCGCCGTGCTGGAGCTCGACGAGGCCCTTGCCCACCACAACGCCGCGCTGCCGCGCCTGCAGGAATTCATCTTGCCCGCCGGCACCCGCGCCGCCGCCCAGGCCCACGTGTGCCGCACCGTCGCGCGCCGCGCGGAGCGGGTGGTGGTGGCGCTGGGCAACGCCGAGCCGCTGAACGACGCACCCCGGCAATACCTCAACCGCCTTTCCGACCTGATGTTCGTACTGGCCCGCGTGCTCAACCGCATGGATGGCGGCGATGACGTGTACTGGAAAAGCGAACGTCTGGCCAAGCAGAATGCTACTGAATAAGTAGCACCCAGCGCTTGATAGATAAGCGCTGGAGCCTTATTAGGCAACAATCGCTGGCAACAGGCGCGGCGCGGGCGAGGGATGCCAAGCAAGGGCCGCCCCGCAGCGAGGGCATCGTCCCCCTTCCCGGCGAAGCCGAGAGAAGGGGGAAGCGGCGCAGCCGCTCAGGGGGATGAACTCTATCTGGGCGCCAGGATCGCCATGGTGAGCCGCGACACGCAGGTCAGATCGCCCGCGTCGTTGTGCAGGTCGATGTGCCAGACATGGGTCGTGCGCCCGATGTGCACGGGGCGTGCGGTGCCGGTCACCCAGCCGCTGGTGGCGGAACGCAGGTGGTTGGCGTTGATGTCCAGGCCCACGGCCCGGTAGCCTTCGGCCAGGGTGTAGTACGCGCCGGTCGAGCCCAGCGACTCGGCCAGCACCACGCTCACGCCGCCGTGCAGCAGGCCAAAGGGCTGGACCGTGCGGCGGTCCACGGGCACCCGCGCGCGCAGGAAGTCATCCCCCACCTCGACGAACTCGATGCCCAGGTACTCTACGGCGGTGTTGCGGTTGGCGGCCTCCAGCAAGGCCAGGTCAATGGGTTTTTTCCAGATGGGCATGGTGGCTTCGGTCGGGCAGAGGGGGATGAATCTGATCGGACCGGCCATTGTGCCCATCTTGCCTTGCAGGGCACAGGGCGTGAGCGGCTGCACTGCGCCCTGCAGAGCACCGCGTGTGTGGCAGGCTGCAGCCTGAGGTCAGCCCACCATCCGGCCGTTGGCCCCCATCACGCCCAAGTCCAGGAAGCGCGAGCCTACATACGGCGCGCTGCCTGCGTAGTCGATGGTGAGCCCGCCCAGGTCGTTGGCGCGGATGCCCGCGAGCGCATTGCGCAGCTTGCCGCGGGTGAGCTCGCGGCCCGCGCGCTCCAGGCCGTCGGCGAGCACGCGGGCGTTGACGTAGCCCTCGAAGCTGCGGGCCGAGAACTCCTGAAAACCCACGGCCTTCATCGCGCGCTGGTAGTCGCGCACCAGGGCCACGCTGGTGCGGCTGGCGTCGGGCAGCACCATCGACAGCGCAATGCCCGCCGCCTTGCCGCCCAGCTGGCGCAGGTTGTCGCCCGAGAGGGCCACGCTGGTGGCAGCCAGCGGGGTGCTGGGCGATGCTTTCTTGAACTCGCTGATCAGCGCCGCCGAGACATCGCCCGCCGTGCCCAGCAGCACCGTGTTGGGCTTGGCCGCCACGGCCTGCTTGACCACGTCGGCCACCTGCGCGCCCTGCGCGTCGAGCTTGAAGGCCTTGGGCGCGGGCTGCTTGGCGGCCTTCATGGCGTTGTTCACATCGGCCAGGAATTCGCGGCCAAACGCGGTGTCCTGGTAGACGATGGCCAGGTCGGTGATGCCCATGGCCACCAGTTTCTGCGTGAGGCGCTGGGCTTCGTCGGAGTAGCTGGCGCGCACGTGGAACACCGAGCGGTATTCCGGCTTGCGCAGCGACGTGGCGCCGCTTTGGGGGGCCACATACGGGATCTGCGCCTCGTCCACCAAGGGCAGGATGCGCTGGTTGTTGGCCGTGCCCATGCACGACAGCAGCGCCACCACGCCGCTGTCGGCGATCAGCTTGCGCGCGTTGTCTTCCGAGCGGCCGGCGTCGTAGCCGTCGTCCAGGGCCAGCAGCCTGAGTTCGCGGCCATGGATGCCACGCGTGTTGGCCTGCGCGATCCCGGCATCGAGCCCCTGCTTGAGCTCCTTGCCCAGGCTGGCCAGGGGGCCGGTCAGGCCCACCGAACAACCGATGGTCACGCTCTTGGCGTCCATCGGGTCTTGCACGCCCACGGCGCGCGCGGGGTGGGTGATGAGGAGGCCGGCGCTGGCGGCGATGAGGGACTGGGAGAACTGGCGGCGGTGCATGACGGAAAAACTCGCGGGCAAAAAAACAACCAGCCCCGTGCGGGGCTGGTGTCGGATGAATCGGGAAAGGCCTGGATCGGCGGCCTAGGGTTAACCCTGATTTTAGCCGCGATGTATGACAACCCTTCGCGTCCGCCCCAAGCCGGCATCCGCATCCCGTGGTCTGAGCGCTCCGCAAACCCGCCGTGTCAGGGAATCGCCGCCACGCCCTCCTGCTGGGCAGGCCGGTTAGCATCCGCCGGTCGGCCACTGCAGAGCCGTGACTTTCTCCTTCACACCATGACCTCACCGTCCTGCCCCTCCTGCCGCCAGCCGATTGGAGGTCCACCAGTTCGCCAGCAACCTGGGCGGGGCGCTGGAACTGGATATCTGCTTTGCCTGCCAGGGCCTGTGGTTTGACCGGCACGAGAACCTCAAGCTCACGCCCGCGTCGGTGGTCGAATTGTTTCGCCTGCTGCATGAGCACCGTACCGACCAGCACCACGCGCTGCGCGACAGCATGGACTGCCCGCGTTGCGCGCGCACGCTGGAAAAAGGCTTCGACCTGGTGCGCAGCGGCCGCTACATGGTCTACCGCTGCGCGCGCGGCCAGCACGGGCGCTTCAGCACCTTCTCGTCCTTCATGGTTGAAAAAGGTTTTGTGCGCCACATGACGCGCCCCGAGATCGACAACCTCGCCAAGCGTGTGGGCGCCATCTATTGCACCAGCTGCGGCGCGCCGGTGGACATCCGCAAGGACCACGCCTGCCCCTATTGCCGCGCCGCGTTTTCGCTGATCGACCCCGAGGCCGTCGTGCGCGCCATGGAGGGCTATGCCAAGGCCGGCAGCCCGCAGACCACACAGCCCGCCCCCGTGGATATCGGCGATGCGCTGGTGTCGCTCGAGCGCGACCGCAGCCGCGCCGAGCGCGAGCGCCAAAAGCAGGCTTTTACTGGCGCGGCCGATGCGGGGGACTCGTCCTTCACCGGCGATCTGCTCTCCGCCGGGGTGTCGTTGGTGTGGGCGGTGATCAACACCCGGAGCCACCACTGACGCGTGCCGGCGCAGCGGTGCCAGGCGTGGTCGGAGCAAGCGCCTGACACGCAGCCGCCAGCAGTGCAGGGGCGAGGTTACCGGGGCGGGCCGGAAGGGCGCACCAGCAACAGCGCCAGCCCACCGACGACCTCGATGATGAACATCACAAAAAGCGTGCCCTGCGGCGGCCCCCACTCGGGCAGCGCCAGCAACCTGCCGGCCGGCTGCGCCAGGACGAACATGGCCAGCAGGTCGCCCGGCAGGGCGTCCTTCACCTTGTAGGCCGCCACCAGCGCCAGGGCCGCTGTGGCCACCCAGATGCCGATGTACACCGCAAAAAGCTCGCTGTAGCCATTGGGTGCGCGCAGCGTGTAGCCGAGCCCTGCGGCCATCTTTTCAGGGGCCAGCCACGCCCGGGCGGCAATGGCCAGGAACACGGCCGCGGTGATGCCGAAAAAGATTTGGCGGGTGGTGTCGCTTTTGATCATCCGTGGGTGCTCTCCATGCAAAGCGCGGGATTCTGGCAGCTCGGCGCGGGGCGCGCGCCGGGGCAATGCGGGCCTCCGCGCACCGCCTGTTCCCCTTCAAGCCTGTAGCCCTTCCACCGCGGCAGGCACTGATCCGTTCACAATGGCGCAGGCGTGGCTCTCCGTGGGCTCTGCCCCGTGCAACCACCCAACGTGGCGCCCCGGCCACAGAAGGACAGACTGTGCAGCTGCAGACGCCCCGAACCCGGCACCGATCCGTTCGAACCCCCGCCACCCCCAGCGCTGGTGCGCCATCGCCGCGCGCCAAAGGCCAACCCCCCTTGCTTCAGCAGGCGCGGCTGCCCGCCGTGCCCAGCACCTTGCTGATACCGCTGGCGGCGCGGGCGCGGGGCGACCGTTACTTTCCCTGGCTGGCCTGTGGCGATGCAGTGGCCGCCGATCTGCTGGAGCGCCTGGGCGCCGATGTGGAGCCGTACCTTGATGACCTGCCCACGGTGCTCAATGTGCTGTGGCGCACCCGGTTCATCCGCGACACCGCGCAGGGTTTTTTCCTCATGCATCCCCAGGGCCAGGGCGTGAACCTGGGCTGCGGCTTGTCGCACCATTTCCAGTGGCTGGACACCGGCGCCAACCACTGGCTCGACGCCGACCTGCCCGAGGTGGTCGCGCTGCGCCGGCAGTTGCTGCCCGCACACAGCCCGCGCACACGGCTGGCCGAGGTGGACATTTCGCAACCCGGCTGGTGGCAGCGGCTGGGGCTGCCGGCACGCGATACGCAGGGCGGCACGCCCGCGCAGCCCGTGCTGGTGCTGTGCGAAGGCGTGCTCATGTACCTGGAGCCCGCGCAGGTGGAGGCCGTGCTGCACGAGTTTGCGCAGTGCGCGCCTGCGGGTTCGCGCCTGGTGCTGGACGTGTTGACCCACCGGGCCGTGGGCAGGGCCTGCCGGCACCCCAGCGTGGGCCCGACGGGTGCAGAGTTCCGCTGGGGCGTGGCGCGGCTGGCCGACCTGCCTGCAGCGCACCCGCGGCTGGCGCTGCTGCACGCGCACAGCGTGGCCGAGTGTTATGGTTGGGCAGGCCTGGCGCTCGAAACGCTGTGGTGGCCCTGGCTGGGCGCGCCGCTGTATGGCATGGCGACGCTGGGGGTGGAAGGGGTCTGATCGGCGGGAGATCGGTGGGTAGCGAACCAATGGGCGCGCCGGAGGATGCCTCGACTTACTGCATTGCCGCTGCGGCCAGAAAAATGAGCTCACGGGCCGTTGCCGACCCCACGCTGGCTGCCCGCCGCCGCGGGCTCAAGTGTCTGCCGGCGCAGAGGATGTGCTATTAAATTAATAGCTGCAAGTGCTTATAGATCAAGCGCTAGCGGCCAAAAAGGCTCAAAAAAAGCCGCCCCTCAAGCCCGCGCCGATTTCCGGCCGCCCTTGGCGGGCTTCTTCTTTTTGGCGCTGCCGCCACTGCCACCGCCGCGCAGGTGCAGGACCCAGGCGACCAGGATCCACCCATACGACAGCAGCACGCTGTACGCCGCTACGGCGGCCAGCGACAGCGGTGGCGCGGCAATGGAGCGTGGGTTGGCCATGGTCTGCAGCAGCTGGCGTGTGCCCGTGCCGAGCTCGGGCACCGACTGTGCGCGGCCCGGGGGCGCCATGCGCGCGCCCATGAAGACGAAAAATTCCATCAGCAGCGCGCCGATGAGGAAACAGGCCGCAAGGGCCATCAGCATCCCCAAGGCACGCCGGTTGCCCTTGACCAGAAAAAACACAGCAGAGAGCAGCCACAGTGCAGGCAGCGTCAGGGCCAGCACGGGCCAGGCGGAGATGAGATAGGGCATCGAAAACAGTGGCGCAGGTAGGAGGTGGCAATGGGGCGCAAGGATGTGCACGCCCCGCAATGGGTAGGTGGTTCGCAGCGCCGCCTCTGGGGCACGCGCGCAGTGCTTCGCATGATAGGCCTCTCGGTTTGGTGGGCCGCCCGCGGCTACTGCCGTTGTGCGCGGTGCAGTGCGGGTGCCGCTACAGCCCCGCTCCACCGTCGTCGCTGGTTTGCCCTTGCCGAAAAGCGTTGGGCGTGCAGCCCAACAGTTCGCGGAAAGATGCCGAGTACGCCGCAGCGCTCTCGAAGTGCAGGGTGCGGGCAATGGTTTTCACCGGGCGGCCAGAGGCCAGCAGGTCCAGCGACGCGATCAGGCGCGCCCGCTGGCGCCAGGCCCTGAAACAGAGGCCCACCTCGGCGGTGAAGCGCCGGGTAAAGCTGCGCTCCGACATCGCCGCCGCCGCGGCCAGCGCGTGCAGGGGCAACTGCCATTGGTGGTGCGTTAGCAGCGGTGCCAATGCGGTTCGCAAAGCCTCGCTGGCCGGCATGGGCAGGTGGGTGGGCAGGCAGGGCGTGTGCTGCAGTGTGCGCAGCAGCAAGCTCACCATCAGGTGCCGCGTCGTGTGGTCAAAGTGCTGCTCGAACAAGCCCAGCACCAGTTGCCGGATCAGCGGCGACGCCACCACCGCATGCACCTCGTCTCGCCGCGTGAACGACTCGCACCCGGCGATCAGCACCGGCTGGCAATACACCGTGCGCATGTCCGCGGTGGACAGCACTTCGATGGCGTGCGGGTGCTGCGGTGGCACCCACAGTGCGCGCTGTGGGGGCACGGTCCAGCGCGCCTGCGGCGTCTCCACCAGCATCACCCCGCGCGTGGCAAACACCAGCTGGCCGCGCTGATGCTGGTGGCGTGGCAGCACCGTGCCAGCCTGGTGGGTCTTGGCGAGCGTGGCCCACAGGCCGGCATCCTGGCGGCTCGGCGATGGAGATTGGCGTTCTGGGTCTGACATGCCAACCTATTATGAATTCCGACCCACCACCGCCCCTCGCCCCCCCATGCAGATCCACACCTTTCTCGCCCACTCCGGCCGACAGACCGCCCGTGCCGCCCAGGCCATCAACCCGCCCCTGGTGCGCGCTTCGACCGTGGTGTTCGACACCCTCGCCGACTACAAACACGCGCACCACCAGACGGTGTTCGACGCGCCGCGCTACGGCCGTTCGGGCACCCCGACCACATTCGAGCTGCAGCGCTGCATGGCCGCGTTCGCGGGGGCCGAAACCTGCCTGGCCACCGCCAGCGGGCTGGCGGCCATCGTGGCCGTGCTCAGCGCCCACGCGGGCCCGGGCCGCCACCTGCTGCTGAACCAGGGCGTGTACGGGCCCACGCGCATCTTTTGCGACCAGGAGCTGGTGCCGCTGGGCACCACCGTCGAATATTTTCCGGAAGACGCCGACATCACGCCCTATCTGCGGGACAACACCAGCCTGGTCTACATCGAGACCCCTGCCTCGCTCACGATGGACATGCTGGATGCACGTGCGGTGTGCGCCGCGGCCCGCCAGCGCGGCATCCCCGTGGCGGCCGACGCGACCTGGGGCACGCCCGTGTTCTTTGACGCCCATGCGATCGGAATCGACATCGCCATCCATTCGGCCACCAAGTACATCAACGGCCATTCCGACCTGATGCTCGGGCTCATCACCGGGTCGCACGCGGCCCTGGCCAGCACACGCCGCTATTGCGACCGCAGCGGGGCACACGCCGCGCCCGATGTCTGTTGGCTCGCGCTGCGCGGCCTGCGCACGCTGGCCGTGCGCCTGGCGCGCCACGAGCAGACCGCCATGGCGCTGGCGTTGCGGCTGCAGCAGCGGCCCGAGGTGGTGCGGGTGATGTTTCCGGCACTGCCGGGCGACCCGGGCCATGCACTGTGGCGCGCGCAGTTCTCAGGCGCGGCCGGCCCCTTCACCTTTGAACTCGCGCCCTGCAGCGAAACCGCGTTAGCGGCGTTCATCGACGCGCTCCGGCTCTTCAGCCTGGGCACCAGCTGGGGCGGATACGAAAGCCTGGTGCTGCCGGCCGTGCCGTACGACCTGCGCCATCTGGCCACGCTGCCGGACGCAGGCCGCCTGGTCCGCCTGCACGTCGGGCTGGAGGACGCCGAAGACCTGTGCAGCGACTTGGACCAAGCGCTAGCCCACGTGCGTTGACCTGCCCGCGACCCTCGCCGCCACATGGCGCCCTGGCGTGTTGCGGGGGACACGCCACGGCATCGGGCCGCCCGGCTTGTGCGCCAGCGGTGGGCCGGGCGCTGCCCTGCGTCAGGTTCAGAGCGCGTGGCAACCCGCCAGCGTGTTGCCTACAAATCGCTCACATCGCGCGCCGATCGCAAACTTGCGTGCGAGTTAGGGGTGCATGAGGAAATGCACGCTGAGGCTTTTAAGCGACTGATGTGTAACTCAAAGTGAATTTCAATGTGCTGCCGGGATGCTTTGCGCGTCACCTGCCTACCGCTGATGGCTCGTTTCAAGCGATTGCGAGGATACGAACGGTTGCACTCTAGGCAAGTCGACAGGGCAATGCTATTAGGCACATGAAACAATCGCCTCCCATTTGAAACAAGCCGCTGCTGAGCTTGCAAATTTGCAACAAGGCCTGTGCGCCGACGTTCTTGCAGGGCGCGCTGCGCCGAATCCAATTCATCCAAAGAGGGAAATTATTCCAATGAAACAACTGACCTATATCGCCATGGCCTGCGCGCTTGGGCTCACCGGCTGTGCGACCACCGAAGGTGGGTCCGCCAGCGGGCCGTCATCCGTTTCTTCGGCCATCGGGTCGACCAGCGCCGGTGGTTCGGGTGCCAGCAAGTCCGAAAACAAGCTGGGGGCTGCGCTGGACGTGTTCAAAGCCGCGACCGTGTCGGACGACGAACTCAAGTCGGTGGCGCTGCAGTACCGTGCCTATGGAGATCGCACTGAAAAACTCGCCCCGGCCAACAACAAGTATTCCAAGCGCCTGGCCCGCCTGACGGCCAAGCACGTCAATGAAGACGGGATGAAGCTCAATTTCAAGGTGTACCTGAGCCGGGACGTGAACGCCAACGCCACGGCCGACGGTTCCATCCGCGTCTATGCCGGCCTGATGGACATGATGAATGACCAGGAGTTGCTGGGTGTTATTGGCCACGAAATCGGCCATGTCAAGCACGCACACACCATGGGCGCCATGCGCACCGCCTACATGGCATCGGCCGGCCGCAAGGCCGTGGCGGCCTCGGGCGGCGCTGCGGCCACGCTGGCCGACTCCGACCTGGGCGCGCTGGGTGAGAAGCTGCTCAACAGCCAGTTCTCGCAAAGCCAGGAGACCGAGTCCGACGATTACGGCCTCGCCTTCATGCGAAAGCACAAGTACAACGTCAAGGCGATGGAGGGGGCCTTCCGCAAGATCGCCTCCTTGGGCGGCAAACAAAGTGGCATGGACCAGATGATGTCTTCGCACCCCGATCCAGGCGCCCGTGCCGACCGCATGCGTGACAAGGCCGTTGCCGAGAAGTGATGTGACAAATGGAATAGCTTTGGGCGCTTGTCAGGCAAGCGCTGGAGGCAAAATTCCGCAAAAAAACGCCCCGCACTGCGGGGCTTTTTTGTTGGGTGGCGGAGTGCCAGGGCACTTGGGTTGGGGGCGCCGGGGTCCCGGTGCGTGCGCCATGACTCTCCTGGGATCGGGCCCATCAGATCAAGCGGGGTGTTTGCGGGCTTCTTCGGGATACGCAGTTCGCGTGTGCACGGCACCCATTGGTTACCGCGCCACCGGTTGCTATGTTGTATAGCCATAAGTGCTTATGTAACAACCGCTAGCGGCCAAAAACACCTAAAAATTGACCCAGTCGCGGCCCCGGGGGATGCCCGTGACTGTGCTCATTCATCGCGGCCGGTTTGGCGGCGGTACGCGGGTTGTGTCGTCGCTCCCGGGCTGACGGGGCGGGGCAACGGGGGCGCCAGCAATATCTGGCACATGGGGCTTGCGCGCACGCGGCCACCAGCTCTCGATGCGCTCTGCCGCCCAGTCCTTGCCGCCCAGGCCAAACGCCAGCGCTGCCGCAAACACCACGCCGCCCAGGATGATGAGGAAACTCTGGCGCACGATGTCGCCGCCGACCTTGAGGTGGTCCAGCGCAATCAGCACCACAAACACCACGATGGCGTACTGTGCGACCTTGCCCAGCAGCGCGGCGTCCTGCAGCTTCTTGCGGTGGCCATACCCCGCCAGGGTGTTGCCCACAAACCGCGCAAAGTACGCGCCGAACGCCAGGATGAGCAACGCGATGAACAGGTTGGGCACGAACCACACCAGGCGGCTGAGCAGGGCCGTGACGTAGCTCAGCCCCAGGCCGTTGAACGCCACCAGCAGCGCCGCCAGGATCACCAGCCAATACACCAGCAGGCCGAAGATGTCGGTGGTGTCGCCCGCCATGCCGCCCTGGCGCAAAAACGAGTCGAGCCCGGCGCGTTCGGTCAGCACCCTGAAGTTGATGGCCCTGAGGCCGCGGGTGACGGCAAACCGTGCTGCCTTGGCCAGCAGCCACCCGCCGAACACGATCAGGATGGCGATGAGGATGCGCGGGAGATATGCGCCCACCTGGTAGAGCATGGCCCGCGCAGGTTCCAGGTGGATACCGAAGTTTTCCATGAAATTTCTCTCGTTCTGTGTGAGGCCGCGCGCGGCTGTGGCGCGCTAGGCCAGGGGGGCCTGACGGGGTTCGAATTCAGGCGTTGCGCCGATCAGGGCCAGGATGCCCTGCAGCGGAACCTGCACCCAGTCCACGCGGTTGCCAAGTTCGTAGCGCAGTTCGTACAGCGCCTTTTCCATCTCGAACAGCGCCAGCAGGCTGGCCGTGGTCTGCCGCTCCTGCTCGCTGCCGGCCATGTGGCCCATGTACGCGCCCAGGAAGGCGCTGCGCGTGGCTTCTTCCCACTGCAGCACGGCCGCGTCCATGCGCACCACCTCCTCGGTGCTCTGCATGGTGTGCTTGAGCGCGGCCCAGCGGGCGTAGTTGAACGACCGCAGCATGCCCGCCACGTCGCGCAGCGGCGAGCCCTTGGCGCGCCGCTCTTCAAAGCTGCGGCCTGGTTCGCCCTCGAAGTCGATGATGACGAAGTCGTTGCCCGTCACCAGCACCTGGCCCAGGTGGTAGTCTCCGTGGTAGCGCGTCTTGATTCCCGCAGGTGCCGTCAGAGGGGCGTTGCCCGCAGCAATGTGGTCGATGACGGTGGTGCGCCGTGCCAGCACGGCCTGGGCGTCGGCCTGCACCGGTGCGGGGAGTTCGGCCAGGCGGCGCTCGAGCAGCGCCAGCGTGTCGTGGGCTTCGGCCGTGGCGCGTTGGCGGTAGGCCGCCACGTCCTGCGCCGTCAGTGGTTCGGGGTCGAACGAGGGGTAGCCGGTGCGGAGCGCCAGCGCCCGGTGCAGCTGCGCGGTGCGCAAGCCCAGCGTCGAGGCAAGCGCCAGGTAGCCGCCGTGCACATCGGCCGGTGCCTGTGCCTGCGACGGCGCAACGCGCAAGTCTTCCAGAAAACGCTCCAGGTAGCCCTGCGTGTAGTCCCAGCCATCGCCCTGGTTGGACACGTACGACTGCACCAGCGCCAGCGTCATCTGCGTGCCGTCGTTGGCCGTGTATTCCAGCGCGCCGGCCACGGGCACGCAGTGCGGGTAGCGGGCCACCTCGGTGAGAAACTTGCCGACCTCCAGCTCGGGGTTGAGGCCCGGGCGCAGCCGGCGGTAGCCCTTGAGGAACAGCGTTTCGTCAAAAGTGACGACGGTGTTGCTGCTTTGCGCACCCGGGCGGCTCACCGGCAGTTCATCGAGCCGCGCGGCGATGCCGGCAAACGCCCCCGTGGGCTTGAAGCGCAGCCGGCCGTGGGCCGTCGCCACTTCGCGGTTCGCACCGATGGCGCGCACGACGGCGCGGCAGAACGCCTCGTCGTGGAACGCGTCCCCCAGCACGCCCACCTGGGCCTGCTGGCGCACGCGCGCAAGGCCGCCGGGCGAGATGCGCTTCATGCGCTCCTCGTCGGTTTCTTCCCACGCCAGCGCCAGCGGCACAAAGTAGGTCGCGGCCTCTTCGGGCCCTTCGATGGCCAAGAGCGGCAGCATCCATTCGTGGCCTTCGTCGCTCCACAGCGCGTGGTCCTGGATGCGTGCGCGCTGCACCGCACTGCCACCCTTGCCGGCGTACCAGCGCTGCGTTTCGATGAAGCGGGGCAGGGTGTCGGTTTCGAGCTGGGTGTGCATGCGCTCGGCCATGCCAATGCGCCAGGGCATGACCTGGTCGCGGAAAAAGCTCGTCCAGCCGTCGAACAGCACCAGCACGGGACGCTCCTGCAAATCGAGCCCGTCCTGGTGCCAGGAGGGAATCTCGGCTTCGGTGGAGAGCCGGAACCAGTAGAAGCCGTACGACGGCAGCGTGAGCAGGTACGGCAGGTCGCCGATGGGGGGAAAGGTCACGCGCCCCAGCATCTCCACCGGCGCGCGGCCCTTGTAGGCCGACAGGTCCAGCTCCACCGGCTGCGCCGCGCGCGAGAGGTTGAAGACCGTCAGGATCACGTCGTCCTCGTGCACGCTCAAATACGCCAGGATCTTGCGGTTGCCGGGCTTGAGAAAAATGCGCTTGCCGC
The DNA here is from genome assembly GCA_004210805.1 of Acidovorax sp. Lineage (GTDB taxonomy): Bacteria > Pseudomonadota > Gammaproteobacteria > Burkholderiales > Burkholderiaceae_C > Acidovorax. The sequence continues at coordinate 14,789 of SDXZ01000023.1, forward strand.
GGCCGAAAGCGTGGCTCGTCTTGCGCACCGCGAGCATGCGTCGCGTCCAGTTGAGCAGCGAGCTCTGGTCGCGCGCCTGCGTCTCCACGTTGAGCGCTTCATAGCCGTACATCGGGTCCATGATGGGCTGCAGGTACAGCCGCTGCGGGTCTGCGCGCGAGAAGCCGGCGTTGCGGTCGGGGCTCCACTGCATGGGCGTGCGCACGCCATTGCGGTCGCCCACGAACACGTTGTCGCCCATGCCGATCTCGTCGCCGTAGTACATGACCGGGGAGCCCGGCATCGACAGCAGCATGCCCTTCATGAGCTTGACGCGGTCGAGGTCGTTTTCCATCAGCGGCGCCAGGCGCCGGCGGATGCCGAGGTTGATGCGCGCGCGCTTGTCGGAGGCGTACATGTTGTACATGTAGTCGCGCTCCTTGCTCGTCACCATCTCCAGCGTGAGCTCGTCGTGGTTGCGCAAGAAGATGGCCCACTGGCAGCCGTCGGGAATCTCGGGCGTCTGCTGAAGGATCTCGACAATGGGGTGGCGGTCTTCCTGCGCGATGGCCATGTACATGCGCGGCATCAGCGGGAAGTGATAGGCCATGTGGCACTCGTCGCCATCGCCAAAATATTCGCGCACGTCCTCGGGCCACATGTTGGCCTCGGCCAGAAGAAAGCGGTTCTTGTATTCGGCGTCGATCACGGCGCGGATCTTCTTGATGACCGCGTGCGTCTCGGGCAGGTTCTCGTTGCTGGTGCCGTCACGCTCGACCAGGTAGGGAATAGCGTCCAGCCGGAAGCCGTCCACGCCCATGTCCAGCCAGAAGCGCATGGTCTTGAGCACCGCCTCCATCACCGCCGGGTTGTCGAAGTTCAGGTCAGGCTGGTGGCTGAAGAACCGGTGCCAGTAGTAGGCCTTGGCCACCGGGTCCCAGCTCCAGTTGGAGGTCTCGGTGTCGGTGAAGATGATCCGCGTGCCCTGGTAGATCTGGTCGGTGTCGCTCCACACGTAGAAGCTGCGCTCGGGCGAGCCAGGAGGCGCATGGCGCGCGGCCTGGAACCACGGATGGTCGGCAGAGGTGTGGTTGATCACGAGCTCGGTGATCACGCGCAGGCCGCGTTCGTGCGCGGCGTTCAGCATTTCGCGGAAATCGTCGAGCGTGCCGTACTGCGGGTGCACGTCTTCGTATTCCGAAATGTCGTAGCCGTCGTCGCGCAGCGGCGAGGGGTAGAACGGCATCAGCCAGATGGTGTTGACCCCCAGCTCTTTCACATAGTCGAGCTTGGCGGTCACGCCCTTGAAGTCGCCGACGCCATCGCCGTTGGTGTCGAAAAACGCCTTCACATTGAGCTGGTAGATCACCGCATCGCGGTACCACAGCGGGTCATCGCTGGTGTCGATCTCGGGGTTCTCGGGCGTGATGCCGGGTAAAGGGTCCGGCAGGTCACCCGGGGGTGACGGCTGCAGCACGGGGGCGGGAATGGCGCTCATGGTTTTTCGCTCGTTTTTTATTCGAAGAAATCGAAGTCATGCTCGCGGCGCACATGCCGCCGCACCAGGAAAACATGCGCGGGCACGCGGTGGGGGTCCAGCTGCACAAAGTGCCAGTCGCCCTGCCAGACAAACCGCTGGTTGCTCAGCAGGTCGTGCATCTGCCAGCGCTCGGCCGGCGCGGGCGCGGGGGCCAATGCCGCACTCTCCTCCTCTGCGGCTTCGGCACCGGCCACCCAGGCGGCACTCAGGTTGACCCAGCCCGATTGCGCGTTGTGCGGGTCGAGGTTGACCACGGTGACCACGGTGTTGCGGCCGTCGGGCGAACGCTTGGCGTAGGCAATCAGGGCGTTGTTGTCGATCGACAAAAAGCGCAGGGAGTTGTCCGAATGCAAGGCGGGGTTCTCGCGTCGGATGCGGTTCACCCGGGTGATGAAGTCGCGCAGGTTGTCGGGCCGGTCGTGGTCCCAGTGGCGCAGCTGGTACTTCTCGGAGTGCAGGTATTCCTCGCTCCCAGGCTCGCGCGGATCGTGCTCGAGCAGCTCGTACGCCGGGCCGTAGATGCCGTAGCTGGCGGCCAGCGTGGCGGCCAGCACCAAGCGCGACATGAACACCGCAGGCTCGCCGCCGTGCAGGTGCTCGTTCAGGATGTCGGGCGTGTTGGGCCACACGTTGGGGCGGAAGTAGTCCTTGCCCGGGCCACTCGACAACTCGATGAAATACGCCGTCAGCTCCTCTTTGGTGTTGCGCCAGGTGTAGTACGTGTACGACTGCGAAAACCCCCGCTTGGCCAGCCCGTGCATGACCTTGGGCCGGGTAAAGGCCTCGGCCAAAAAGAGCACGTCGGGGTGGTTGCGCTTGATCTCGGTGATCACCCATTCCCAGAACGGGAAGGCCTTGGTGTGCGGGTTGTCGACGCGAAAGATGTGCACACCCTCGCCGATCCAGTGCTCGAACACGCTCTTGAGTTCCGTCCACAGGCCCTGCCAGTCGTCGCATGCGAAATTGAACGGGTAGATGTCCTGGTACTTCTTGGGCGGGTTTTCCGCGTACTGCACGGTGCCGTCGGGCCGCCAGCGGAACCAGTCCGGGTGCTGCTCGACGTAGGGGTGGTCGGGCGCGCACTGGAAGGCAATGTCCAGCGCGATCTCCAACCCGTGGCGGCGTGCCTCGCCCACCAGGCGGCGGAAGTCCTCGGCCGTGCCCAGCTCGGGCAGGATGGCCTTGTGGCCACCCTCTGCCGCGCCAATCGCCCAGGGGCTTCCCACATCGCCCGGCTGCGCCGTCAGCGCGTTGTTTTTGCCCTTGCGCTGCACGCGGCCGATGGGATGGATGGGCGGGAAGTACAACACGTCGAAACCCATGGCGGCGATGGCCGGCAAGCGGTTTTCCACATCGCGCAGCGTGCCGTGGGCGCCGGGCACGGGCGAGGTCGAACGGGGAAAAAGCTCGTACCAGGTGCTGTAGCGGGCGCGTTCGCGGTCCGCCACCAGCGGGAATTCTGTGGGGTAGCGGAACTCGTGGCGGCGGTCCGGGTAGCGCGCGATGAGTTCGGCGCGGTCGGAATCGAGCGCCAGGGCCTTGAGTGCCGTCGCCTTGGTGGCACGCTCGGCGCTCTGCACTGCGCCCGCGGCCAGGGCCTCGTCCTCCAGCGCTTGCGCCCATTCCACCAATGCGGCCTGGTCCTCGCCCTCGGCGCGGTGCGCCGCTGCGGCGATCTCGATGGCGCCGACGCGGGCGGCAATGCAAATGTCTTCCGGATCCACCCGGCGCACCAGCTCACGGCGCCACGAATCGAAGGAATCCACCCAGGCGGTGACGGTGTAGTAGTAGCGCCCGGACGCAGGCGGCAAAAAGCTGGCCCGCCATTCATCGTTGCCCGTGGCGACCATGGGCACCTCCACCGGTGGGGTGGCATCGTCTGCACGCCAGCACAGCATCACGCGCAACACATCGTGCCCGTCGGTAAAGCAGTGTGCTGTGACGACAAAGGGTTCGCCCGCCACGCACTTGACCGCAAAACGGCCGGCATCGACGGCGGGCAGGACCGCCTCGACCACGGCCCGGGCACGGCCGTCATGCGCCATGCGTTCAGGCGCAATCGTGCTGGTACTGGCGTGGGTGCGGAGGCTGGCGTTGGGCTGCAGCAAGATGGGGGTGGGGCTAGGCGTTGTCATGGGCAGCGGCCGGTGACGGCGTGAGGTAGATGGCGGACAAGGGCGGCAAGGTCAGGCACAGGGACTGCGTGAAGCGGCGCGAGCGCACGGGCGTGGATTCCACCCCGCCCAGGTTGCCCCAGCCCGAGCCCCCGAAGTCGCGCGCGTCGGTGTTCAGGATCTCGCGCCAGAACCCTGCCGTGGGCACGCCGACGATGTAGTTCTCGCGCGGCACCGGTGTCATGTTGCAGACCACGAGCACCGGCGCGGCAGTGGGCCCGCCAGCGCGCGGCTTGCGCAAAAAGGCGATCACGCTTTGTGCAGCGTCGTCGGCCTCCAGCCACTCAAAGCCTTCGGCCGAGAAGTCGACCTGGTGCAGCGCGGGCTCGTCGCGGTACACGAGGTTGAGTGCGCCCACCAGCCGCTGCACGCCGCTGTGCCGTTCCCAGCCGGACATCTCCCAGTCCAGCTCACCCTCGTGCGCCCATTCGCGCCGCTGGCCAAATTCGCCGCCCATGAAGAGCAGCTTCTTGCCGGGGTGGGCCCACATCAGCCCGAACAGCGCGCGCAGGTTCGCAAACTGCTGCCACTCGTCGCCGGGCATCTTGTTGATAAGCGACCCCTTGCCGTACACCACCTCATCGTGCGAAAGCGGCAGCACGAAGTTCTCGTTGAACGCGTACACCATCGAGAACGTGAGCTTGTGGTGGTGGTAGCGCCGGTTGACCGGGTCCTCCTTCATGTACGACAGGCTGTCATGCATCCAGCCCATGTTCCATTTCATGCCAAAGCCCAGTCCGTTCATCTCGATCGGGCGCGACACCATCGGCCAGGCGGTGGACTCCTCAGCAATACACACCGTGTCAGGATGGTCGCGGTACAGCGCGCGGTTGAGGTGGCGCATGAACTCGATGGCTTCGAGGTTCTCGCGCCCGCCGTGGCGGTTGGGAATCCATTCGCCGTGTTTACGTGCGTAGTCCAGGTACAGCATGGACGCCACCGCGTCCACGCGCAGGCCATCCAGGTGGTACTTGTCCAGCCAGAACAGCCCCGACGAGACGAGAAAGCTGCGCACCTCGTGGCGCCCGTAGTTGAAGATGCTGGAGTTCCACTCGGGGTGAAAGCCCTGCCGCGGGTCGGAATGCTCGAACAGGTGCGTGCCGTCAAAACGGTCCAGGCCATGCGCGTCGGCGGGGAAGTGCGACGGGACCCAGTCGAGCAGCACGCCGATGCCCTGCTGGTGCAGATGGTCCACGAAGTACATGAAATCCTGCGGCGTGCCATAGCGGGCCGTCGGCGCGAAGTACCCGGTGGTCTGGTAGCCCCAGGAGCCATAAAACGGGTGCTCGGTGATAGGCATCAGCTCCACATGGGTGAAGCCGGTGTGCAGCACGTATTCGGCCAGCGCATGGGCCAGCTCGCGGTAGCCCATGAAGGCGCCATCCTTGCGCCGCCACGACCCCAGATGCACCTCGTAGATCGACATCGGCGCGTCCAGCGCGTTGTGCGCGCCGCGGCTTTCCATCCAGGCGCTATCGTTCCATTCGTAGTCGAGCGACCAGGCGCGCGACGCGGTCGCGGGGGGCAGCTCGGCGTACATCGCAAAGGGATCGGCTTTTTCCAGCACATCACCGCTCTGCGCAACGATGCGAAATTTGTAGGCATGTCCTTGCTCGACGCCCGGCACATGGCCCTCCCACACACCGCTGTCATCGGTGCGGTGGCGCAACGGGTTGGCGTCGGAGTTCCAGCCGTTCCATTCGCCGATCACCGAAACATGGGCGGCATTGGGGGCCCACACCGCCAGATCTGCCCCATCGCCGTCCGCGCGCAGGTGGCAGCCCAGCGCCTGGTACAGCCGTGCATGGGTTCCCTCGCGAAAAAGATAAGCGTCATGCGCAGTGAGCGCGGTCTGGAGCGGGGATGCCTGCACGGGTGGGTTCCTCATGGCGGTCGGGAGCGCGGAATGCCGCGCCGGTACCGGTGGGACGGTGAGCCCCAATGGCGACAGGGGCGCGACAGAAGCCATTGGTGCATGGCCGAGCTGCCGGCACCGCGCGGCACGGACGCAAGGGCTTGCAGGACAACACCTTGCCCGGCTGTAGGAGGTGTCTTGCCCCCGCCGCGGCCCACAGTGCGGTGTCGGTAAAGGGGCTATTCCTACGTGGCGTGTCCTGCGGACCGGGCTAGAGTGTGCTGATCGACGTACGAAAGGACCCGAACATGCGCGTGGACATCTACCGCCAGGCCGAAGCCGATGGCAAGTTTTCCCACCTGGCCGTGCCCGAGGGCCAGCCGATACCGCAAGAGGCGATCGACACCGCCTGGGAAGACGAGGCCCGGGGCTTAGAGCTGGACGATTCTCTGGAGCGCTGGGACCAGTACGGTATCGAACGGCCGAGCGAGCAGATGGGCCAAAAGGGCTACGCGATCACCAGCCTGGCGAAGATGACCGATTGAAGTAAGGGCAGGCCGCTGCAGGACGGCAGGCCTGCGTTCACAAGCGCTCGCTGGTGACCGCGACTGCGGTTTGTGGCGCAGGGCCGTCCACAAAATCCGCCACCGCTGCCAGCACGTCCGCATGCTGCAGGATCTTGCGGTGGCCCAGGCCGTCGGTGGCCAGCAGCGTGGCGTGCGGGATGTGGTCGCGGTAGGCCTCGCCGTCCGCAAAGCGGTTGATGCGGTCGCCGCGGTCGTGCACCACCAGCGTGGGCAGCGCGATGCGCGGGCCCACGGCGGGCGGCTCGAACTGGCGCATGAGGACGCCTTCGCGCGCCTCGATCAGGCGCTGCATGGCGGCGCGCGTGCGCTCCGAGAGGCCGAACACCTGCGCGAACAGGCGCGTGTACTCGTGCGGCGAGGCCGGCGGCGCAATCATCACCAGCCGCCCTGTGGCCAGGCCGCGGCTCGCGGCGTGGGCCGCCGCGTTGGCCGTCAATGAATGGGCCACCACGGCGTGGGGTGCCGAATCCTGCGCGTGCAGCCGGGCGGTGGCGTATTCGATGGCGCGCGAAAACTGGGGCAGGTTGCTCACCCGGCCGCGGCTGCCGCCATGGGCGGGCAGGTCCATCAGCACCGGCCGCAAACCCCGTGCGGCCAGCGCTTCGGCCAGCGGCAGCATCTGGCGCGCGTGCCCGCCCCAGCCGTGCAGCAGCAGTACCGCCGGGCCATGGGGTTGTGCCAGCGGCGTGTAGACCGTGATTTCCGCATCTTCAAAAGGCCAGCGCTCCGTGCGCCATGCGCTGCCCGGCGAGGTGGGGCTGCCGGGTTTGCGCAGCGGCAGCGGCGTGCCGAACAGGCGGTAGGCCGCGCGCACGGCCAGCGCGGGCCAGACCCGCTCGGTGGTCCCGAGCGCTGCGCGCAGCAGCCGCATGGCCGCGTGCGCGCTGTAGAAGTTGGAGGTGGCTTGCAGGGCGGTGGTGTGGCTCATGGCGGGCTCCGAAAAGAGAGAGAAGGGTGGCGCGGCGGGCGGGTGGCGCAACGCAGGCGCTGGCCGAGACCGCAGGCGCCAGCCCGTTGAAAAAGCTGGGCGTATGGGGCTCAGGGCTCAATAAAAAATCCAGTCGCGGTTGCTGCGTGGCAACCGGGCGAGGGTGTCGCGCAGCCCGCGGAGGGCGCCCAGCGCGGCTGCAATGGCCGCAATACCCAAGAGGATCAGCATGGTGGTTCCTTTCTTCGCACGGTTGTGCGAAATTGGGGCAAATGAAGGCAAGAGGTTTCCATTGCACGACCAGCGGTCAGGCGGTTGGTTGGTAGCTCTTGACGAGGCGCGCCCACGACGCCTCGGTGCGTGGCACCGCCTGCGGATCACGCAGGAAGCGCACATCGTGCAGTAAGCCCATGATCATGGAATAGATCTCGCCCACCAGCTGGTCGGGGGCGGTGTCAGGGGGGAGGTGGCCGGCCTCGATGGCCTGCAGCACCGTGCGCCGCAGCGCCGCGCGCCAGCGGGTGATTTCGGTGTGCAGCAGGTCGCGCAACTCGCCTTCGCGATCGTCCAGCTCAAACGCGCCCGCGGTGTAGATGCAGCCGGTAAAGGCCTCCACATCGCGCGTGCGGGCTATCCAGCGGCGCACGATCTCGTTGAGGCGCGGCAGGCCCTTGGGCTGCTGCATGGCGGGCACGAACACGTCGGCCAGGAAGCGGCGGCCGAACTCTTCGATCACCGCCTTTTGCAGCGCCTCACGCGAGCCGGCCCGCGAGAACACGCCGCTCTTGGACAACCCCACGCGGTCGGCCACGGCCTGCAGCGTGATCGACTCCAGGCCCTCGGCCGCGGCCAAGTCCAGCGCCGCGCCCACGATCGCTGCGCGGGTGAGTTCTGCTTTTTGGGTCTTGGCGTCCATGGCGCGAATTTAGCACAGTCGTGCGAAATATTAAATCCACGGCGAGATGAGGGGTTTGGCCCGCGCTGCGGGTGCGCCGCCACTGCGCAGCCCGCAGTCCTGAAGAGCGGTACTGCTGTCAATCACGGGACCCCACCGACTGGCCCGCAGCCCGCCCCGCTGGTACGCTGCGTCGCCATGGAGACAAGCAAAACCCCCCCGCAAAGTTCGGCACTCACCACCGCGGCGCCCGCGCGATCTGCGCCCCCGTTTGTGCCGCAGATCCGCCTGTACCAGAACTGGCTGCGCGACCAGCGCGGCCTGGCGTTCGACAGCTACGACGCGCTGTGGCGCTGGTCCACCACCGACCTCGACGCGTTCTGGCAAAGCGTGTGGGATTACTTCGGCATCCAGTCGCCCACGCCGCATACCGCGGTGCTGGCCCACAACACGATGCCGGGGGCCCAGTGGTTCCCCGGCGCACAGGTGAACTACGCGCGCCAGGCGCTGCGCCATGTCGATGCGGCCCACGCCGCGGGCCTGCCGGCCATCATCAGCCGCAATGAAAAAGGCCAGCACCGTGAACTCTCCTGGCCCGAGCTGCGCCGCCAGGTCGCGTCTCTGGCGCTGCACCTCAAGGCCCAGGGCGTGTTGCCCGGCGACCGCGTGGCCGCCTACCTGCCCAATGTGCCCGAGGCCATGGTGGCCTTCCTGGCCACGGTGAGCATTGGCGGCGTGTGGAGCATCTGCGCGCCCGACATGGGCACGCATGCGGTGCTCGACCGTTTCCGGCAGATCGAGCCCAAGGTGCTCATCGGCGTGGACGGCGTGACCTACGGCGGGCGTGACCATGACCGCACTGGCGTGCTGGCCGAGCTGCGCGCCGACCTGCCCAGCGTGCAGCATGTGGTGTTGCTGGGTAATCTTGATGCTTCTATTTCGATAGCTGGCTGCGCAAGATGGACAAGCGCTACAGCCCAAAATGATGCTGAAACGGCAGCGTTCGAGCCGATGTGGCTGCCGTTCGACCACCCGCTGTGGATCGTCTACTCCAGCGGCACCACGGGCCTGCCCAAGCCCATCGTGCACGGCCACGGCGGCTCGCTGCTGGTGGCGCTGCAGCTCAAGGTGCTGCACAACGATATCGGCTGCAGCTACGACGCCAACAGCTTTGGCGAGCGCTACCACTGGTACAGCTCCACCGGCTGGGTGATGTGGAACGCGCAGATGAGCGGCCTGCTGTCGGGCACGACCTGCGTGATCTACGACGGCAACCCCGGCGGCAGCAAAGACCACCCCGACTGGGGCGTGCTCTGGCGTTTTGCGGCCGAGACGGGCGTGACCTTTTTCGGCGCGGGCGCAGCGTTTTTTGCCAACTGCATGAAGGCGGGCATCACGCTGGCGGACTATGGCGACCTGACGCGCATCCGCGCTTTGGGCACGACGGGATCGCCCCTGTCCCCCGAGGTGCAGCAGTGGGGCACGGCGCAGTTCGAGGCTTTGGGCACGCACGACATCTGGTGGAACAACATCTCGGGCGGCACGGACTTTTGCGGCGCCTTCATCGGCGGCAACCGCGAGATGCCCCAGGTGCCCGGCGAGATGCAGTGCCGCATGCTGGGCGCTGCCGTGGAAGCGTGGAACACCGAGGGCTTGCCGGTGATGGGCGAGGTGGGCGAGCTGGTGTGCGCGCAGCCCATTCCGTCGATGCCGCTCTACCTGTGGGGCGACAAGGACGGGTCAAGGTATCTGTCGAGCTACTTCGACATGTACCCAGCGGGCCATGGCCGCCAGCCCGGCGGTGGCGATGGCCCCGCCAGCATGGGCGCGGTGTGGCGCCACGGGGACTGGCTCAAGATCGACGGCGCCAGTGGCGGCTGCATCATCTATGGCCGCAGCGACGCCACCATCAACCGCCACGGCCTGCGCATGGGCACGAGCGAGATCTACAGCGCCGTCGAATCCCTGCCCGAAGTGCTCGACAGCCTAGTGGTCGACCTGGAGTACCTGGGCCGCGAAAGCTACATGCCGCTGTTCGTGGCGCTGCGCCCCGGCAGCGTGCTCGACGACGCTTTGCGTGCGCGCATCAACGGTGCTGTGCGCACGGCGCTGAGCCCGCGATTTGTGCCTGACGACATCTTTGCTGTGGCCGAGGTGCCGCGCACGCTCAGTGGCAAAAAGCAGGAGCTGCCGATCAAGAAATTGCTCTTGGGCCAGCCGATCGAGAAGGTGGTGAACAAGGACGCGATGGCCAATCCGGGGTGCCTGGACTGGTATGTGGCGTTTGCAAAGGAACGGTCCAGCACGCTATCAAATACATAGCAATCGGCGCCTGATGGATAAGCGCCAGGGCCATTTTCGACCTGAAATTCAGCTTTCCGCGATGTGCTGAGCTGCATGGTTCCGGCTTCGCGGCTGGCACCGGCTGCAAGCCCGGGCCGGAACGGTCAACCAGGGCACGGCGCCAAGCCAGTGCCGCCGCGCAAGGGCCGCCCCGCCGCGCTGGCGGCTTCCCCCTGAGGGGGAAGCGGCGCAGCCGCTCAGGGGGTTAGTCGAGTTTCGCGCCGGACGCCTTGATCAGCCGCTCCCACACCGGGCGCTCCTTCGCAATCGCCGCCGCAAACAGCGCGGGCGAGCTGTTCTGCACGTCGAACCCCATCGCCACAATCCGCTGCGCCACGTCGGGCTGCTGCGTGGCCTTGCGCACTTCGGCCGCGATGCGCTCCAGGATGGGCGCGGGCGTACCGGCCGGCGCGCCGAAGGCCAGCCAGCCCGCCACGCGGTAGGCCTCGTCGTTCAGTCCCTGTTCGGCCAGGGTGGGCACGTTGGGCAGGGCGCCCATGCGGTGCTCGCCGCTCACGCCGATGGCCTTGAGCTTGCCCGCGTCGATGTGCGCCTTGGCCTGCAGCGCGCTCGCAAACGCGATCTGGATCTGGCCGCCCAGCAGGTCCTGCACCATGGGCGCCTCGCCCCGGTAGGCCACGTGGCTCATGTCGGCGTTCTGCGTGAGGCTCATGTACGCGCCGGCCAGGTGCGGATACGCGCCCGTGCCATACGAGCCATAGGACACCTTGCCCTTGTTGGTCACCACGTACTTGAGCAGCTCGGGCCCCGTGGCTGCGGGCACGCTGGGGTGCGCCACCAGCACCAGCGGCGCAATGGCGATCTGGTAGATGGGCGCGATGTCGCGCTCGGGGCTGTAGGGCAGCTTGGTGTAGAGGAACTGGTTGGTGAGCATGGAATTGCTCAGGCCCAGCAGCAGCGTGTAGCCGTCGGGCGCGGCCTTGGCCACGGCGTCGGTGCCGATGATGCCGGCCGCGCCGGGTTTGTTGTCGATGACGATCGGCTGGCCCAGGCCCACAGCCATCTTCTCGGCCAGCACGCGCGCCAGCACATCGGTGGCGCCGCCGGCGGCAAAAGGCACGATCACCTTGATGGGCTTGTTGGGGTAGACGGGCGCCTGCGCAAGGGCGGCCGTGCTGGTGCCGGCACAGGCCGCAGCAGTGGCCAGGGCGGCGCCGCCCAGCCAGTGGCGGCGGTTCATCAGCTTGTGGTGGAAGGGCATGCGCTGTCTCCTGTCGAAGTTGTTAGAGCGAACCCGAACGGGCTCCGATGGGCATGGTGGCGCGCCGGGGTGGCGCTGTCACCCGGGCTTACGCGGGTGGTGTCACCCAGGGCTCAGCGCCGCTGACCACCGTGACGGTGAGCGGCAGGGGCGCAAGCACTTCACGCAGGCGGGTCACTAGCGGCGCAGCGGTATCGGCAGGGGCGGCGCTGGCCGTGGTGACGGTCACGCGCACGGCGCTGTCGCCCTCGGGCTGCACCAGCGCAGGTGGCGCACCGGGGGCTTCGGTGGCGCACACGCCGTCCACCAGCGCCTGCACCGTGTGGCAGGCCGCGCGCTGGCGCAGCTCGGGCTTGAAGATCTTGCCCACGTTGGTGACCGGCATGGTGCCCAGCACCTGCACCCAGCGTGGGCGGGCCACGGCCTCGTCCACGCGCTCGGCGGTGAAGGCCAGCAGCTCGGCCTCGGTGACCTGCGCGCCCGGCACCAGCGTGGCGTAGGCCACGGGCAGCTCGCCCGCGTACGCATCGGGCGCGCCCACGGCGGCGCATAGCTGCACGGCGGGGTGGGCGCCCAGGGCGTCTTCGATCACCTTGGGGTCGATGTTGTGGCCGCTGCGGATGATGAGGTCCTTGGAGCGCCCGCTCAGGTTCAGGCGACCCTCTGCATCCACAAAGCCCAGGTCGCCCGTGGCCAGCCAGCCGTCCTCTGTGAATGCCTTGGCCGTGTCGGCTGCATCCAGAAAGCCCGAGAACAGGTTGGGCGACTTGAACAGCACCATGCCGGGCTCACCGCGCGGCATGTCTTGGCCGGACGCGTTGCCGTGCGCATCCAGCGCCACGATGCGCAGCTGCGTGTACGGCAGCCGCCAGCCCACGCAGCCCGCAGGCGCATCCACGCCGGGCGGCGTGATGGTGGAGATGCCCGCCATCTCCGTCATGCCCAGGCTTTCGTGCACATGCAGGCCGAACAGCCGCTCGAAGCGCGCCGCCAGCTCCGGCGCCAGGATGGCCGCGCCGGTGCGGCAGTAGCGCAGCGAGCTGATGTCGGCGCCATCCAGCGGCACGTTGGCCAGCGCCGCCAGCACCGTGGGCACGGCCGAGAGGTAGGTGCAGCGGTAGCGCTCGGCCAGTCGCCAGTAGTTGGCGATGACCTCGCGGTTGCGGAACAGGCCGGTGGTGGGGATGATGGTTTCCACCCCCGCCGACAGGGCCGCCAGCGAGCCCGGCAGCACGCCCGCCACATGGAACAGCGGGTAGCCGTTGATGCCCACGTCGCCTGGCGTGATGCCCTGCATCTGCACGCTGGCCCACGCGGTGAACACCTGCGCGCCGTGGCTGTGGCGCGCCAGCTTGGGCGCACCCGTGGTGCCGCCGGTGTGAAAGTACGCGGCGATGTCGGTGGCCGCAATGCACCGGCCGCTCACCAGGCGGTCCGCAGGCTGCGCGCTGCGCGCCCCGAAGTCCATCACGCCTTCGGGCAGTGCCCCGGCGGCTCCGGCCGCCTCGCCGTGCGGCGCTACCCGCAACACCATGGTGAGGGTCGGCACCTGGCCGCGCAGGCGCAGCGCCTTGGCCCACAGGCCCGCGTCACCGTCCGTGGGCCCGTCGCCCCAGGCGATCAGCACCTTGGCGCGCGCCACGGTCATCATTGCCACCAGCTTCTCGTCGGTGAGCATGGGGTTGAGCGGCTGTACGATGCCCGCCGCCTCACCGCCCCACAGGGCCAGGTGGTATTCCAGGCAGCCAGGCAGCAGCACGGCCACCGCATCTTCGGGCCCCACGCCCAGCGTGTGCAGCAGGTTGGCCGTCTGGTGGATGCCGGCCAAGAGTTCGTTGAACGACCAGCGCAGGGGTGTGTCAGCCGGGTTGGCCGTGGGTAAGAAGGTCAGCGCGGTCTTGTCACCAAACGCATGGGCCGCGTTGCAGAAAATCTCGTAAGTGCTCTGCACAGGCAACGCCTCGGCCAGGGGCCGTGCCTCCAGGCGTTCGACGTCCGCCAGGCTGCGGACGCTGGTGGTGCGGGCGAACGGCGGGTTCAGCGGCGGATAGGCAAGCGGGTCGGCGGCGTGGGGCGTGGTGGAGGTCATGGGTGCAGCGGAAAGCGGATCGGCCATTGTTGGGCCGCGGGGGCTTCCTGACAATCACATCGGCGTCCCCAAAAATGCGCTGGGTTCCTGCACCTGCGGGGCGCGTGCTCCGATCCAGAGAACCAGAGTGGCGCGCAGGCGCCCCGAGCGCCCGACGGCGTGGGGCAAAGCCTTTGGGGTCCCAGTGCTTTTGTGGAGGAGTCTCAAGAGCACCCCGTGCCCCCAACCTC
>SDXZ01000024.1 GCA_004210805.1 Acidovorax sp.
AGCAACTTCTCGTCGGCGCTGCTGCCGCTGCTCAGCGGCCAGGACGTGGCGCTGGCCAGCTACCTGACCGCGGCGCGCTGGGTGGAGGCCGGCCTGCTGGCGGCCCGGCCTTTCGACGAAGCGCAGCTGCAGCAGCGGCGCCTGCAGGTGCTGGCGGGCGAGGGCCGGGTGCCGTCGGCGCTGGTGCAGCAGTTCACCGACGCGCTGGTGGCGGCCATCGAGCAGTACGGCAAGCGCAAGGTCGGGCGGCGCAAAGCACGGGACGCCGCGCAGGCCGCGTGGCCTTGACGGCACTTGCAGCACTGGCGTGCACAGCCGTCGCACGGCAGCGGGAGCGTCTGCAAATGGCTACCATTCGCTTCCTACCCAGACCGCACCATGGCCAAGAAAGAACACGTCTCCGAGACCCAAGCCACCCAGCTGCTCAAGGCCCACAAGGTGGCTTTCACCGAGCACCCCTATGAGTACCTGAAGCATGGCGGTGCCATGCACAGCGCCGAGGTGCTGGGGCTCGATCCGTTCACCGTGGTCAAGACGCTGGTAATGCAGGACCAGGACGCCAAGCCGCTGCTGGTGCTGATGCATGGCAACCGCAAGGTTTCTACCAAAAACCTCGCGCGCCAGATCGGCGCCAAGTCGGTGGAGCCCTGCACGCCTGAGGTCGCCAATCGGCACAGCGGCTACCTGGTCGGCGGCACCTCGCCCTTCGGCACGCGGCGCACCATGCCGGTGTACATCGAGGAGACCATCCTCGCGCTGCCCCGCATCGCCATCAACGGCGGGCGCCGGGGCTTTTTGGTGCAACTGGACCCGCAGGTGTGCGTGCAGTTGTTGGGCGCCAAGCCGGTGCATTGCGCGCTGGCAGAATAAGGCCGCGCGGAAAGAGACGTTGCGCCCATCGCTCTCTGGCTAATGCGGGCTGCTGTGGTGACTGCCCCCCACGGAGGGCGGGGGCATTGCGGGACCTGATCGCCACTGCCCCCCGTCCAACCAACACACAGCCCCTCAGAGGGCTGCTTTATCTGATTACTGAGGAGTTGCCTTGACCGCCGTCTACCCCGTTCTTGCCGCTGTGGCCGCCTACCTGCTGGGCTCGCTGTCGTTCGCTGTCATCGTGACGCGTGTGATGGGGCTGAGCGACCCCCGCACCTATGGCAGCAAGAACCCGGGTGCCACCAATGTGCTGCGCTCGGGCTCCAAGGCTGCGGCCATCGTCACGCTGCTGCTCGATGCCATGAAAGGCTGGCTGCCGGTCGCGCTGGTGATGTGGTTTGGCAAGCCGTACGGCCTGGAGGACGGCACGGTCGCCATGGTGGGCCTGGCCGCATTCCTCGGCCACCTGTGGCCCGTGTTCTTTCGATTCGAAGGGGGCAAGGGCGTCGCGACGGCGCTGGGCGTGTTGCTGGGCATCAGCGTCTGGCTGGGGCTGGCCACGGCGCTGACCTGGGTCATCATCGCGTTTTTCTTTCGGTACTCATCGCTGGCATCGTTGGCGGCCGCTGCGTTTGCACCGGTGTACTACCTGCTCGTGGATGGCGTGGTCTGGTATGCCGAGGGCACCATCGCTGCGTCCATCGTGGTCATGGCCTTGCTGCTGGCCTGGCGCCACAAGGAAAACATCCAGCGGCTGATCCAGGGCAAGGAGTCGCGCCTGGGCAGCAAGAAGGCCAAGCCCGGGGCGCAGGGCGCAGGCAACGCGGGTCAATAGCCGCGGCGCGCTGCACTCCATAACCGCAGGTCTGGCTGGGAGTGGCTGCAGCTTCTAGAGGGAACCCGGGGCGGTGATCAGCCCCCGCAGCCCGGCGCTGTGCTGGGCTGCGTACAGGCCCAGCCGCACCATCGTGCGGTGGTTGAGCTGCAAGCTCACGGCGGAGCGGGCCAGCGCAGACTGGATGCGGGGCTTACCGCTAGCCGTCTGGTAGAGGCTCGGCTGGCTATGGTGTTGGCCGCCGCGGTCCAGCAGGCTGGCTACCAGCGGGTGGTTGGCCTTTTCACTGCGGCGCAGCACGATTGCGGTCTCGCCGTTGTCCAGCTTTACGAAAGTGCCCGGCGGGCACAGGCCGATAGAGCGCACCAAGGTGTAGCTCACTTCATCGCGCTGATCGATCTCTTGGCCGACGATGGCGCGCACCGAATCGGTGGCGCTGCGGCCCGCCCGCGACTTGCGCGGGCTGATCATGGCGGCGTAGCGGTCGATGGTGCCCAGGATGCGGGTGAGGCGGTCTTCGGGCGCCTGGCTGGCCAGCGGCTCGCGCTCGGCAATGCTGGCGTGGTGCTGGCCCACCACGTCCAGCCACAGCGGGTCGTTGATGAAGAGCCGCTCCAGCAGCATCATGCTTTCTTCGGGGTGGCCCTTGATGGACTCTTGCTGGGTGGGTGTGGGCCGCTCACGCTGCTCGGCCAGTTCATCCTGCAAGGATGTCATGCCAATGTTCATGGTCAGCGCCGCGCGCACCAGGCTGTCGCGCTCACGTTGGGGCAGCTGCAACTCGTGCGCCATGATGTGGCACAGCGTGCCGCACACCAGCGCATGCGAGGCGCTGTAACCCACGGTGGACGTAGACGCCAGCTGGAACATCAGGTACAGCGCGGCATCGATATCGTGCGCCACCAGGTCTTGCAGCCAGCCGTCGAACTGCCGCACCTTGGCCGGAAAATCCTGCACCTGCAATGGCCGCGACAGCAGCACCGAGAGCGCAGCCTCCAGGTCTGACCACAGGCTCAGCAGGTCTTCGTATTCGCCTTCCGCGTGGTGGGTACCGTGGGGGTGGTGGGCAGACATGGCCGGGTATTGGAACGAGGACCTTGGTGCTGGCTGCGCGGTCAGTTGCGCTTTTCCAGCACCATCTGGTCGTTGATGCGGGTCATCTGGAATTCGTTCAGGAAGCTGTTGCCCAAAAGCACGTAGGGCATGGCCTGCGGGGTGATGACGGCTTCGACGCCAAACACCTCCACGTCGCCGATACGTACCGAGTCGAGCTTCATGCGCCAGCCCTGGGCCACGCCATTGGCCGTGCTCATGCGCACAGGCTGTCCGCTCTGGTAGTTGAGACCCATGCTGTCCGCTTGCGCTCGGCCGATGGCGACCGAGGTGGCGCCGGTGTCCACCATGTACTGCATGACCCGGCCGTTGATCGTGCCGCTGTTCACAAAATGCCCGCGGCTGTCGGCCGTGAGCACAACCCGCTTGCCGCTGCCGCTTCGGTTGCCGACGCTCACTGGCGCCTCGCCCAGGCGCAGCACGCGCCGCGCGCCCTTGATCTCGACCGTGGCATCTTCCTTGCCGACGGAAAGAACCTTCACCCCCTGGAATTCATCGCCTGCGCCCAACGCCCGGGGTGGGTGTGAGTCCACCACCAGCAGGGCCTTGCTGCCCAACATGCCGGCAATGCCCACCGACTGGGCGTGCACCCAGGCGGGTGCCAGGCAGAGGGCGGCGATGGCCGGAGCGAGGGACAGGACGGGTCGAATATTCATGGATGTACCACTGCGCGTTGTATAACGCGATCCCGTTGATACTGGCGCTGCCAAAGCCAGCAGACGCCGCACAAGGGCCGCCCCGCCGCTCTGGCGTCGTCCCCCTTCCCGCGCGAAGCGCGAGAGAGAAGGGGGAAGGCGCGAAGCGCCCCAGGGGGTAGCCACTTCATCTTCAGTCGCGGAAATTGTCGAACGACAGCGGCACGTCCGCCACATCCTTGCGGATCAGGGCCATGGCGGCCTGCAGGTCGTCGCGCTTGGCTCCGGTGATGCGCACCTTGTCCTCCTGGATGGCCGCTTGCACCTTGAGCTTGCTCTCCTTCATCAGCTTCTGGATCTTCTTGGCGAGTTCGCTCTCGATGCCGTTCCTCACCTTGATGACCTGCTTGACCTTGTCGCCACCCATTTTCTGGACGTCGCCCAGGTCCAGAAAGCGCACATCCACATTGCGCTTGGTGAGCTTGTTGCGCAGCACGTCTTCAATCTGTGTGAGCTGAAAGTCGGCGTCGCCGATCAGGGTGATGTCCTTGTCCTTGATCTCGATGCTGGCCGACGTGCCCTTGAAATCGAAGCGTGTGCCGATTTCCTTGGCGGTGTTTTCAACCGCGTTTTTCACTTCAACCAGATTGGCTTCGCAGACGGTGTCAAAAGATGGCATGGTGGCTCTCTATCTCAGGGGAAACGGGGGTGCGTGGCAGTGGGCACTAGCGGCCCGATGCGACAATCGGACCAATGGTAGTCGAGAAAAACGCCCCTTTGCAGCCCTGGAACACCTTTGGCATTGCCGCCCGCGCCCAAACGCTGGTGCGCGTGCATTCCGCAGCCGATGTCTCGGCATTGCTGGCCGATCCGGTGCTGGCATCCGCGCCGAAGTTTGTGCTGGGCGGCGGCAGCAACATCATCCTGACCGGCGACGTGAAGCCTGTGGTGCTCAAGGTCGAAATCAAGGGCCTGCGCCTGGTCGAGGAAACCGCCAAAGCCTGGATCGTGGAGGCCGGCGCCGGCGAGGCCTGGCACGACTGCGTGGCATGGACGCTGGCCAACGGCTTTCCGGGCCTTGAAAACCTGGCGCTGATCCCGGGGACCGTGGGGGCCTCGCCCGTGCAGAACATCGGCGCCTATGGGGTGGAGTTGCAGGACCGTTTTGAATCCCTCGACGCCATCGACCTGGCCACGGGCCGCGCGTTCACGTTGGACGCCGCACAGTGTGGTTTTGGCTACCGGGATTCGGTGTTCAAGCATGCACCGTCTGACGCCCAGGGTGCTGACGGCCTGCCGCGGGGCATGGGCCTTGCGGGGCGTGCGGTGATCACCCATGTGCGGTTTCGCCTGCCCAAGCCCTGGAAGCCGGTGCTGGGCTACCTCGACTTGGAGCGCCGCCGGGTGGAGGAGGGGGTTGAGAGCCCCACTGCACTGCAGATCTTCAATTGGGTCTGCGAGATCCGCCGCGCCAAGCTGCCCGACCCTGCCGTGGTGGGCAACGCGGGCAGTTTCTTCAAGAACCCCACCGTCTCGCCCGACCAGTGCGCCGACATCATCGCGCGCGAGCCCAAGATCGTGCATTACCCCATGCCCGATGGCAGCATCAAGCTGGCGGCGGGCTGGCTGATCGATGCCTGCGGCTGGAAAGGCAAGTCCATCGGCAAGGCGGGTGTGTACGAAAAACAGGCGCTGGTGCTGGTCAACCGCGGCCGGGGGGCCGACAGCGTGACGGGTGGCGAAGTCATGACATTGGCCAAGGCGATCCAGACCAGTGTGTACGAGCGGTTTGGCATCCGGCTAGAACCTGAGCCGGTGGTGGTGTAGCGGTTCCACCGCCGCCCGCGCGGGGTGCCACCCGAGCACTCGCATAAAAAAGCCACCGGATCGGTGGCTTTGCTATTTATTTCATAGCTATTAGCGCTGATAGATCAAGCGCTAGGCCATGTTTTGATACAAAATTTTCGAAGTGGCGGCTGGCAAGGGGCGTTCCTCAGCCCTCCGCCTCCTCGATGGCATCACTTGCGGTCGTTTTCCAACTGAGCCAGGGCTGCGTTGCCGCCCAGTGACAGCAGTCCCGATTGGGCATACACGCCCAGCTTGTGGCGCGTGTCCGAGATATCCAGGTTGCGCATGGTCAGCTGGCCAATGCGGTCCAGCGGCGAGAACGGCGCGTCTTCCACCTTTTCCATCGACAGGCGCTCGGGTGCGTAGGTCAGGTTGGGCGACTCGGTGTTGAGCAGCGAGTAGTCGTTGCCGCGGCGCAGCTCCAGCGTCACGGTACCGGTCACGGCGCGCGCCACCCAACGCTGGGCGGTTTCGCGCAGCATGATGGCTTGCGGGTCGAACCAGCGGCCCTGGTACAGCAGGCGGCCCAGCTTCAGGCCATTCATGCGGTATTGCTCGATGGTGTCTTCGTTGTGGATGCCGGTCACCAGGCGCTCATAGGCAATGTGCAGCAGCGCCAAGCCAGGGGCTTCGTAGATGCCACGGCTCTTGGCCTCGATGATGCGGTTCTCGATCTGGTCGCTCATGCCCAGGCCATGACGGCCGCCGATGCGGTTGGCTTCGAGGATCAGCTCCACAGGGTCGTTGAACTCCACCCCGTTCAGTGCCACGGGCTGGCCTTCTTCAAAGCGCACCGAGACTTCCTCGGCCTTGACGGCGACTTCGTCCTTCCAGAACGCGACGCCCATGATGGGGTTCACGATGCGGATGCCGCTGGACAGGAACTCCAGGTCCTTGGCTTCGTGCGTGGCGCCCAGCATGTTGCTGTCAGTGCTGTAGGCCTTCTCGGCGCTCATCTTGTAGCCAAAGCCGGCCTGGGTCATGAACGCCGACATTTCGGCGCGACCGCCCAGCTCGTCGATGAACAGCTGGTCCAGCCACGGCTTGTAGATCTTGAGCGATGGGTTGGTCAGCAGGCCGTAGCGGTAAAAACGCTCGATGTCGTTGCCCTTGAAGGTCGAGCCGTCGCCCCAGATGTTGACGTCGTCTTCCTTCATCGCCGCCACGAGCATGGTGCCGGTCACGGCACGGCCCAGGGGCGTGGTGTTGAAGTACGTGAGGCCACCGGTGGAGATGTGGAAGGCACCGGCTTGCAGGGCCGCGATGCCTTCGTGGGCCAATTGCGTGCGGCAGTCGACCAGACGAGCCTTCTCGGCGCCGTACTCCATCGCTTTGCGAGGAATGGCGTCGTAGTCGGGCTCGTCGGGCTGGCCCAGGTTGGCGGTGTACGCGTAGGGCACAGCGCCCTTGAGCTTCATCCAGTGCAGGGCTGCGCTGGTATCGAGGCCGCCCGAGAAGGCAATGCCGACCTTTTGGCCGAGGGGGAGGTTCTGGAGAATGGTTGCCATGGAATGCTTCTAAAAAGATAGCTGCTCGCGCTTGCTGGACAAGCGCTAGAGGCCAAAAACAATCAAATTTCAGCCGAAATGGCAGATGTAGTGGTAGGCCTCGGTCACGCGGATGTCGAACTTGGAGTTGCCCGGCACGTTGAATTTGTCCCCAGCCGAAGACTTCACCCAGGCATCAGTGCCGTCCAGCTTGTATTCGCACGAGCCCGCCACGCATTCCATGATCTCGGGTGCGCCGGTGTTGAACGTGAGTGTTGCGGGCAGCACCACGCCCACCGACTTCTTCGTGCCATCCGCAAAGGTGATGCCATGGCTCACGCACTTGCCGTCAAAGTACACATTGGCCTGGGTGGTGACGGACACGCCGTCGATTTTTTCGGTGGTCATGGATGCGTTGCTTCGGGTTGGAGGAAACCAGCGATTTTAGGACAGGGCGCGCCGACTCTCGGGCGGCATGTTGCCGCGCGGGCGCAATGTTGCGGAGCAAGGCGGCGCGTGGGCAAAAAAAAGAGCCCCGAAGGGCTCCTTTTGCACTGGCGACCAATATATCGCGTCGGCCAACGGCTTAACGCCAGTACGGATTGCGAGGGTGGTGATACGGCCGGTCGTAGCCGTATTCGATCACCGTGACCGGAGGGCTCACGTACGTAGGCTGTTGGTACACCGGCTGCTGGTATGCAGGTTGCACAGGGTAGGTCGACGTGACCACGCCGGGCTGGCTGTAAACCCCTTGAGACGCGTACGGGTCGGGTTGGTTGGAATAGGTCTGGCCGGGCTGCACGCTCACCGGGATCCAACGGCCAGGGTCGTTCTGGGTGCGGGTGGTGTACTGGCGGCCTGCGTATTCATAAACCACGTCGTAGCCGACGGTGCGGTTTTGGTAATACGTCTCGGTCGTGCAGCGCTGCACGTTTTGGTAGTGCGGCTGGCCACCTTCGATCTGGTTGCCGATCACCGCGCCGCCGATGAGCCCGATGGCCGTGGCGGCGGCCCTGCCGCTGCCCTTGCCGATGGCATTGCCAGCTGCGCCTCCGGCGATCGCGCCCACCACGGCGCCAGCGCCGGTGGTGCGGTTGCCGTTGTAGACAGTTTCATTGCCGCACACCTGCTGGGGCGTGGCGATTTGCTGCACGACGGGTGTGGCCGACAGCACACGGCCTTGTTCTTGGGCGCTTGCCACCGTGGCAACGGCTGCGAGAGCGGAAAAGATGACGATTTTTTTCATGGAGAAACTCCTTTGGATCGGTGCATAACGCACCAGAGTGTGAAAAAGTTTAGGCCCGCAAGGTCAATACAGGGCGAGACCGCCGTAAATCTGCGTAAAGATTTGTGCAATATCTCCGCTCCGGGCCGATTCTTCGTCTCAAGACTTAGACACCGCGCCAAGCCAGCCACTGGTCGGGGACAAAACCCACCGATACGTGGGTCTCGCCCCCGTGCTGCCATTCCACCACTGGCCGCTTGATCACACTGGGCTGCGCCTGCATGAGCGCGCTGGCGCTAGCCTCGTCTTGCACCCCCGTCTGGACATTGGGGTCGAGCTTGCGCCAGGTGGTTCCCTGTCGATTGACGAGCTTGTTGTGCCCTACCGCGGCCATCCAATGGGGGACCCGGTCAGCGGGTACGCCCTGTTTTTTGAAGTCGTGAAAAACCACCTCCAGCCCGTTGTCCGTAAACCAGGTCCGGGATTTTTTGACGGTGTCGCAGTTGGGGATTCCGTAGAGCGTGATGTGTGAGGTTGTCATGCCGCAATCATCCGCCAGTTACCGCCTGGGCGACAATCCCCGGCTGTATGCACACCACCCACCACACCCTGGAAGACTGGCTGCGCCATTGCGAGCAGCTGCACCCCCGCAACATCGACATGGGCCTGGACCGCGTCCGCGAAGTGGCGCAACGCATGGCGCTGCGTTTTGAATGCCCCGTGATCACCGTGGCAGGCACCAACGGCAAGGGCTCTACCTGCGCGATGCTGGAGGCCGTGGCGCTGCAGGCGGGCTACCGCACCGGTGTTTACACCTCCCCCCATCTCGTGCATTTTGAGGAGCGCTGCCGGGTCCATGGCGAGATCGTGGGCGCTTCTGATTTGATAGCGAACTTCGAAGCTGTAGAAAGCGCCAGGGTCCAAAATGGTGATGAAATATCGCTCACCTACTTCGAATTCACCACGCTGGCGATCCTGCGGCTCATGAGCCAGTCGCGTCTTGACCTGGCGATTCTCGAAGTCGGACTGGGCGGGCGGTTGGACGCCACCAACGTGATCGATGCCGACTGCGCCATCGTCACCAGCATCGACATCGACCACACCGAATACCTGGGGCCCGACCGCGAGACCATTGGCCGCGAGAAGGCCGGCATCATGCGCACCGGCCGCCCCGCCATCGTCAGCGACCCAGTGGCTCCGCAGAGCGTGGTGGACCACGCCATGGAAATCGGCGCGGATCTCTGGCGCTTCGGCAAGGACTTCAATTTTTCGGGCGACAAGCAGCAGTGGGGCTGGGCGGGGCGTGGCCGCCGCTACGCGGGGTTGGCGTATCCGTCGCTGCGGGGGGCCAATCAGTTGATCAACGCCTCGGGTGTGCTCGCCGCGTTCGAGGCCCTGCGCGACCGGCTTCCTGTCACCGCGCAGGCAGTGCGCAACGGTCTGGGCATGGTGGAGCTGCCAGGGCGTTTCCAGATCGTGCCGGGGCAGCCCACCCTCGTGCTTGACGTGGCGCACAACCCGCATTCTGTGGCGGCGCTCACCGCCAATCTGGACGCGATGGGGTTCTTTCCGACGACCCACGCAGTCTTCGGCGCCATGGCGGACAAGGACCTCGGGCCCATGTTGGCCAAGGTCGGGCCACTGGTAGACCGGTGGTACTTTACGAACCTGCCCACACCGCGCGCCGAAACCGCAGCCGCTTTGCAACAGAAATGGAATGCCGTGCAGATGGTGGCCGGCGGGCGCCGCGACGTGACGTCGACATTGCACCCAGACCCCCAGGCTGCGCTGGACGCAGCGGTCGCGGCAGCAGACCCCGCTGATAGAATCGTGGTCTTTGGCTCGTTTTATACGGTGGGTGGTGTGTTGATCAACGGAACGCCCCGCCTGCACGCCAAACATCTGGGCCAATAGGGCGCATTCGAGGTCCGAACGAGTTACTTCATGGCATTTTTCAAGTTTCGCTGGCCCGGTCAAACTGAACAGGCGCCGGCTGAAAAGCCCAACAGGCGTTCGCGTACCCCGCAGGCCGAAAGCATCGAAGTGATGCGGCGGCGCGCCCGCCACCGGCTGATTGGCGCGGCGGTCTTGGTGCTGGTCGGTGTCATTGGCTTTCCCATGCTGTTTGACACGCAGCCTCGGCCGATCCCGGTCGACATTCCCATCGAAATCCCTGACCGCAACAAAGTGGCGCCCCTCGTTGTGCCTGGCCCCGTGGCCGAAGCTCCGGTGGCCAGAGCTCCCACCGCGCCCGACGCTCCGGCGGCAGCTCAGCGCCCAGCGCCAGCGCGCAGCAATGTGGCTGGCAACAACGGCCTGACCGAAGGCGAAGAACTGGTACACGGATCGCGCCCCGCGGCACCGAAGCCGGCGGCGCCCCCCGCCGCAGCGCCCAAGCCTGAAGTCAAGCCTGAGCCCAAGCCGGAACCCAAACCCGTGCCAGCGCCTGAACATAAACCGACGCCGAAACCCGACGATGCCGCCCGAGCCCGCGCATTGCTGGAAGGCCGTACGACCGCCGACGCTGGTGCTGCAGCCGCTGCCAAGGCCGAGGACGGCCGGTTCATCGTCCAGGTCGGCGCTTTTGCAGATGCAGACAAGGCCCGGGAAGCACGTACCAAGGTGGAACGCGCAGGCATGAAGACCTATACCCAGGTGGTGGACACCAAGGACGGCAAGCGCACGCGGGTTCGCGTCGGTCCGTACTCTGACCGTGGCGAGGCAGACAAGGCAGCGGCGCGCATCCGGGCGCTGGACCTGTCGGCCTCGGTGCTCACGCTCTGAGTACAAGCCGCAAAGGTTACGCGTGTCCGTGGCGGCCCTGGACTGGATTTTTGTGGCGGTGCTGCTGGCGTCGATGTTGATTGGTGCCTGGCGGGGACTGGTGTTCGAGGTGCTGTCGCTGCTGGGCTGGGTGGTGTCATTTTTTGTGGCGCAGTGGTTTGCCGACGATATGGCCGCTCTGTTGCCCATGGGCGAGTCGGCCGGTTCTCTGCGTTATGCCGCGGGTTTTGCGGTGGTGTTCATAGGCTCGGTGTTCGTGTGCGGGTTTTTGACCTGGCTCGCCAAGAAGCTGGTGGAAGCCATCGGGCTGCGCCCGGCAGATCGCACGCTGGGTGCGGTGTTTGGGGTGTTGCGGGGCCTGGTGCTGTTGTTGGCAGTTGCCGTGGTGGCGGGCCTCACTCCGCTGCATGAGGCGCCCTGGTGGCAAGAATCGTGGGCAGCCCCGGTGTTGGCCGATGTGCTCAAGGGCTTGAAACCGGCGTTACCGGAAGAATTTGGTAAGCATCTGCCTTCTTGATTTTTGATATCGATGTGGCGGCGGCCAGAAGCTGCCGTTGCGTGGTTGCCGCGGGGCTGTTCCCGCAAATGGATGGAAAACAACTATGTGTGGAATCGTCGGCGTCGTCAGTCCAACGCCCGTCAATCAGCTGATCTATGACGCCTTGCTGCTGTTGCAGCACCGCGGCCAGGACGCAGCGGGCATCGTGACCCAGCAGGGCCGCAAGTTCTTCATGCACAAGGCCAAGGGCATGGTGCGTGACGTGTTCCGCACACGCAATATGCGCGGTCTGCCGGGCAATGCGGGGCTGGGGCAGGTGCGCTACCCCACGGCCGGCAATGCCTACAGCGAGGAAGAGGCGCAGCCCTTCTACGTCAATGCTCCCTTCGGCATTGTGCTGGTGCACAACGGCAACCTGACCAACGCCCGCGAACTGCGCACCGAACTCTTCCAGACGGACCACCGCCATACCAATACCGAAAGCGACTCCGAAGTCCTGCTGAACGTGTTCGCCCACGAGCTTGAGCGCTCGACGCATGGCGTGCCGCTGCAAGTAGACGATGTTTTTGCGGCGGTGCGCGCTGTGCACAAGCGCGTCAAGGGTTCCTACGCCGTGATCGCTGTGATTGCCGGCCACGGCCTGCTGGCGTTTCGCGATCCGCACGGCATCCGTCCGCTGGCCATGGGCCGCAGCCACGATGGCACGGTCATGGTCGGTAGCGAGTCGGTGGCCCTGGAGGGCACCTCCCACGTGTTCGAGCGCAATGTCGAGCCCGGAGAGGCTATTTTCATCACGCTCGATGGCAAGGTCCACGCGAGCCAATGCGCCGAGAACCCGCAGCTCAACCCCTGCATCTTCGAATTCGTCTACCTGGCGCGTCCTGATTCGGTGCTGGACGGCATCTCGGTGTACCAGGCGCGGCTGAATCTGGGGGAGGCGTTGGCCAAACGTGTGGTATCCACCGTCCCGCCCAACGAAATCGACGTGATCATTCCGATCCCCGAGTCGAGCCGGCCGAGTGCTACGCAACTGGCACATCTGCTGGGCATCCCATACCGCGAAGGCTTTGTGAAGAACCGCTACGTGGGCCGTACCTTCATCATGCCGGGGCAGGGCGTGCGCAAGAAGTCCGTGCGCCAGAAGCTCAACGTGATCGGCAGCGAGTTCAAGGGCCGCAACGTGCTGCTGGTGGACGACTCCATCGTGCGCGGCACCACCAGCCGCGAGATCGTGCAGATGGCGCGCGATGCTGGCGCCCGCAAGGTGTACCTGGCCAGCGCTGCGCCCCCGGTGCGCTACCCCAATGTATACGGCATCGACATGCCAACCAGCAGCGAGCTGGTGGCGCACGGGCGCACTGTGGAAGAGATTCGCCAGGCCATCGGTTGTGACGCCCTCATTTACCAAGATGTGGACGGCATGAAGAAGGCGATTGGCGCGCTCAACAGCGCCATCGTCGGGTTTGATGCGTCGTGCTTTGACGGTGTCTACGTCACGGGCGATATCACCGCCGAGGGCATCGCCAGCCTGAACGAAGGACGCGTGGGGGCGGAAGAGGGCGAGGACGACACGTCGCGCCTGGCGCTGCCCAACCCGCAAGAGGCGTAAGGCTGCTGCCCTCACTTGTCGTTTTGCTTGCGGGCGGTGGCGCAATTCCTTGTTGCGCTGACTGTACTGACTGATTTTTGAAGCTGGCCCCGTGAGGGCCAGAACTTATTGATATGACTGAAACCACTGCTTCCAGCGCGGGCCGCGTGCGCACCCGCTTCGCACCGTCGCCCACCGGCTTCATCCACCTGGGCAATATTCGCTCGGCCCTGTACCCCTGGGCCTTTGCGCGCGCAACCGGTGGGGATTTCATTCTGCGCATCGAAGACACCGACCTCGAGCGCTCCAGCCAGGCTGCCGTGGATGTAATCATTGAAGGCATGAAGTGGCTGGGCCTGGACCACGATGAAGGCCCGTTCTACCAAATGCAGCGCATGGAGCGCTACAAGGCCGTGCTGGCTGACCTGCAGGCCGCCGGTCATGTGTATCCCTGCTACGTGAGCGTAGCCGAGCTTGACGCTCTGCGTGAAAAGCAGATGGCTGCCAAAGAGAAGCCCCGCTATGACGGAACTTGGCGCCCTGAGCCCGGCAAGACCCTACCGGCTGTTCCCGAGGGTGTGCAGCCCGTGCTGCGCTTCAAGAATCCGCAGGGCGGCGTGGTGGCCTGGGACGACAAGGTCAAGGGACGCATCGAGATCAGCAATGACGAACTCGACGACCTGGTGATCGCGCGCCCGGACGGTACACCCACCTACAACTTCTGCGTGGTGGTCGACGACATCGACATGGACATCACCCACGTAATCCGTGGCGACGACCATGTGAACAACACGCCGCGCCAGATCAATATCTTCCGCGCGCTGGGCAAGGAACCGCCGGTATATGCCCACCTGCCGACTGTGCTCAATGAGCAGGGCGAAAAGATGAGCAAACGCAACGGTGCCAAACCCGTGACGCAGTACCGTGAAGAAGGCTACCTGCCCGACGCCATGGTGAACTACCTGGCCCGCCTGGGTTGGAGCCATGGCGATGACGAGATCTTCAGCCGCGAGCAGTTCCTTGCCTGGTTCAATCTGGACCACCTTGGCCGCAGTGCTGCCCAGTTCGACGAGGCGAAGCTGCGCTGGGTGAACGCCCAGCACTTGAAAGCCACGGCAGACGACATGCTGGCTGCCCTGGTGGCGCCGCAGCTGGAGCAGCGCGGCGTTGCAGCCACTGCGCTGGCGGATGGCCGGCTTGCGCGGATCTGCGCCCTGTTCAAAGACCGGTGCGACACCACAGTCGCGCTGGCCAACTGGGCACACGTTTTCTACGGCGATGTGACCCCGGTCGATGCGGAGCGCGCGCAGCACGTCACCGAAGCCATTGCGCCCGCATTGGACGCGCTGGCCGACGCACTGTCTGCCTGCGAATGGGACAAAGCCTCCATCAGTGCCGCGTTCAAACAGGTGCTTGCAAGCCAGGGCCTGAAGATGCCCCAGCTCGCCATGCCTGCGCGGGTGCTGACCGTAGGCACAGCCCATACGCCTTCCGTGGATGCGGTGCTGGAACTGGTAGGCCGTGAAAAAGTTGTAGCACGTTTGCGAAACCGCTGAAAATCTGTCTATAATTCAAGGCTCAGATGATGACAACAAGCACAGTGTGTTTCGAGTCATTCAGTGGGGGTATAGCTCAGCTGGGAGAGCGCTTGCATGGCATGCAAGAGGTCATCGGTTCGATCCCGTTTACCTCCACCAAAGTTTGATATTGGATAGTTCCAAGGTTTTGACCCTATCGTCTAGAGGCCTAGGACATCACCCTTTCACGGTGAGTACCGGGGTTCGAATCCCCGTAGGGTCGCCAAGTTGTAGCGCTTGGCTTGTGTTGAGAAATACAAGCGAAAAGCTGCCTGCCAGGAGTGGTAGTTCAGTTGGTTAGAATACCGGCCTGTCACGCCGGGGGTCGCGGGTTCGAGTCCCGTCCACTCCGCCAGATTTTCATGACGCGGCAATTTGTTTGCCGTGGTGTGACGAGGAATTAAACGGACTGCAGTAGTTAATACTGCGGTCCGTTTTTCTTTGTGCGCGGCGTTTGCGAATAGAGCAGTGAATCCGAGATCGCGTGGTCAGCGATTTTCAACTGGGCATGCCGGCCTTCTGGGAATTAAGGATTCATTGTTTGCCACCGCCGCCCAGGCAACCGGAAATTTCACCGGCTGAGCCTGCCAGTGATCCGTGGCAACCAGGATGCAGTGGAAGCGGCGGCGCCAGAGTAGTGGCAGGTCTGAAGTCCGGCAAGACACTTTGATCCGCCGCCGCGTTGTCGTCTCAGCGAGCGTGCCTAGCGGCTCAAATATCCATAAAGTCATCGCGCCAGGTCCCATCAGTGGCTCTGCGATTCGTTTCCGTTTAGCGGCATCGCACCAGCGCCACCGAGCTCGAAAGCGTGGTGCGAGCTGGGCTGGCGCGAGGGCAGAACGGGTCCACCTTGGTCGTGGAGCCACGGCGCAGAGCATTGCCCAGGTGCCCGCCTGTGCCGGTCTGGAGTGTCAATGCTTAGTGGTGCCGCAGGGCGTCAGTCCTGCAGGGACAATTGTGGAAAAAATTGGCCCCGCCGCTTGCGGAATAAGCGCTTTTAGCTATTAAATGTATAGCAATCAACGAGGCGCCAGTCGAATGGCGCCATCCAGGCGGATCACCTCTCCGTTGAGCATGTCGTTTTCAAAGATGTGCTGCACAAGCTTGGCGTAGTCCTGCGGCGTGCCCAGGCGGCTTGGGAAGGGCACGCCTGCGGCCAGTGCGTCCTGCACTTCCTGGGGCATGCCAAACAACATGGGTGTGCCAAAGATGCCGGGGGCGATGGTCATGTTGCGGATGCCGTTGCGCGCCAGGTCGCGGGCGATCGGTAAGGTCATGCCCACCACGCCGCCCTTGGATGCGGAATACGCTGCCTGGCCAATCTGGCCGTCGTAAGCGGCCACGCTGGCGGTGGAGATCAGCGCGCCGCGCTCGCCGGTCGACTCGGGTTCGTTCTTGCTCATGGCTTCGGCGGCCAGGCGGATCATGTTGAAGCTGCCGATCAGATTGACCGTGACGGTCTTGCTGAACAGGGCCAGCGCATGGGCGCCGTTCTTGCCCACCGTTTTCTCGGCGGGGGCGATGCCGGCGCAGTTGACCAGGCCCATCAGCTTGCCCAGCGAGACTGCCTTTGCCACCACGGCCTGGCCGTCCGCTTCGTTGCTCACGTCGCACTTCACAAATGCGCCGCCGATCTCGCGGGCTACGGCTTCGCCTTTGTCGGCCTGCATGTCGGCGATCACGACGGTGCCGCCCTGCGCAGCCAGCATGCGCGCCGTGCCTTCACCCAGTCCCGATGCGCCGCCAGTGACGATGAATACCTTGCCTTTGATTTCCATGAGGTGTCTCCTGAAAGTGACGTTAACGTAAACGTCAATTATGGCCGACACGGCTTTGTTGATGCCAAAAGAAAACAGCCCGGCGTGGGCCGGGCTGTTGGGGCAGCGGCGCCGATTGACCGGCGGGAAGGCTGCTTACTGGAAACCGACCCGGTCCAGCATCTGCTGCACCTTGGTTGTGTTGGCGCCGACGGCGCTGATGGGAATGGTCTCGCTCTTGAAGGGTTGGCCGTTGGTCATGGCCTTGAGCGCAGGGTTGTCCAGGGCCACGCCCTTGGCAGCAGGCCATTCGTTGTTGCCATTGGCGAAGTAGTTCTGGGCTTCAGGACTGGCCAGGTATTCCAGGAACTTGACCGCGTTGGCCTGGTTCTTGGAGTTCTTGGCCACAGCGCCGCCGGCGATGTTCAGGTGCGTGCCCCAGGATTCCTGGTTGGGGAACACCACCCCCACCTTGTTGACCACGGCCACGTCCTCGGGCTTGTTGGAGCGCATCATGCGGGCCAGGTAGTAGCTGTTGGTGACGGCGATGTCGCACTCGCCCGCAGCAACGGCCTTGATCTGGTCGGTGTCGCCGCCCTTGGGTGGCCGGGCCAAGTTGGCCACCATGCCCTTGAGCCAGGCTTCGGCCTTTTGCTCGCCCAGGTGCTCCGTCACGGCGCCAAACAGGCTCAGGTTGTACGGATGCGAGCCCGAGCGGATGCACAGCTTGCCCTTGTTCTTGGGGTCGCCCAATTCCTCGTAGGTATCCACGTCCGACTTCTGCATCTTGATCTTGTTGTAGACGATGACGCGCGCGCGGGTGGACAGGCCGTACCAGGCGATGCCGCCATCGGCCGCGGGTACGGCGCGCAGGTTGGCAGGAATGGCGTCGTTCAGCACCTGGGACTTGATGGGCTGGAACAGGCCGTCGACCTCGCCCTTGTACAGGCGGGCAGCATCCACGAGCAGGATGACGTCCGCCGGGGAGGCCGTGCCTTCGGCCTTGAGCCGCGCCAGGATGCCAGCGTCGTCTGCGTCCACGCGGTTGATCTTGATGCCCGTGGCCTTGGTGAAACCGGTGTACAGCGCCTCGTCAGTGGAGTAGTGGCGGGCCGAGTAGAGGTTCACGACCTGCTCCTGGGCAGATACAGTGCCCGCGGCGGCGGCCAGTGCGCAGGCGCTCAACAAGGCTTTCACAGTCTTCGACATGGATGCGTCTTTCGGTGGGTTGTAACCCTCCGATGATAAAACGAAACGCGAATTGTTCTTAATAAACGCCTGGCGGTGAACGGGCTTTGGGCGCGTTGTCTGAGACAGCGCAAGCTTGGCGTGGATTGCAAGGCGGTGCCCGGAGCGCCCTGTTCAACACCGATTTCGCCTTGATCCTGAACCCCAAGGCAAAAAAAAGCCCGGTCGCAAAACCGGGCTTTAAAAGGATCCCTGAAACGGGGGTTTCGAGAGGATCCAAGGAGACAACTGGCCGGATGCAACGTTGTGTTACAGCCATGGGCCGATTATCAGGGTTTTCCTGCAGGATGGTCTAGAGGGAGCCCTCCAGACCACACCTTTGAAGCTCAGCGCTTGCGGGGAGCTACGGTCTTGGCGGCGTTGGCAGCGGTGCTGGCAACGGCGTTGAAGTTGGCTTCAGCCACATCCGACGCTTGCTTGACAGCCTTTTGAACCGATTCAAAAGCGTTGTTGGCAGCAGAGACAGCGCTCTTCATCACAGCCACGGCGGTTTCGGAGCCGGCAGGTGCGTTCTTGGCAGCGCTGTCGACCAGGCCGGTGAAGGCGCGTTGTGCGTCAGCGGTCTGGCTTTCGAAAGCCTTGCCGAATTCGGCGCCGGTGCCCGAAGCGATGTCATACAGGTGGCGGCTGTAAGCAGCGGTCTTTTCAGCCAGGGGCTGGAACAGGCCGGCTTGCAGGGCCAGCAGCTCTTGTGCGTCCTTCACACCCAGCACAGCCTGGCTGTGGTTGGCGACTTCCGACAGAGCGGCGCGCGAGGCGGTCACGTTCAGTTCAACCAGCTTTTCCACGCCTTCGAAGGCCTTGGTGGTCAGACCAAACAGGGTTTCCAGGTTGGCTTTGTGGGATGCCAGAATTTGTTCAGCGGTCAGCGTCATGTCATATCTCCTAAAAATTGAGGCCGTGTAGGCCGTAGTGCTTCACAGACATCTGCGCTGGCCCTGACTCATCGAGTAGTCATGTTGCAGTGCAGCATGGATCGAATTTTAGGGACTTGCCGCGGGTTTGCAAGAGGTTTTTGTTGCGATGCAGCAAATTAGGGACGCGCCTCCAGGAATCTGCGCCTTGCCACAATCGCGTCATGCACGCCTATTACGCCGACCAGTTTGTGCTGCCATTGCCCGAAGGCCACCGGTTTCCCATGGCCAAGTACCGCCTGCTGCGCGACCGCATTGCGCAGCACCTGCCCGGCGTCTCGCTGCAGGTGGCTACTCCGGCCGCCGACAGCGAGCTGGCCCTCGCACACGCCAGCAGCTATATCGATGCGATTGCGGACGGCACGCTGCCAGCCCCCGCCCAGCGCGAAATCGGCTTCCCCTGGAGCCCCGCCATGGCCGAGCGCGCCCGGCGTTCGGTGGGCGCCACGGTGGCCGCCAGCCGCGTGGCTCTGCAAGAAGGCATTGCCGGCAATCTCGCCGGGGGCACACACCATTCCTACGCCGACAAGGGCAGCGGCTTTTGTGTGTTCAACGATGTGGCGGTGGCTGCGCGGCTCATGCAATTGGAGTGGGCGAGGGCGCGGGGCCGCCACACCAGCCCGCTCAAGGTCGCGGTGATCGACCTCGATGTGCACCAGGGCAATGGCACCGCCCACATCTTTCGTGAAGACCACAGCGTGTTCACGCTGTCCCTGCACGGCGCGCGCAACTTTCCGTTTCGCAAGGAGGCGAGCGACCTCGACATCGAGCTGCCCGACGGCTGCACCGACGACGCATATCTGGAGGCGCTGGCGCACGCGCTGGACGCCTTGGAGCAGCGCTTCACGCCGCAGATGGTGTTCTATTTGGCCGGCGCCGACCCCCATGAGGGCGACCGCCTGGGCCGGTTGGCCGTCACGCACGATGGTCTGGAGGCGCGTGACCGGCGCGTTTTCGACTGGGCCTGGCAACGGCGCATCCCGCTTGTTTTTGCGATGGCGGGCGGCTATGGACGGGACCTGGAAGACACCCTGACCGCGCAGCTCAACACCTGGCGCGTAGCCTGGGAATACCACCAGCGCTGGCAGAATGTGCGCCCATGACGTCCGCCACCAGCACCCCCACCGCCAACCCTTCCAACGTCGCTCAGTCACCCACACCTTCACGCCCTGCGCCGCAGCCCCGGAGCGCCTACCGGGTGTTTCGCCCCATCACGACGCGATGGGCCGACAACGATGTGTACGGCCATGTGAACAACGTCGTGTACTACAGCTGGTTCGACACTGCGGTGAACGCGCACCTTATTGAGCAGGGCGTGCTCGACATCCACGCGGGCGGCACCATCGGCCTCGTGATCGAGACCCAGTGCAACTACTTTGCGCCATTGGCGTTTCCGCAGACCGTGGAGGCAGGTATTCGCGTGGCAAAGCTGGGCAGCTCCAGCGTGCGCTACGAAGTGGGCCTGTTCGCCCAGGGCGAACCCCTCACGGCCGCCGCCGGGCACTTTATTCACGTGTATGTCGACCGCGAGACCCGCCGGCCCGTGCCGGTGCCTGAGGCCTTGCGCAAGGTGCTGCAGGAGTTGTTGGTCGCTGGTTGACGCCGGTTGATGTCAGCAACGCGTTTGCTATCTATTTGATAGCTATCAACGCTTATAAATCAAGCGCTAGAGGCTATTTTTGCTTGAAACAACAGCCCGGCAGGGCGGGCGCGGAGCCCTCAGCAGCCCCTGGCGGCATGGCCTACACTTTGCGGCTTTGCTGCTCGGCCCCCAGCACCCCGGGACCCTCTCGCGCCCGCACCGTCCATGATCATCACCAGCCTGCTCGATACCGACCTGTACAAGTTCACCATGATGCAGGTGGTGCTGCACCAGTTTCCGGGCGCGCAGGTCGAATACCGCTTCAAGTGCCGCAACCCCGGCGTGCAGCTGGCGCCGTATGCCGACGAGATCCGCGATGAGATCCGTTCTCTGTGCAGCCTTCAGTTTCAGGAGTCCGAGCTGGCCTACCTGCGGTCCATGCGCTTCATCAAGAGCGACTTCGTGGATTTTCTCGGGCTGTTCCAGCTCAACGAGAAGTACATCACCGTCACCCCCTCGCACAACGGCGAGATCGAGATCTCCATCCGCGGGCCCTGGCTGCACACCATCCTGTTCGAGATCCCGGTGCTGGCCATCATCAACGAGGTCTACTTTCGCAACACGCAGAAGGTGCCCGACTTCCCCGAAGGCCGCAAGCGCCTGGATGCCAAGATCGCGCTGCTGCAGGGCGAAGGCTTGGCGGACCTCAAGATCGCCGATTACGGCACGCGCCGCCGTTTCAGCCGCGCCTGGCACGAAGAAGTGCTGCGCGTGCTGGTGGCCCGGCTGGGCACCGGCGACCGCCGCCCCGGCGCACCGGCAGGCCCCGGCCAGTTTGCCGGCACCAGCAACGTGCTGTATGCCATGAAACTGGGCGTGACACCCCTGGGCACCATGGCGCACGAATACCTGCAGGCCTGCCAGGCCCTCGGCCCGCGCCTGCGCGACAGTCAGGTGTTTGGTTTTGAGATGTGGGCCAAGGAATACCGCGGCGACCTGGGCATCGCCCTGTCCGACGTGTACGGCATGAGCGCCTTTTTGCGCGACTTCGACCTGTACTTCTGCAAGCTGTTCGATGGCGCGCGCCACGACAGCGGCGATCCGTTTGCGTGGGGCGAGCGCCTCTTGGAGCACTACCGCAAGAACCGCGTCGATCCGCTGACCAAGACCCTCATCTTCAGCGATGCGCTGACCGTGCCGCGCACCATCGAGCTGTACCAGCAGTTTCGCGGGCGCTGCCAGCTGGCCTTCGGCATCGGCACCAACCTGACCAACGACCTGGGCAGCCCGCCCGCGCACGAGCCGCTGCAGGTGGTGATCAAGATGACGCAGTGCAACGGCCAGCCCGTGGCCAAGCTCTCGGACACGCCGGGCAAGGGCATGTGCGACGACGAGAAGTACCTGGCCTATCTGCGCCAGGTGTTCGATATTCCCCAGTCCGCCTGACCACAGGCCCCGGCCCACGGCGACCTTGCTGGCAGGCCCAGCGGCCGCGATTCTTGGAGTGAGATGGAGACAACAGAAACCAAAAAATTGGGGATGCGCGCACTGCTCGCCGCCGTGCTGCTGGCCGTGTTGCCCGGCGCGGCCATGGCCGCCGATGTGGACGGGCGCAGCCTGTCGGTCCTGTGGGGCGTGCCGTTCGCGGGCATCTTGCTGTCCATCGCACTCGTGCCGCTGTTTGCGCCGGTGTTCTGGCACCACCACTTCGGCAAGATCGCAGCCGCCTGGGGCTTGGCTTTTCTGCTGCCCTTCGCCGCAGTGTTCGGGCCCGCGGTGGCGGGGGCGAACCTGGTGCACGCGCTGCTGGCCGAATACATCCCGTTTGTGGTCCTGCTGACGGCGCTCTACACCGTCTCCGGGGGCATCTATATCCGCGGCAATCTGCATGGCAGCCCGGCGCTCAACACGGGGTTGCTGGCGCTGGGCGCAGTGCTCGCCAGCGTCATGGGCACCACCGGCGCGTCGATGCTGCTCATCCGCCCGTTGATCCGCGCCAACGACAACCGCCGGCACACGGTGCACGTGGTGGTGTTTTTCATCTTCATAGTCTCCAACGCCGGAGGCTCGCTCACCCCGTTGGGCGATCCACCTCTGTTCCTGGGCTTCCTTAAGGGCGTGGATTTCTTCTGGACTGTCGCCCACATCCTGCCCGAGACGCTGTTCCTCATCGGCACGCTGCTGGTGCTGTTTTTTGCGCTCGACACCTGGCTGTACCGCCATCGCGAGGAACTGCTGCCAAGCGACCCCACGCCCGACAGCCGCGATGTCCGCGCCTTCGGCTTCGACGGCAAGCGCAACTTCGCGCTGCTCGGGGCGGTTGTGGCGCTGGTGCTGCTCAGCGGGTTCTGGAAATCACCCATCGCCTTCGACATCCTGGGCACCGCCGTGGGTCTGCCCGGCATCGTGCGCGACGTGGGGCTGGTGGTGGTCACGCTGGCATCGCTCTGGCTCACGCCTCACAAGGTGCACCAGGACAACCAGTTCGGCTGGGGCCCCATGCAGGAAGTTGCCAAGCTTTTTGCCGGCATCTTTCTCACCATCATCCCGGTCATCGCGATGCTGAAGGCGGGCGTCGACGGGCCCTTTGGCGCGGTGGTGCGCGCCGTCACCCGGCCCGATGGGTCGCCCGACCCGGCGATGTACTTCTGGGCCACCGGCGCACTCAGCTCCTTCCTAGACAACGCGCCGACCTACCTCGTGTTCTTCAACACCGCCGGCGGCGACCCTGCCGTGCTGATGACCACGCTCGCCCCCACGCTGGCGGCCATTTCGGCCGGCGCCGTGTTCATGGGTGCCAACACCTACATCGGCAACGCCCCCAACATGATGGTCAAAGCCATCGCCGAAGACCGTGGCGTGAAGATGCCCAGCTTCTTTGGCTACATGCTGTGGTCCTGCGTCATCCTCGTGCCGTTATTTGTGGTGATGACCTTCATCTGGTTCTGAAATGAAGCCCCCCCCTGAGTCGCTTCGCGCCTTCGCCCCTTTCTCGACTCGCCGCGCGAATCGGGAGGGGGACGCCCCCAGCGCACGCAAGCGTAGCGCCGCATACGCAGCATGGCGGCCCTTGCGCGGGGGCGCTGGCCTGGGACGCGCCAGTTTCACAGGGCGCCTACCTGGCGAATACATCGGAGATTGAAATATGAGCAAGCCCCGCATCCTAGTCGCGCGTGCGATCTTCCCTGACATCGTGGACCGCCTGCGCCAGCACTTCGACGTGCAAGACAACCCCGATGACACCATCTGGAGCCCCGCCGAATTGGCCGAGCGCCTGGCTGACAAGGACGGCGCCTTCACTACCGGCAGCCAGGGCATCGACGCGCCGCTGCTGGCCGCCGCCCCGCGCCTGAAGATCGTGGCCAACATGGCGGTGGGCTACAACAACTTCGACGTGGACGCCATGACGGCCGCGGGCGTGCAGGGCACCAACACGCCCGACGTATTGACCGAGACCACCGCGGACTTCGGCTTTGCGCTGCTGATGGCCACGGCGCGGCGCGTGACGGAATCCGAGCATTACCTGCGCGCCGGCCAATGGACCAAATGGAGCTACGACATGTTTGCCGGCAGCGACATCCACGGCAGCACGCTGGGCATCATCGGCATGGGGCGCATCGGGCAGGGCATCGCCCGGCGCGGAGCGCACGGTTTTGGCATGAAGGTGATTTATCACAACCGCTCGCGCCTGTTGCCCGCGCTGGAGGCCGAATGCAAGGCCACCTACGTCGGCAAGGATGAACTGCTTGCCACCGCCGACCACGTGGTGCTGGTCGTGCCGTACACCGCCGCATCGCACCACACCATCGGCGCGGCCGAGCTGGCGCTGATGAAGCCTACCGCCACGCTGGTCAACATTGCGCGCGGCGGCATCGTCGACGACGCGGCACTGGCCGTGGCGCTGCGCGAGGGGCGCATTGCGGCGGCGGGCCTCGACGTGTTCGAGGGCGAGCCGCGCGTACACCCCGACCTGCTCACCGTGCCCAACGTGGTGCTCACGCCCCACATCGCCAGTGCCACCGTGCCCACGCGCCGGGCCATGGCCAACCTGGCGGCCGACAACCTGATCGCGTTCTTCGACGGGCGCGGCCCGCTCACGCCGGTGAACTCGCCTGTGACGGGCCGGTGAACCCGTCCGTTGTGGCAATCAGGCAAAAATTCAAGCCAAATTGGCCTCTAGCGCTTGATCAATAAGCGCTTGTAGCTATAAAAATAATAGTAACTACATTTTGACTACCGATACGCTTGTCTTGCTGGCCGCACTGGCCGTGGTGGTGCTGCTCCTGCTGGTGTTGGTGTTGCGCCGCCCGCGTGTGGACCTGCCCGCCGAATGGCTTACCCGGCTGCAGACGCTGGAGAACACGGCGCACGCCACACAACTGGCCGTGGCGCGCAACGATGGCGCGATGGAGGCGCTGGCCAAACAACTGTCGGGCTTTACGCACGCCACCCAGCACCACCTCGAAACTTTGCGCGGCGCCGTGGACGAGCGGCTGGCCCAGGCCGTGGGCGAATCGCGCACGGGCCGCGCCGAGCTGTTGGCGGCCTTTGGCGGCTTTGAGGCGAAGCTGGAGCAGCGCCTGGCCCAGGGCCAGGCCGAGGCCGCGCTGGCGCGCAAGGAGCTGTCCGACGCCCTTGCGGCCTTCCGCGCCGAGCTCACGCAGACCGCGCAGTCGTTGGCCTCCGACAGCCTGCGCTCGCGCGAGGCGCTGGCCGAAAGCACGCAGCTTTTCGAGCAGCGCATCCAGGAGCGGTTCGAGGCGCTGGGCAATGCCACGCGCGGCACGCTCGACTCGCTCAAGAGCGACATCCAGACGCAGATGGGTGCGGTGTCGACAGCGCTCAAAGACCAGCTGGAGGCCAACGGCTTTCAGATCCGCAGCCAGTTCTCGGTGCTGCAAGACGCGGTGTCGCAGCAGCTGGCCGGCCTGGTGCAGGGCAGCCAGCAAAACGCCGAGCAGCTGCGCACGGCGCTCAACGAACGTCTGGCAGCTATCCAGACCGACAACTCGGCCAAGCTCGAAGAGATGCGCCGCACGGTCGACGAAAAGCTGCACGCCACGCTGGAGCAGCGCCTGGGCGAATCCTTCAAGCTGGTGAGCGACCGCCTGGAGCAGGTGCACAAGGGCCTGGGCGAAATGCAGACCTTGGCCGCCAGCGTGGGCGATTTGAAGCGCGTGATGACCAACGTGAAGACGCGCGGCACCTGGGGCGAAATGCAGCTGGGGGCCATCATCGAGAACGTGCTCACGCCCGATCAGTTCGCGCGCAACGTCAAGGCCGTGCCGGGCAGCGACGAGCTGGTGGAGTTCGCCATCCGCCTGCCGGGGCGCGGCGACGAGCAGCCGGTGTGGCTGCCCATCGATTCCAAGTACCCGGTGGAGCAGTACCAGCGTTTGCTGGACGCGCAGGATGCGGCCGACAAGCCCGCCATCCTCTCGGCCGGCAACGCGTTCGAGACTTCGATCAAGCTGGAGGCAAAGAAAATCTTCAGCAAATACGTCTCGCCACCGCACACCACCGACTTTGCGGTGCTGTACCTGCCCACCGAAGGCCTGTTTGCCGAGGTCATCCGCCGTCCCGGTCTGGTCGAGGCGGTGCAGAACGACTGCCGCGTGATGATTACCGGCCCCGCTAACCTGGCGGCCATGCTCAGCAGCCTGCAGATGGGCTTCAAGACGCTGGCCATCGAGAAGCGTTCGTCCGAGGTGTGGGGCGTGCTCGGGTCGGTGAAGACCGAGTTTTCCAAGTTCGGCGAGATCGTTGAATCGGCCCGCAAGTCCATCGACGCCGCGGCCAAGAAGTTTGACGACGTGGGCGTGCGCACGCGCGCCATTCAGCGCAAGCTGCGCGATGTGCAGGTGCTGCCCGCGCCCGATGCCGCGGCGCCGCTGGCCGCCAGCCAAGCCGCCGCCTTGCCGGGGCTGGACCTAGAGGACGATCTTCCATGAACCGGGCCCTCGCTCGGTTGATTGCAGGGCAGGTCTGCGTGCACGGCAGCATGGCCGGCATGCGCCTGGCGGCGCCGTTGCTGGCGCTGCGCGAGGGCTATAGCGCCGCGGCGGTGGGCCTGCTGGTGGCGTTGTTTGCCCTCACGCAGGTCTTTCTGGCGCTGCCGGCCGGCCGCTATGCAGACCGCCATGGCCTGAAACGGCCCGTGGCGTTTTCCGTCGCCGTGGCGTTTGTCGGCGCGGGGCTGGCCGCGGTGTTCCCGACCTTCCCGGTGTTGTGCGTGGCGGCATTGATGACCGGCGGTGCGGCGGGTGCCGCCACCATTGCCGTGCAGCGGCACGCCGGCCGTGCGGTCTATGACGCCACCGAGCTCAAACAGGTGTTCAGCTGGCTGTCCATCGGCCCAGCGGTTTCCAACTTCATCGGCCCCTTCTGCGCGGGGCTTGCCATCGACCATGCTGGGGGTTCGCCCGGCAGCCTGGAGGGCTATCGCGCCGCCTTTGTGCTGCTGGCCGTGCTGCCGCTGCTCGGCTGGTTCTGCGTGCGCGACGCGGTGGAGTTGCCGGCCGTTGTCGCCGCCGAGGGTGCCGCGCCCCAGCGGGCGTGGGACCTGCTCAACGACGCGCCGTTTCGGCGTTTGCTGATCGTCAACTGGATGATTTCGTCGTGCTGGGATGTGCACGCGTTTGCAGTGCCGTTGCTGGGGCACGAACGCGGACTGTCGGCCGCAGTTATCGGCACCATCTTCGGCGCGTTCGCCATCGCAGCCACCGTCATCCGCGTGCTGATGCCCTTCGTGGCCGAACGCTTGCGCGAGCGCGGCGTGATGGCCGGCGCCATGCTGGTGACCGCCGTGCTGTTTGCGGTGTATCCGCTGCTCACCAGCGCCCTCACCATGGGCCTGTGCTCCGTGCTCCTGGGGCTGGCGCTGGGCACCGGCCAGCCCATGGTGATGAGCCTGCTGCACCAGATCACACCATCGCACCGCCAGGGCGAGGCCCTGGGCCTGCGCCTCATGGCGATCAATGCATCCAGCGTGCTGATGCCCCTCCTGTTCGGCTCCGCAGGCGCCGTGATCGGCGTGAGCGGCCTCTTCTGGGCCGTGGGCGCAATGGGGCTGGGGGGTGCACGGCTGGCGTGGCGCATTGGCGGGGAACCCGAGGTGGTAGAAGCTGCGCAACGGTGAGCCGACCGGCGGCAGCGAGGAAAATCGCAGTAGGTCAAGTGCTTGGGTGCCACCCTAGGGCAAACGGGGCTGAGCAAACCGGGCAAAAAGGAGTAGATTTCCTGCCAACGAAGAGGGGGCTGACATGAGCGTTCCAACCTGGTCCCGGCGTGCGCGCTGCCTGGCCGTGGTGCCATTCCTGGTGGCAGCCCCTGGGTCTTTTCTCCATGCCGACGAGGTGCTGAACAAGGCACAGGCGCTGATGCACCAAGCAGACGCGCAGCGCGCCTTCGATCTGCTGGATACCGAGGAGGCCAGCCGTGCCGGCGACCCGGCATTCGACGCCGCAATGGGCCGCGCCGCCCATGCTGCGGGCCAATACAGCCGGGCCGTTCTGGCCTGGGACCGCGTAGTGACCGCACAGCCAGCCAATGCCGAGGCGGCTTGGGAGCTGGGTCGCGCACTGCATGCCGTGGGCGACAAAAAGGGTGCCAACGCCGTTTCGGAGCGCGTGCGCGCCGCGGGCATCCCGGTAGACGCGGCGCTCAGCATCGATCAGTTTCTGGTGTCGTACGACCGCATGGGACACGAAGGGCGCTCCACCTGGAAGGGCCACCTCGAACTCACGGTGGGCCGCGATTCCAACGTCAACGCCGGTCCGGACCTGAATGCACCTGCGCTGTCCCCGCCCGGCACACCGGCCTGGGCCCTGGCGCCGGGGGCCAACGCGCAGCGTGCGTCGTTTGCTGCCGTACAAGGCAACCTCCGCGGGCGCCAGGTGCTGGACGCCCGCTGGTCCCTGATCGGTGCGGCCACCGCGGAGATGCGCGGATATTCGGACGTCGGAAAGCCGTACGACAGCGCCCAGCTCGATGCCAGCGCCGGCGTGGCCTACCGCATCGAACGCCACGAATGGATGCTGAGCGCGCAAGGCGGCACGTACCGGCTGGACGGCGACACGCTGCGCAATATTGGTGGCGCTTTGGGCGAGTGGATTTACCGCATTGACGGGTTTCGCCAGTGGGACACCTTCCTGCAGGTGCAGGAACTGCGCTATCCAACCCAGTCCCTGCGCGACTCCCGCCGTACCGTGG
Organism: Acidovorax sp.; assembly: GCA_004210805.1. Taxonomy (GTDB): domain Bacteria; phylum Pseudomonadota; class Gammaproteobacteria; order Burkholderiales; family Burkholderiaceae_C; genus Acidovorax. The sequence continues at coordinate 28,177 of SDXZ01000024.1, forward strand.
GCGGCACGTCGTATGTGCACGTGCTGCGCAACGGCAGCCTGTATTACGCCGGGGCGTACGCTGGACAGGACGAACCCAGGGCCGCGGATGTTGACCAGCTCGGGCACCGCTTGGCGGGTGTGCGTGCCGGGTTGCAGTGGGCTGTGAGTGCCGACTGGGCGGCGTTCACCCACCTGCACCACGAGCGCCGCCGTTATGGCGCCACGGACCCATTCTTCGGCGTCACGCGGCGTGACCGCCAGACGCACTGGGTGGTCGGGCTGTCGTGGCTGCCCACACCGGGCTGGCGCATCACGCCACAGTGGGCCATCACGCGCAACACCTCCACGCTGCCCATCACGGACTACGACCGCCGGGTGTTTTCGGTCACCGTGCGGCGCGAGTTTTGATCAGGTTCTGGGAGTCCGTGATGCAGTCCAAATTTCCTTCATCCCGACTGGCGCTGTGGATGGCGCAACACAAGACCATTTCGCGGTGAACCTGCTGCGTGGGGGCATGCGCGCCATCACAGGCTTGATTGGCAAGCGCGACGCAAGCAACTACAAGGTCACGACGCCCACTGCGGTGGTCGGCATCCGCGGCTCGGCGTTTTTGATTGGGTTCAATGCTGAGGGGGAGTTGGTGGTCTCCGGCGAACAGGATGAAATCGAGGTGTGCACCGAGGCGGGCTGTGTGGGCGTGAAGGCCGGCGAGTCGGTGCGTGTGGTTTCTAGCAGCCAGCTGCCGCTGTACACGCACACGCGCGCGGTGCTGCCGATGCCGCCGCCGCCCGTGCCATTTATGGTGGGCGAGCAGATCGATGGCCGCGCTCAATTGGTGACGGCTCCAATCGCCCCAGCGCCACCGCCGGTCGCCGGGGGCCCTCCGGCGCCTACCGTACCACCACCGACAACGGTCCCCGTACCGCCTCCCGATCCTTACAACCCACCATCGGTGCCACCGCCACCCGTGACTGGGACGCCCACGCAACCTCCCACAACCAGGCCTCCGCCACCTGCCACCACCACGCCGACACCACCACCGACGACGCGGCCGCCGATATTCACGCTGCCACCCATCGTGCGCCCGATCCTCGTGTTGCCGCCGATTGCAGTGCCGCCTCCACCGCCGGTGATCCGGTAAGGCTGACCATCGACGGCCTCTAAAAAGCCGTCAATTCGCGGCCCTGGTCGACACCCCGACCAGGGCCGCAGATCACAACTGGTAGAACGACTTGATCAAATCCCAGGCTTCCTGTGGATCGTCGGTGTAGTGGAAAAGACCGAGGTCCTGTGCCGAGATCGTGCCTTCTTCGACCAGCACCTCAAAGTTGACAAGCCGCTTCCAGTAGTCGGTGCCGAACAGCACGATGGGGACGGGCTTGGCCTTTTTGGTCTGCACCAGCGTGAGCACCTCGAACAGCTCGTCGAGCGTGCCGAAGCCGCCGGGGAAGGCGACCAGGGCCTTTGCGCGCATCATGAAATGCATCTTGCGCAGCGCGAAGTAGTGGAACTTGAAGCTCAGCGTGGGCGAGATGAAGCGGTTGCCGCTTTGCTCGTGGGGCAGGGCGATGTTCAGGCC